>MNVH01000066.1 GCA_001871595.1 Candidatus Micrarchaeota archaeon CG1_02_55_22 | reverse complement strand
GTTCGCAGACGGACGAGCTGGAGTTCCAGACCGTCGAGAGCTGCGATTCACCGCCCGCCGTGTCCGTGTAGGTCACTGCCACGACATCATTACATGTCGGGTTGACGGCGTTCGCCCACGCAGTACCCGAGTTGTTCACGCTGTTCAGCGTAAAGACGGTGTAGTTGCGGGTGTCGTTGGTGTAGAGCTGTATGGCGTTTATCAGCTTGGTTGCGGGGTAGTTGTAGGTTACAACGTTGCCTTCGATGCCGGCCGTGCGCAGGTAGCTACTGTTGACGGGGTTGCTCGCGTCCTTGTAGAGCAAGCGTCCGTGGTACTCGTCAATGTACAGCTTGCTGACCGTCGTGCCGCCGTTGCTGACGTCGAAGGCGTTGTCCTTCGAGCTCAACAGCTCGGTGGTGTTGATGTTGACCGACGACAATGGATCGGTGGTGCTCGAACTCACGGTCGAACCAGACCAAACACTGGCCTCAACGTCTGCGGCTGCGGGGGTATGGATTCCATCCCTCGGCGTGCCGCGTGCCGTTATGGACAGCGTGTCGGTGTCAATGCCAGTCTCGACGCCCAAGAATGTGAGCGTCTTGGCCACGGGCTTGACGATAAGGTTCACCGACTCGCCCGCCTTCACCTTGTTTGAGGAACGACCGGTTAGCTGTACCGTCTTGAGTGCCTTGACCGCAACGCCTCCGACAGTCGTGGTCTGGAAGGTCAACGTAGATGTCCAGCCCGCGTCGTCGTTCAGCTTCGTCGTGTCGGTGTCGCCCTCGAAGTTGATCTTCGCGCCGCTCGTCAAAGTGAGCGAAGCGCTGTAGACGCTAACTTCTGCGTACGAGTTGTCGCCCGAGCCGACGAATACGTCGCGCACGTCCAAGATTATGCCGTTCTTGTTGTAGTTGGCGGTGTTCTTGTCCATGCTGAGGTAGTCGAGGCGGGTGCCGTTCTGCAGTATCTCGAAGTACGCTGCAGGCAACGTCGAGATTGTGGTCGCGATGGGCGAGATACTTACCAGCTTGACGGTGACGTCACCAAGCTTGACCTCGTCGGCGTTCTTCATCTGGAGGAACTTCGACTCCTTGCCAAGCGTTATTGCGTTCGTCGTGGCGTTCTCGAAGTCGGTTACGACGTAGTCCTCACCGAGGAAGCGAACCTTGACGTTCCTGTTCTCGGTTATGTACGCGTCGTTCGTCGGCCTGTTGGCGACGGTTCCGTTGACCGTGTCAACGTGGTACGGCAATGCAGCCGTAAAGTTGCTTACAACGGTTACCTGACCCGTGTCAGCCACATACGCCTTCTCCGTGGTGTCGTAGTATGACTTGGCGTTCACGAAGTACGAGTCCTCCTGCGTTACATCGTAGGTGCCCGTGTTTGCGACAGTGCCCTTGTATGCAATGTCGGGGAAGTTCGTGGCTCCGAACTTGTATCCACCCGTGGTCACTCCGTCTCCGACGAGGCTCTTGGCATCGTCGTTGCGGGTCATGCCTGCGACTGCCTGGCTTACGTCAAGGAAGTCGTAGAGTTGGGTCTTGATGTCCGTGGTACCCTGTTGGCCTGATGCGCCTGCCGGGGTGGTTACCTCGAGCGAGACGGTCTTGCCGTTTACAGTACCGGTTGCGCCGCTTCCGCCTGCTCCGCCGGAAACGCTGACGTCAGAGTACGCCAAGTTGCCGATTAAAGCGGCTAGATTTGCAGCTGCAACACCGTCCGAAATCTGGGCGGCACTGCCGACTACGATCTTTACGTTTGGTTCTCCGTTGCTAAAGAACGGATAATTACCGACGCTGGCTTCGTCAACCACTGCGCCAGCGAATGCTGCGCCAACCATGGCTGCACCGACTGCGACAGCGGCGACCTTCCTTATGCTTAGACTTCTCACGAAATCACCTCACGAACCTTTCGGTTCGTTGATATGCTTGTCCTACAAAGACTTACGGATATAACCACTTTTTGCACGTATTTAAACGTTCCGCGTCCGCCAGTCGGTTTAAAACCATATTGATGGTGCGTCATAACAACCCAGTGCTACTCGGTGGAAGAAGCAATACCCAAGGTCGGTATTTAAGCGTTATTCTTCCACTAACCCCCAATTTCGGACATCAGCGCAACCAAGCAAGGCAATAGACGAAAAAACACTCAAAACCGACGAACTACGATACGACAGGCGTCGAATTATCGTTTTTTGTCGAATTTCTTGACTGACGGCAGCTTGAGGTAATAGATGCCTTCACTGGCGCGGATAACTACTGGATCGCCCGCCAGCAAAGAAGACAAGTTTAACGCGTAATGGCCTTTCGAGAGGATACGAATGTTCTCAGCATCGTCAAACTCTACCGACACGGGCTTATCACCAACTAGATGGACCAATTCTTCCTCTAACCACGACAAATCCTCGGTATTCATGGACTCGAGCATCTGCCCGGCAGCATCCCCCCTCACGAACGCGAAGACTCTGGACCCGCACGAACACCCTTGAAGCAGCTGCTCGGCCCCCGAAGGATAAACCGTACCACACCTAACACACTTGTGAACGCTCATCGTTACCGTACTACCCCGCTAAATTAAATAAACTCTCGCCCACCTTATAAGTAACCAAACAGCCCCATCGTCCAGCGGTCCAGGACGCAAGCCTCTGGAGCTTGAAACCGCGGTTCGAATCCGCGTGGGGCTATTAATCTTCTTCAGCGACCTTTTTATTGCCCGTGTGGTTAACCCGTTAATGCAGCCGCTCCTCGTCAGCGACATCGCGATAACAATAATCGCCGCAGCCGTCGCCTCCGGCATACTATATATTATACGGCAACCGCCCGTCCTCGCCTATTTGCTAGCAGGAATCGTGATCGGCCCCGCGGTTCTGGGCCTGGTGAGCGACGCGGGAAACATCTACTACCTCTCCGAGATAGGCGTGGCCTTCGTGCTCTTCGCAGTAGGAATGGAGCTAGACGCAGGCAAACTAAAAGAATTAGGCAACGCCGGACTAATCGGAATCGGCCAAATGGTCTTGACCTTCCTCGCCGCCGCACTCCTCGCAAGCGCCGCAGGCTTCGGCCAAACCGACGCGGCAATCATCGCCCTCGCCGTAACGATGAGCAGCACGATGATAGTAGCGAAACTCTTGGGCGAAAAACGCGAACTTGATACCCTGCACGGCCGACTCGCACTAGGTATTCTGCTAGTGCAAGACGTTGCCGTGATACTCGCCTTGAGCGTGATGAGCTTTTCCGGCGGCAGCGCCACACTCGCGACAATAGTCTACGCCCTAGCAGCTCTCGGCGCGCTCCTCGCCGTTGCCGCCCTAGCCGCACCACGAATCTTCGCCGTGCTCGCCCGCTCGCAAGAGACGCTCTTCATCGCCGCGCTCGCATGGTGCTTCCTCTTCTCCTACACCGCGCTGCAAATGGGCTTCTCAATCGCAATCGGCGGCTTTCTAGCCGGACTGAGCCTCTCGCGAACGCCGTACAAGCTAGAACTCGCCAGCCGCATCGCGCCGCTGCGCGACTTCTTCGCCACGCTGTTCTTCACCAGCCTCGGCATGCAAATCGCATTCGGACCACTAGAAAAAGTAATCTTACCCGCAATCGCCTTCGCCGCATTCGTCGCAATCGCAAAACCATTCATCATCATGGCCATCTCCTCGCTCAAAGGCTACGCGTCGCGCGCGTCGTTCATGGCCGGCGCCTCGCTCGGCCAAGTAAGCGAATTCTCACTCATCCTCGCCGGAACCGCACTCTCCACCAAAACAATCTCACCCGAAGCAGGAACACTAATTACGGCAACCGCAGTCATCACGCTCGCCTCATCAGGCTACGTCCTAAAACACTTGCGCGGCGCGTACACGGCAATCGGACCAAAACTAACGCTCTTCGATGCACAGGCCAAACGCTTTGATTTGGACACACCAAAACACCGCAACCACAGCGTCATACTATTCGGCTGCCACCGCGCAGGTTACCACGTGGCGCGCGAGCTAAAGAAAAAGATTCTGGCAGTGGACTTCGACCCGGAAGTCGTCGAGAACCTTAAACGCCAAGGCGTTGACGCGATTTACGGCGACGCAGCAGACCCAGAACTACTAAGCAGAGTAAACTTTTACGCGGCAAAACTAGTAATCTCCACTATCCCCGACGACCTAGTCAACCACGCCTTGCTCGCCTACGCCAAGAAACAAAACCCGAAAATACGCTTCATCTCGACCGCAATACATTCAAGCGACGCGCAGAGCCTCTACGACAAGGGTGCCGACTACGTACACTTGCAACAATACGCGTCGGGGCAGGCAATGGCCAACGCAGCAAGCCGCACGCTCTCCAAACCAAGCCACCTCGCGCAACTACGAAAACGCCACCGGACCGGAATAAACGAGTACCGCGAATTCAAGAACTAGACGCAAGGTCGAACTCGGCAGCACCAATTGATTCAAATGCCTTGCGCAAGCCCTCCGACGAAACCTTGATTGACCGAGTCTTAAGGCCGGCGTTAAACTCCACTTCCGGCTCGGCAAAAATGGACGAATCGAAGAGAATGGGCAGCCCGTGCCCTAAAGGCGGCACGCCACCCACCTCGCAACCCGTGACTTCCAAAATCTCTTCCGGACGAGCGAGCTTGAGCTCGCCCTTCAACCGCTCCGCAAGCTTGGCCAAATCCACGCGCCTATCCGCAGGCAACGCAGCAACGAGAAACACCTTCTTGCCGCCCGCCTTAATGCGGATAACCATCGCCTTGACGCCTTGCGACAACCGCGTGCCACGCACGGCTGCAGCCTCCTCACTCGTCCTCACTGCCTCATGCTCAATTACTTCGTAAGCAACGCTGAGAGAATCAAGGACGCGCTTTATCTCGTTAAACTGTTCTTCACCCATAAACAACACCGTACAGAACCAGAAGCGGAAAAGACTTTTATGCTCGCGCACAACAAAACAAAAAACAATGGGGGATCTGAGATTCAGAACCGACCTTTTCTTCGCGGCTCG
>MNVH01000013.1 GCA_001871595.1 Candidatus Micrarchaeota archaeon CG1_02_55_22 | reverse complement strand
GCTGGGCGACTTGAGGCAGTTAAAGGTTATTCTGGCGCGGCCGATTTCCTGTCCCGACGTTACCTCGCCTTGGTCTCCGCCCGAATTCCAGTAGAGCTTGTTGCCCTTTATCAAGCGCTTGACGCTGCCCAACCCTTCACCCAACGCGTTAAAGGCAAGGAACCACCTGTTCTCGCCGTTGAACTCCTCTTGGACGATTCCTTGCTCGATGAACGGCGTGATGTCGTGGCCGCTTACTTTCTCGACGCGGTAGAGCTTTTGCCCGAGCACGTCGCCGCAAGCGTTCACCAGATTACCCTTGTAATCCAGGGGCACGGCATCGAAGGGAACGAGCGGGTTGACCGAGAGCTCGATGCTATTGCACGGCAAGACAATCTCGGGCGCGCCTGTAATCGGGTTTGTGGTTGAACTGATTTGCAGTGAGGCAAGCCCGCACGCCGTGTTCTCGAGGAAGTAATCCGAATCCTCGGGCGGCGCGGCGTTGCTAAGAGGAATGCCGGTTGTCGGCAACGAGTACGTCTTCTCGGCAATAATGCTACCAATTGAAGAAAGGCGAATCACGGCACGCAAGCCCGAGTACGCAAGGGGCTTGACGTAAACCGAGAAGGCAAGCGGCTGGTTAATAGTTATTGCACCCGTGCGGGTAAGTGTGGCTCCCGACTTTCCGTCCGGAGACAAAACGAATCCGGTGCGGAGCACGGACTGGCCGCCGGCGTTCGTAAACCTTAGCGTCTCCAACAATGGTTCGTTTGGAATCTCTGCAGAACCACCGAGCAACTGGAATGAGAATACAGCGTCGTCAAGGTTGACCTTGGGCGTGATAAGGTATTCGAGCTTGACGTAACCGTGGTGGCAACGCTCCGAATCCGGTGTATCAAGGCCGGGTTCCGTCGTCGTAAGAATCGGACCAGGATTGCAAGACTCGTAATCCGTGTTGCGCAGCACGAAGAAAGGCCCGCCGTCAACTCCCGGCATTTGTTCTCCCGTCACCGGGTTCACGTCAGCATTCTGGTGGCTGCGTGTGAGCTCAAAACCAAAGTACGGGTTCTCGCCCTCGCTGCCCTGCAAGTACCCCTCCGTACCGACCACCACGAGGCTTGAATCGAGTTGCGTTGATGCGCCTCCGTCGCCAACCAAGGCGAGCGCGATTCCAACACCCGCGTCATTCGTAAGCGCGAGCGCGTCCAAGTACAAAATACCCGAAATGTCTCGTCCGTCGGGACTCTCGCCAGGGCAAGACGAGAGATCGAACCCACTGGAAAGCGTGCTCAATGCAGGCCCGGTCTGTTGAGTGTTGTCCTGCGGCGTGCCAGAGACGTAAGTGGTTTGGCCGCACGAAATCTCGTACGCTATTGGCGCAATATTCTCAATAGGCGCGGTAAAGTGCAGCGTCTTGTCGTGAGTGGGGTGCAGCAAGCGAATCGAGAAACGCGCCTCGACTTGCGGGTACAAGTCCGGGGAATACAACTGCCACTCGTTCTTTGATACCACGCGCGAGCCGAAACCGCCGTTCTCAAGCGAATTGCCGTTAGCGTCGGGAATGGCTTGCGAGTACGTCAAGGTAATGCACGCGGTGCTGCTGCAGACGGTTGACGGGCGCACCACGTTGAACGTCACTAGGTCGCTATTGGCCTCGCACCACGGCTTTACTTGCGACTCGAAGCTCGTCAAGGCAAAATCCGAGTCCTCCGGCGAGCGCAGGAAGGCGTTACCCTGATTGGTCGACTTGACGCTGACGGAATTGTAAGTCAGCCCTATATTCAAGAGCGTGTCGTCGGTGACCTCGAACTCGTAAGTTGACTGTAATGATACGGGAGCTGGGGCCGGCGAGACCATCAACTGCAAATAATTGTCGTTGGGTGTACGCTCGAACGCGGAGGGCGGCATTAAATCGCTCGCACTACTACAGGAAAGCCCTTGCCCCGAAGCGAGGCTCGTAATTGGAACAATAACGCCAACGTTGCCGGAAGAGTCTAGCGCGTTGACAACCGGGTCGGCAGTGAACGCGGCGCCGTTGCCAAACGCGGCGAAGACGCCCGTGCGTTCGCTTTCCGCAAGGTAAGTCCAGACTAGTTCAAGCTTGTACCGCTTGCCCGTTTCAAGCGCCTTGCCCGCGCACGCCGGAATATTACCATTCGCTGGCTGTCGGCACACTATAATGGCGCCGTCCTTGACCGTGACGGATTGCACTTCGCCCACGTTTTGTCGAGAGTACTGGTAAAGCGGTAGATCAATTGTTAGGCCTGCAACCACGCGCAACTCTCCCTCGGCGGGCGCCGCGTCGGACGAGGCGTGCAAATACCCGTAACTCGAATCGCCGTAGTCCTTAGCAGAATACGTCAAGGCCAACGCACGCGCGCAACCACTGCTTCCGGGCTCGTTGCACTCAACATCCTCGTACTGCGAGGGCTTCAAGCGGAAAACGCAGCTGCTGACGCCCGCAGCGCACGACGATGCATCGCCGGTAATGCCCGGGTAATGCAGCTCGATTTCGGCAGGCAGCGTCGCGCCGGGGTCGTTGGAAAACAAGTCGTGCGAGGTCACGCGCACTCGTCCGTAATCGTCGTGCACCCCTACCCAGTAAGAGTAATCGATATGGCTCTCGCCGAGGACGAAAGAGAGCTTGACTTTGGCGTTTGCTGAAACGGTCGAGGGCTTGAGCGTGACGTGGCCGTGCACGATGTCGTAAGGCTGCAACGCGAAGGACACGCCGCCAGTCGACGGCACGGCCGAGAGTGTATTGCCGCCGCGCGTTATCTGGTACGACGTGCCGAGCACTTGCATCACGCTTGAATCCGTTTCAATCGCGAGCGTTGCCGTCGGCATGGCCCTGAATGCGATGAACTCGAATGGCACCTCGACGTTGGTGCAACCGAATCCCGTTTCACTGCCATCGCAGTTGTTGACACTGGCCAAGAACATGTTGTCCTGGTAATCCTGCGGGGCGCTCGCAAAATCGGTGTCGCCAAGCGAGGCGTCGTTGTAGCTAACGTTGTTGTAGCCAAATGTGCGGCCCTCGTCGCCAAAGTACTGCGTACGCTGCGAGAAAGAGGGCGCGAACGGGAAGCTGACAAAATTCGTTGTCACGCCAGTGCGGGCGACGATGTTGACTTGCGAGACCTTGCGAGCTTCGCGTGCTTCGGCAGCGTTGCCGACAACGTAACGCGTGATTATAGGAATCTGTGAGCCTGAAACGAGCGGCACGAGGATGACTTTTGCTGTTAATTGCGAACGAGCGCCGGCGAGAGCGTAAATTGCGTAGAGGTTGACGTTGTACGACGGGGCTTGGCCAACGGCATTGACAACAGTGACGTACGGCTCACGTGACGCGCTTGCGGTTAACGTACCGGTTGAGTCAATGAGCACGCTTCCGTCTGCGCCCATTACCTGACGGTGTGGGAACCCTGTGAGCGAGAGCGATTTTATCGCGAAGTTTGCGGGCGCGTTGAACCATAACGCGTAGGAAGAAGAAAGTTGGTTGGCCGCAATGTTCCCGTCGGTTATTTGAATTGTTGCCTCGACGTCGTGGCAATGCATCGCATTGTTGTCACGTATTTCCTGCGGTACTTGGTCTTGCGGGAGCACGAGGCTCTCAAAATCGCACAAGGCTTCGCTTTGCGCAGTGAACCCGTCGCCGCGCGGCTCCAAGCTCACACCGGGCTGGTTGAATGACACGGTAACGCACTGTGAACCATCGTCGCTACAGGAGCGCTGGCTCTCCAAGAGCGTGGCGTTCTTCGCGTTCGTGTTGGCTTGGCATAATAACCCGTAACGCTCGCTTCCCGGTAGCAACGCATCAACGTCTGTTGGCGAGAGCTTGTACTGCGGGTTCCACGACGAATCGAACAGGAGGCTGCGATAAGAGATATTCGTCCACGCTGACGGCGTGTTCTGTTCAACGCGGAAGTAGTAGTCAAGCTGTTTGCCGTTGGCTTGTGCAACCCCGCCCACGTTGTTGTAGAAGCGCCGCTCGGCCCAAGCGTATTGTCCGCCATTGGGCGACAAGTCGAGCGTTTCGCCGCCGCACTCGCCAGCAGCAAAGCCTCCCTGCGAGTCGTCGAATGCCTCGAACGACGCGGGCGTTACTTCACCGTCATAGATTACAGACTCTCCTTGCAGCGAGGGTTGGAAGAAAGCGCCAGCCTGCTCGCTGGACTCGCTTACAGACAACGAGAGCGAGGCACGGTAGTAGTAGCCCTTCTTTAGTTGAACGTTGTCGTTGATTGGAATGCTGACGGGCTGGTTCGTGTCAAGGTTTGTTAGACTAGTGAGCGTGAAGACCGAGCCGGACGGCAGGTTCAACGGAACGAGAGAGTACGTTTGCGGCACGGGTGTTGAGAGAAGCGCGACGGGTAGTTGGGCTTGCAGGGGGCGGTAGGCGGGCGCGGTTACTGTAGCGCGGCAGTTCAAGAGCGCGCGAGAAGGCAGAATGCCAGAAACACCCGTGTAACTGCCGGCCTCGAAGTAATCAGACGAAAACGTGGATTGGCTGAAGTCGGGTTTGGGGCACTCGGCCAGGGTTAAAGCGTTGTTCCGTGCGTTTTCACCAACCAAGTCTCCGTTGGTTACCGCATCCTTCAAAGTCAGCGCGATGTTGGCTGGCACGAAGGAAAGGGACACGGTGACGGTATTGTTCGCATCGCGGGCGGGAATGGTGAGCTCCTTCTCGTTAGAGCCCTGCAGGGTAAAGCCTTCGACTTCTGTTGTCGCACGCGCGACGAAAGTCGTCGACGCGTCAACGCGCAAGGAATACAGGAATTGGCCGTTCGACTCGCAGTGGTCGAACGACGCCTTTCCTTGCGCATCGGCAACCGCTGAATTGCAGGGCAGTTCGGTACTGCTATCCCCCTCACCGCGTACTTCGTATAAGTCAACTTGTGCGCCGGGCGCAACCTGTCCGAATCCGTTTACGGTGACGGTAAGGTTTGCCGGAACGCTGCCGAATCGGAGTGCGGGAACAAGCCTACATGAAAACTCTTCATCGGTACCGGCGAACGCGCTGAAACTAGGCTGCACAGTTATGGTCTTGGACAAATCCACCCTGCTCGACGGATAAAGACAAGAGGCAACGCAATCACCGCCAGTCTCGGGGCACGACACGCTCGTCGGCGCGATAACCTCGGGCGAGTATTGTCCTGGAACGGTGCCGCAAGAGAAATCGTAACTCCCTTCAACCAAGGGCACGGTGTCACCGTTGATGTCCTTGACTTCAAGGTAATTCGTAGTAACTGGAACGGCTTGGTCCCTGCTTATTTGAGTACTAACCACGCTCATCGAACAATACTTCTGACTCAACGCGCTTACCGCGAAATTTCTAGCACAAGAGTACTCGGGGAACGCAGTCGATGAGACGGAGACGCGTTTGACGCCA
>MNVH01000048.1 GCA_001871595.1 Candidatus Micrarchaeota archaeon CG1_02_55_22 | reverse complement strand
TTCGAGTTCCTGGCGTAGCCTGCGGGATTCTTCATCCGTATTCTTAATTCCAGAAAGCTCGCCTTTCGGCCCAACGCCGATTACAATCATTCCGCCGAAACTATTTGCGAACGCCGAAATGCTTTTACCAAGTTCCTTCTGCACGCTAGTCTTAAGCTCGACAGTCGGACTCTCGCCCTGAGAAGCAATACGCTGCAAGTCGGCAAAAGAAAACGTCATTTGACCGCCCCCTCAACAATACAACGTTCTTCGGCGGTCAAACCATACAAACTGTAGACTAGCTCGTCTATTTCGCCTTGGAACTCTTCAGCTTGTTTTTCAAGACTAAGATTAGTATCCGTACGTTTTTCTGTGTTGGGCCCTATTTCTCGTGTTATAACCTCAAGCTTTTCTGATAATTTAGCTAGTTTTGTAATGGTCAGTTCATCCGGAATCACGAGCGGTATTGGCGATAAATACTGGGTGTTATATTTGTAATATCCCCCCGAGAACATCGGGCTTATACTTTTGATAAAGAAATCAACTAATTTTGAGTTAATTAACGCTAAAACAAAGTTGTAGAATCTAGGGTTAGCATATTTTGGCTTTAGCATAATGCCGTAAACACCCGCACTGCCAGAAACAAAATAATGTCCCTTCGAGTCGTATACAAAGTTGGTTCTGTCAGATAAGGCCGGAGTCAGAATCTTTGGTGCAGCGAACCATTCTGGATCGCGCTGGCACCATACTTCGTACCATTGTTCTCGGCCTCCAGTTTTGATGTTATCCATTAAATATGTTCTGGATTGAAGTTTTCGTTTTATTTCAGGTATATTCAAATATTCCCAAGTCTTGGGACAATTTGCTTTCATTTCTTCCGGCGGTATGGCAATTACCGCGCCTGCAGACTTTTTATGGGGATAAATCACGTAATTATCTTTGAATCTAATTGTCCAACGTCTAACATCTTTGCCAAACAAATATGGCTTTAGAATTGATCTTTCAATTCCTGCAAATCGTGAATCTTTAGCATTGATAACGTATTCTTTATCCGCACTGGTTTGAACTCCGGTGAATATCCTCTCTGAAATATCGCCTAGCGTAATTTTTCCGTTCTCCTTAATTTTTTCTAATATTTTGGAGGAATTTTGATTTTCTAAGCCCCAGCTGTTCTCAGATAGGCTTGATTGCAACACGTCATACGAATCAATGAATTCAGAATTGATATCTTTCTTTGTTGCAAGTATTAATTCAGATATTGACTGGTCTACCAGTGACTTAACGCGTATGTATCTGAGTTTGTGTTTCGGTTTTGGTTTAGTCTTCTCGAATAGAATGATACTAGGGTAGGTTGTGGCAGCTGAGAATACTTTCAGATCTCCAAAGTCTACAAATGCTTTGATTGTGACATTTTCGGAAAGTAGGCGACGAATATTCTTGCCGTATTGAGCTTTTAGATAATTACTAGGCGTGATAAATCCACCCAGACCATTTTCTGCCAATAACTCGTAACTTTTTTCTAAAAATAGTAAATAAACGTCGAATTTTCCGGATGCTTTTTTGAATTTAACAAAGAACTCTTTCTGTTTTTCATCGATATTCTGAATCTTTATGTACGGCGGGTTTCCGATTATAACGTCAAATCCGCCGTTTTGCATGATTTGCGAGAATTCCTTGTTCCAGTCGAAGGCGCGCGTTTCTTCTGAGAGCGCTTGGTCGATTAGCGAGTTTCCGCATTTGATGTTTTCTCGGAGGCCGGGGAGGCGGTGCTTGGTTTCAGCGGCTTTGAGCAGCAGGTTAAGCTGGGCGATTTCTACGGCCTTTGGATCCAAGTCCACGCCATACAGATTGTTCTTCAGTATCTGGGTACGGCGGGTTACCCGACTTGCATCGGTCTGAATATCCAACTTGCTTTGGGCGTAGTCCTTGTCCTTGCGCTTGTAGTACTCGTCTAGGACGTCAAACGACTTTAGCAGGAACGAGCCGGAGCCGCAAGCCATGTCCAGAACCTTGATTTTGTCGACGTCTTCCGGCTTCTTTTTCTTTATGAGTTCGCCAAGCGTATTGCGCACAATATAATCGACGATGTAGGTCGGCGTGTAGTAGATGCCTTGCTCCTTGCGGTGCGCGGCCTTGCTTTCAACCTTAGCTCGTTTGTCCGTCTTCTTGAGAATGTGACTTAGGTACTGCTCGTAAATATTGCCCAATACATCCGCGTCAATTGCGGAGAAGTCGTAGTGCGTAATTCCGTCGCGGCTGGAGTATAGCCCCTTAATGACCTGCAGCAGCGTTTCGTTGTCGATTTCAAGAGTTTCGCACAAGTGGCGCTGCGACAAGTCCATTGCGTTGAATGTAAAGAGCTTGCTGTTGTAAGTCTCGTCAAACCTGCGGTAGACATCATTTAGTGCAGAAGTTACTTTGCCGCGCTTCTTGTCTTCAAACTCGCGTACGAGGGGGGAGAGCGCGGGCTGCTCTATATAGCGGTCTTCAGTAGTTCTAATGAAGATTAGGCGGTCAATTATGCGCTGCACGGCCTCGTCAATGTCTTCCTGCGTCAAGTTCTTGCTGGCGTTGTTCTTGACGATGCTCTTGGAGAGCAGCGTACGGTAGTACATGAGTTCCGAGAGAAGCTGGTCGCCGACTTTCGTACGGTTCAGCTTCTTGCCCCAATTCAAGGCCGCCTTGTCGAGGAGCCCTTGCTCGAAGGCGGGCTTTGAAAGCAGCCAGAGTTCGTCGAAGTGGTCGACAAACTGGTCGAAAGTAAGCGTCTTGAAGCGGGCGTTCGAAATGTTGTTGTCCTTGACCTCAGCGTTGTAGATTATCAGCGTCTTAAAGTCAGTCAGAACTGCCCAGCTAGTGCCCTTGTGCCAAGCATAATTTATTGCTTGAACCGAATCTTTGCTTTCATCTAGCCCCACATTGAGGGCTTTGGCTTCTAAAAAGAATTTGGGAATGCTATTTATCCGGAAAGAATAATCCACGCGACCCTTGGAGACCCGCTCCTCGTTTATAACCTCGTCGAGGCTGTGGTCGTTCTCAACATCCCAGCCCAACGCCCGGAATAGTGGCGTGATAAAGGTCTTTTTAGTTTCCTCTTCGCCGAGCCTTTTAAGCTGCCCGGCGTCTTGGAATTGTTTAAGCTTTAAGGCTAGACGCTCGACTTCCTTGCGCGACTCTTCAATCGAACTGAACGCCACAACCCCACCATTACTTCAACTATCTTTAATCCAACCTAAAGCCAACGACTTAAAGTTAGTTAAAGTAAACTACCTAATAAAGTTTCGTCAAGTGCCTTGCCGGGCACAATCGCCGCAGTCTTTTTATAGTTCTCCAACGTCCAAGGGCACAATGAACCGAGATTGCCTTCGTGCCGAATTAAGCCGGATAATGCTTATATCAGCAGTATCGTGCGTGGTGCGCACTGAGCCGTTAGTTGAGTGCGACTGCCGGGAATCGGACCCGGGTTTCGACCTTGGCAAGGTCGTATCATACCACTAGACCACAGTCGCATTTTAGGAGCCGGTGAGCGTTGCTAGGCTTTCCGGTATAAGTATAGTGCCAGAATCAGTATTATAACGATTGCGATTGCGAGGGCTTGTTCTAGCGAGAACGAAAGGGTTTCTAGGTCGGTTGGCACGCTTGCGGGCGGTTGCTCGGGTAGCGTGATGACGTATTTCTGCGTGATTTTGGGGTACGCGCCTATTGTGAGTAATCCGTTGATTTCTTGGCCGCTGGTTGCGTTGAGTGGTATGCGTAAGGTTGTTTCAGTGCTTTGGGCGGGGTCGAGCGAGAGCGATGTGCGCGTGGTGCCGTAATCGGTATCAAATGATATTGGTACGTCTTTGAGTGGTTGGTTGCCGAGGTTTTTGAGTGTTAGCTTGAGGTAGAGCACTTCGCCTTCAAGGTAAGTGTAGCTGTCAGTTACGGTGAGGTTAGCGATGGTTTCGGTGAGACCTCCTTTCTTTCCGGTTATTATCGTGGACGAGTTTTGTCCGATTGAGTCGATGCGGATGGGGAACTTGTAGATGTATCCTTCCTCGAAGGTTTGGGGGAAGAGGAGCGTCCACGAATAGACGCGGGTTTCGTGGGGCGGCAAATACAAAAGCGCGTTTTGCTGGGTCAGTATGGATATTTCTCTTGGCGCGGTCAATGATACAGGTACTGCGATTGTGCGGTTGAGGAGGTTCTTGACGGTTACCGAGACTTTTTCTACCGCGCCTTCGCCGACTGGCTGGTTAGTGGCGTTGATAGCCATTGACGCAAGTCTTGGAAAAGGTTTTTGTGAGTCGAGCGAGATTTGCGTGCTGCGGTCGAATGTTACGTCTTCGAGCGGGTAGTTGTAGGCGGTTGCCGAGAGGCGTTCCTTGATGTCGTTTTGGTCGCGGCCTTCGGCGAACTTGACGTGGGTGGCGTCGAGCACGATGCCTTCGTTAAAGGTAGGGTCGAACGGATACCAGTACCCGTCAGCGTAGACTTCGGCCCATGCATGCGGGCCCCAGTTCTCGCTTTGCGAGCAATTGGTGCTGCACACGAATCCCGCAACGAATTTTACGGGTATATCGGCGACGCGCAGCATGCTTGCCATGAGGTGCGCGTATTCATCGCAAGTACCGAGTCGGTTTTCGTACACCCAGGACGCGTTTTCTACGGTGAGACCGTAACCTAGACCGTCGTAGTTGACGCGGTTGTTGACCCACTCGCCCACAAGCGAAGCTCGTTCGAGCGTGTCGTTGGTTTGCGTCATTATGCGCAGTGCCTGTGCGCGGATTGCCGGGGAGGCTTGGGTTAGTGAAGTGAATTCAGCATAGTTTCCGGGTTCGCCGGCTTGCGGGGGAGCTAAATAATTGACGTCGACGAAGGCACGCAACGAAAGTTCTTCAATAGACTTTTGTGGCGCGAACACGTATTCTACTACGGGGTTTCCGAACTCGTCTTTTTTCTCGGTGAATTCGTGGCCTGCTCCGGACTCGAAACGGGATTTTTGCCATGCGTTGTCGGGAAAGCCGAACGCGGTGAACGTGAACTTTGGCGGGAGGTTATCCCCGAAGCCGAGCGTCCAGTTGAGTTCAATGAATACTTGCGACGAGCCTACTTCTTTTGGTTGCGTTGCGGCCGAGGCTGACAAGGCTAGTGCAATCAGCAGTATGAACGCGGCCCACTTCATGGTTAGCTTACTTTTCGGACGAATAATAGGCTTTCGCGTTAGACGCGGGCGCCGAGAAATTCGGCGGACAGCGTTACGGCTGTTTCAAACGCGTTGTTCGGGCCGTCGAGGCGGTGGTTTGCACTATCTAGCTCGATGAGTTCGCAGTTGGGCAGGTGTTTAGCGAGCTTGCGGCTCTGCGCTATTGGAACAACATCGTCCGCCGTGCCGTGCAACAGGAGCGTGGGAACTGAAACGGTTTCCGCTTTAACGTATTCTTCAAGACTTACACTATCCTCGTAGTAACAGTAACCAAGCTGGTAGTTTCGGCCTTCGAAAGAGCCGTAGTGGCGCTTTCCGGTTGTGCGCCATTCTTCGAGCTCTTTTGCGGAGAGCCGCTCGCGCCAGAGAGAAGCGTAGTCAGATACGGGGGCGCGCAGTACCAGCGCAGCGGTGTCCGGTAATTGAGCGGCAGCGAGCAAAGCGGCGTTGCCCCCAAAGCTTGAGCCAACCAGGCCTATCCGCGAGTAGCCTTTAGTGAATAGGTAACGGACTGCGGCGACAAGGTCTTGCACTGCCTTAGAAGGCGTGAGCTTTTCGAAGTCGCCCGTACTTTCTCCGTGGCCGTACAAGTCGACGCGCAGGCACGAGATTCCTTTTTCGACTAGGCGGGGCGCGAGTTGTGCGTAAAAAGTACTGCCTTTGTGCGAGCCGAGGCCGTGCGCCATCACTACGGCGCGATGGCTGCCGGGCGACTCGTCGAACAATGCTGCTAGGTTGGCGCCGCTCGGGCTTTCAATCGAGAGCTTAGTCACGGGAATAATACCCCTAGTTCTTTCAAGGTTTCGTCGGAGAGTTTTTTCACGCCGCAGTTCTCTTTGACTTGTTCGGGTTTTGTCGCGCCAATGATGACGCTTGCTAGTTCGTTCTTCCGCAGGCACCATGAAAGGCTTAGTTGTGCTAGCGTTAACCCTTCGCGTTCGGCAATGGGACGCATCTTCTCGACGCGCTCGCGGTTCTCGTCAGTAATGAGTCTGGAAATGAATTGCGAAACGTTGGACTTAGGGTTTGCCGCGCGGCTGTCCTGCGGGATTGGTTTTCCGGGCGGGTACTTTCCGGTGAGAACACCCTGGCCTAAAGGCGACCAGACGATTTGGCTTATGCCCTGTTTTTCACAAATTGGGAAGACTTGTTTTTCTGGTTCGCGCCAGAGCAGGCTGTACTGGGGTTGGCTGGAAACGAACTTTGTCAAGCCTAGCTCTTCTTGGAGTTCGCGTGCTTCAGAGATTTTTTCGGCAGGCCATTCGCTGAAGCCGAGGTAAAGCGCTTTTCCTTGTCCGACCAAGTCGTCGAGCGCGGTGAGCGTTTCTTCGAGCGGCGTTTGGTCGTCGTAGCGGTGGCACTGGTACAAGTCCACGTAATCGACGCCCAGCCGGTCAAGGCTGGCGTCCATTTGTTCGAAGACGTGCTTGCGGGAGAGGCCGCGGTCGTTCACGCTTTCACCCATCGAGAAATACACTTTGGTGGCGAGGACGTAATCCGAACGCTTGCGGGATTCGAGTACTTTTCCAAGCGTTTTTTCTGCTTCGCCTTGGGCGTACACGTTGGCGGTATCAAAAAAGTTTATTCCCTCGTCGAAAGCAGCTTCAACACATTTCTCCGCCACGTTTGCGCCGACGGAGTTTCCGTAGGTGAGCCACGAGCCCAGGCACACTTCGCTTACGCGTAGTCCGGTGTCACCTAGTTTGCGGTATTCCATCTTCATCCCCGTATAACCTTTGAAGGGTAAAACGTTTTAGGGGTGTTGGTTGGCTACTTAAAGAGCAAGAGCACGCCGAGGACGAGAGCGAAGACGTAGAATAGTTTTTCGAACGTTGAGTCCTTGAGTTTGACGGCATGGCTTGCCAGCGCGATTGATACGGTGAACGAGCCGGCGAACAACGCTATTCCTGCAGGCCAGTCTATAAGCGTCGGGTTGAGTGAAAAGATTGCCAGCGAGAGTATTTCCGACGCGAGGACTATTACCTTCCGGCCAATTGCCGCTTCAAGGAAGGAAAAGCCCGAGAAGACGAGCAGGATTGTTAGGAATATTGCGTAACCGACGTTGATCGCGCCGACGTAAAGGCCAAGAAAGGCCGCCAACGCAAGAGATGCAGACGAACCAAGAGAAACTTTAGATAGGTATTTTCGGGCGGCAAACGATGCTGCTAGGGAGACGAGGAGCAGTATTGCCAAAGATTTGGTGGTGAACAGGCCAGAATATTGCGAGAATGCGAGTGCGCCTATGATTGAGGTTAACGCGACGACTATTGCGTAGGGGAGCATCTTGCGCCAAGGAACAATGCCCAATCTTGAAAAGCCTGTTGTTCCGCCTACCGCACCGCCGAGCACGCCGAAACGGTTTGTTGCCAGCGCGGTTGCGGGCGGCAAGCCCGCCAGCGCCATTGCAGGAATACTGAAGAAGCTAGCGCCCACCGAGTACAGTGATATCGCGCCCGAAACTAAACCGATTGCAAAATACAATAATAATTCGGGGCCGATTGGCGTCATCGAAAATCCTTAAGGCGAACCACGCTTAAAAGCAGGAGTGCCGCAAGGGTGAATCGACTCGTTTAGTCGCTTAACAGTCAGAAGTCAAGAAACGGAACGACTACAATCGGATTAGCCGTTAGCGGCTAAACCGGCAACAATCACCAACCCAAGGCCAATCACGTATGCGGGCAATAACACTTCTCCAAAGAATGCCACAATCAACAACGCGGCCAATACTGGCGTCATAAATACGAATGGCGCGAGGTACGATGCCTTCGCGTAACCCAACGCCTTGAGCCACAAAACGTAAGAAATCCCGTTTACCAGAGCTCCGTTAACTACGATTGGAATCATCGACCGTGCGGATGGCAGGGTAAAGCTCGAAAATGCCAGCATTGAGATAAAAGAGAACACGCTCGCCGAGATGAAAAATAGGGTAGCTGCCGAAAACGCTTCGAATTTCGTTTTCTTGCTTAGCACTGAAAACACGCCGAAAATAGCCGCAGCTACCAGAACTACAAAATCAACTAACGAATTATTGAATTGTAATTGCCTAATATCGCCGTTTGTAATTACTAAGATAACGCCCGCAAACCCCAGAAGGATGGCAACGGTAGTTCGCAGCGTAAGCCGTTCCTGAAGGAATGCTATCGAAAATATTACAATAAAGACGGGCCACGTGTACTGGATGGCCAGAACTTCAAGCCCCTTGGCGTGAGCATAACCAAAGTAAAGCAAAAGGTAATAGAGAAACGTGCCTAAGGACCCCAGTCCAAGCGCGTACGTTACTTGTTGCCGATTGTAATTTCTTAGTACATCAATCTTGCCTGCGGTCAAAGTACCTGCGAGCAGGACGATGAGTGACAACAGGCTCGACCAAAACAAGAACTGGTAGTTGTCAAGGTTGTTCTGGCCGAGCTTTGACACTACTGGAATAAACGCCCAAAGAACCACGCAGGCGAGTACGAAAAGTAGCGCCTTGGGCTTATTTTCACTTTGTGCGGCAATAGCCATATAAGAAGACTTTAAAGTGAATTGACTAAAAAGATGCCGCAGGGGTGATTTGAACACCCGACATACCCGTCTTCAGCGAGTTGCTCCCCTTAGCCTCCCTAAAAGCCATTTTAGGCTTCACGGAATCAGGCTGAGCTACTGCGGCGCTAATTACTTTAAGGGCGAGGAATCCTTAAAAACGGTTGCTACGCCCAGAAAGCCACCGGCAAGCCACCCGCCCTGCCTTTTTATATCCCGGCCAACTGCTTTGGTTATGAACCTTGAAGAAATATCGGAATTCATTGGCGTGATAATCGGCGATGGGAATATTTGGGCAAAAAAGTACGAGATAATGGTTGCGGGAGACAAAAGCAAGGATCGCGCCTACTTCGAATACCTTTCAGGCATAGTAATACGCAATTTCGGTTATACCCCGCATATTCGTTACCGTACGGGCGGCTTGTATTTGGTGATACGCTCAAAAAACATTTTTACCTTCATGAGCCAGTACTTTCCGACTGGAAAACGGGCGATAAACGTATTCATACCTGAAGGTCTTTCCAACAAAACAGTGCTTAGGGGTGTGTTCGACACTGACGGATCGATTTTCTTCTCAAAAAACCAGGTGTAAAAGAGTACCCGTGCATAGAAATATCAACCATAAGCAACAAGCTAGCTGAACAGCTAGTTAAGATTCTGAGCGAACTTGGTTTTAGACCCCGAATGAGAACCGACCTTCGCATGCATTTAGTGTACATCGTGGCATTAAACGGGAAAAATCAGGCGAAGAAATGGTTTGAAGAAATAGGCTCATCCAACCCGACCAAACGCGCGCGGTTAGAGCACGCCGCAGGACTCTAAACGGCAAATTTGTTAAATAGCCGAGAAAACCGTTAACTCGGCGGTTAAAAAACGTGATGCCACCTATTCAATAGTATGGTAAAGCCCACTATCGCAGTTATCGGTGCAACTGGACAATTCGGGGAATGGTACGCCAAGTTCTTAACAGAACACGAGTACCCAGTCATAGTCTCCGGGCGCAACATGGCTAAAGCACGCGAATTAGGCTCTAAGGTCCGCGCAAAAGCCCTGCCGATTAACGAGGCGTGCAAAACCGCGGATATAATCATAGTCACAATAAGCCTCTCCGCTTCAAAGGCAGTGGTTGAAAACGCTTGCAAACTGGCGAAGAAGGGCGCACTCGTATGCGACTTCGCTTCGATAAAAGGCGAGCTAAAGCAGGTTTACACGCATGCGTTCAAGGCACGGCCGGACTTGGAGCTCGCAAGCATCCACCCGATGCACGGACCCCGCGTTTCGTCAGTGTTAAACCGGCCTATAGCATTCATCAACGTACGCAAAGGACCGCACTTGGAAGAGCTTTACAATTTTTTCAAGAGCGCGGGCGCGAGGCTGACCGAACTTGATTTTGACCGGCACGACGCACTCATGTCGATAATACAGGCCGCCACGCATTTCAGTGCAATAACATCGGGGCTCACGCTCAAGAAACTAGGAATAACTTTCGACGACCTCGCTGGCTACAGTACGCCGAACAACGAATTCGAACTCGCCCAGATAGCGCGCGTCACGCTCCCAAACCCTCAGCTCTACGCCGAAATACAGACCACCGGCAAGGCGAACGATAACGTCAGGAAGACGTTTGTAGAACAAGCACAACGCTTAGCCGCAGTTGGAAACAATCCTGAAGAATTTGAAAAACTTATCCGCATTGCATCCGAGCCTGTTGCCTCCGCCGCGGAAAGGCTTCTCAAGGCGAGCGACAACGCCGAGTACGCTATGCATTACTCGCTTTACGCGCCGCCACAGCACGCGAACAGGACTTGGCTCGAAGACAACAAGGACGCCAATTTCACCATAGCCATACTCGGACCAAAAGGCACTTTTTCAGAGCGCGCCGTAGACAATTACTTGGAGCGCGAAGAACTCAACGCCCGCAAGCTCTTCGTCGGGACTATTGCTGAAGTTTTCGACATGGTGCAACGCGGGGACTGCGAGGAAGGCATCGTGCCAGTAGAGAATTTGCTCGAGGGAAGCGTGAGCCAGACGCTCGACAACCTTGCACGAAACAAGGTAATCATCCAACGCGAGATAATCATTCCAATTCACCACAGCCTCGTCGCTCTGCCAAAAGCGCTACGTGAAGACGTCGAAGCGATCTACTCCCACCCCCAAGCCTTAGCGCAGTGCCAGAACTACTTGCGCTTGCAGTTCCCGCACGCCGAACTCCTGCCAACCGCGTCAACAGCGTCGGCAATAGCGTTTGTAGCAGAAAAGGCAAGCAACAAGATTGCCGCCATTGGAGCAAAGGAAACCGCTTTGAACTATGAACTAAAAATATTTGAGGAAAACG
The DNA here is from genome assembly GCA_001871595.1 of Candidatus Micrarchaeota archaeon CG1_02_55_22. GTDB lineage: Archaea > Micrarchaeota > Micrarchaeia > Norongarragalinales > UBA97 > UBA97. The sequence goes on along the minus strand of MNVH01000048.1, from coordinate 11,948 downwards.
TTGAAGACGAGAAGAACAATGTCACGCGCTTTCTAGTTATTGGAAAGAAGAAGGCGGCGGAAACCGGTAACGACAAAACGAGCGTAGTTATTTCGAGCGGCGAAGACCGCCCGGGCCTATTACTGGATATAATCAAGGGCTTTGCACGTCGAAAAATAAACATGTCGCGCATCGAGTCCCGGCCTTCAAGGAAGCAGTTGGGAAACTACTACTTTTACGTCGAACTATCCGGACACCAGAACGAGCAACGGATAAAGGACGCCATCCGCGAACTAGAAAAGAAGAACATTGGCACGATATCCATTCTCGGTAGTTATCCCGCGTGCCCTAACCCGAGCTCGATCTACTGAGACTCAAGCTTTTCCCGGTAGGCGTCCTGCTCGCGTCGCGCGGACTTAAGCATGTCCCCTATCACTTCTCGGGCGTCGTCGCCGTTTACTCCGATTGACTCGCCGTACTCACGAGCTTTTTCCAGTATCGCTTCTTCGCGGCCTGCTGCAAAGTTCGGTACGCCCGCACTCCACTTGCATATGGCGACCTTGCGGGACGCGTCAGTGCGACGTTTCAAGAGTTCGAGAGTAGTTTTGTTGCAGTAATCGATTTCAGTGCGTAACTCGGCCATCTTGGCATCAAACCCTTCTTTTGATGCGTCCGGCTTCTCTCTGCGCTTGCCAGCGAAAACGTCTTCAACCTGCTGCGAAAATTCATCCATTAACCAAAACCCCCGACAGACTTGTGGATAGAGAGACTTAAAAAAAGTAATCTAACGCAAAAAAACGACGAATCAACTTTTACTGCGCTGCTTGCGGGGCCGGTTCCAGTACGGGCTCTTACAGTCGGGACTGGGGCACACTTTAGGATGACCGCTTCCCCGCGGCTTCCAGTTATGGCCACAGCGTAAACATGCAAGTTTTTCTTCAAAAACAGTCCCGCAATCGGGGCATTGAGTCATAACTAAAGAGTATACCTAAGAGCATATATGCCTATAGGAAGCTAAATCAGTTGGTGTTCACTTGGTTCTCTTACTCATCATAGCTGCAATCCTATTAGTAAGTTTTGCCTCGCTTGCCGGCATAGTTTTCTTCCTTCGCAAAAAACCCAGTGAACACGTGCTTTTCGCGCTTGTGAGCCTTGCCACCGGCACGCTTTTAGGCGCGGCGTTCTTCGAGTTGCTGCCGGAAGCGATAGCGGAATCCGAAGCTACTGCGGTTTTAGGCCTTGCGCTGGCTGGATTCCTTGCTTTCTTCGCCTTGGAGAAAGTTTTCTTGTGGCACCACCACCACGAGTCGGAACACCACGAACACCCCGTAGGATACTTGAACCTGATAAGCGACGGTGTGCACAACTTTTTTGACGGCGCAGTCATCGCCGCGGCATTCCTTACCGCTCCACCCGTCGGAATCGCTACAACCATTGCAGTGCTGCTCCACGAAATCCCGCAAGAGATTGGCGACTTGGGCCTGCTGCTCTACAGCGGGTTCAGCCTCAAGAAAGCAGTCCTATTCAACTTTCTTACTGCACTCACCGCCCTAGTGGGCGGATTAGTATTCTATTTTGCGGCGAACACGCTCGAAGGACTCAAATCAGCCGGACTCGCCTTCACCGCAGGAATGTTCATCTACATCGCGAGCGCGGACCTTGTCCCAACGCTGCACAAGGAAACCAACCCGAAGCAATCACTCTTACAGCTTGGACTAATCATTCTCGGCGCCGGAGCAATACTCGCGATAGGACTATTCTTTGCCGAATAAAGAGAAAAATAGAGTGGGCCCGCGGAGAATCGAACTCCGGGTCTTCTCCGTGTAAAGGAGACGTCTTAGCCACTCGACTACGGGCCCGCTAACACTATTGAGTCGGGAAAACCAAATTAAACCTTCCAGAGGAGCCACCGCTATGTTTAAATGCGGTTTTTGCGTAAGCCTTTGAGTCGATAGGGTGATATTCGTGTACCGCATGATTTGGTTGAAGCTCGGGGGCCGCAGGTTCCACTTGCTCAAGCTGGCAGGCTCGTTCTTCGTATTCGCATTTGTACTTAAGGCGCTTGAAGCCGCGTACACAATCTTTGTTACGGTCAACAAGGCGATTTACGCTAACGCGAATCCAGCACTCATCACGCCTTTGTTCGGTTGGAGCATTAACGCGCCCGCGGCATTCACCAGCGAAGATATTATAGGCGTCCTTCTCGGCCCGGTTGCGAACTTCTTGTTCTGGATGGCGCTCGCCGTAGCTGCACTGATGATTTACCAAGCCGGAAAAATCGTGTTCCCGATAGAAGAGTACGAGCAGAAGGTTTCGGAACACCACCGCAAGCTCATCGCGCACGCGAGAGTGGCGCACGCGAAGCTAAAGCGCAAGTAGTTTTGTCGCCGGTTTCTCCGGCAAGCATTCTTTTTAGTCTGACTAAGATATTTCTTTTTGGTCGTGCGGAGTCTCGTTGGCGCCGACGTCGCCGCGCTGTGCTTTGTAGAGCGAACCGTAGCGTTCTTTGAGCTGTTCCTCGATGGGTTTGGCGCGTCCCACTGCGGTGCGCACGAATTCTCTGGATAAGAGTTCGGCGCCCTCGCCTACTGCAATGTCTCCAGCTAGGCGTATTATGCCGCTTAGTTCGCGGAGGCGCAGGGTGAGCGCGTTGTCGGTGCCGTCTATTTGTTTTGCCCGCCTGCGGGCTTCTTCGGTGAGCTCGTTAACTGCGTCGCGCGAGGCGTGGGGCAATTTACCGTCCTTACGGATTTCTTGCGCCGTGAATTGTGCTAGCTTGGCGCGGTTCTCGATTGTATCCGGCATGGATGTATCGAGCAAGACTTCGTAACCGTTGCCCAGTACCCTGCTTCGGAGTGGCGGAAGGATGTGTTGCAAATCGTTGATGTTCGAAGCGGCAATCAGCAGGAAATCGCACGGAACGTCTTCGACTTTGACGCTCGCGCCTGCGGAGTGGGGGTTGCGACCGACGATGTGGTACTTCTTTTCCTGCATTGCGGTTAAGAGAAAGCGTTGCAAGTAAGACATGGCGCTTATTTCGTCGATGAATAGTACGCCCTGGTGGGCTTCGTGGATTGAGCCGGGCAGGACGCGTTGGTAGGGCGGAGTGCCAAGGCCGGGGTGGCTGCCGTAAGGGTCGTGGCGCACGTCTCCGAGCAATTCGGTTTCGCTGGCGCCGGTTGCGATGACGAAGTTCTTACGGTCGAGTGGGACAATGACTTTGCGCGGCGTCTTTTTCTTCATGGCGTCGAGCTTTTCTAGGAACTTCTGGTCGAGGACGCGGATTTTTTCCCCTTGCCGTTCGTAGTGGACTATTTCTTCGCGGCCGTTCTCGCCGATGCGTGTGGTGCGGACTTGGTCTTGGCGCTCGTGTTCGCCGAGATAGTTGGCGAACGGGTTCAAGTCGCCAAACGGCGAGTCTGGAGCTTGTTTTAACACGAATTTGTCCACGCCGCAGTTGGGGCAGACGCTCTGACGGGAAGATGAGAAGCGTCCGCAGCGGCGGCACCGGAAGCCCAACCGTTCTGCGACGAAGGGGGGAACGGACTTGACGTCAACAGTATGGCCTTGCAGCTTCTTGAACATCTTTTGTTCCGAGGTTATGGCGTCCCGCGTCTTTACTTCAACCGACGGCCGCTCGGGGTTTTCAGGATTATGCAGGACGTTGACTTCCTCGGTCGCGAGAGGCAAGTGGAAAGAGATGGCTTGCGCCAAGAGTGATTTACCGATTCCGGGCGGGCCTACTAACAGTAAGTTCCGGCGCTGGGTTGCGGCTATCTTAGCTATCTCTACTGCCTTCTTCTGGCCGATGACCTGTTCTAACGGATTCTTTGGAATAGGGATAGCGCTCGTTTCCTCGAACGAGTCGTAAGCTGCAAGAAGGACATCGTCGGCGGGTACATTGGCCATGCTAGTAAAGTGATTGAAAAAAGTAATAAACCCGGAACCCACGGCTCTCGGCGGCTAAACTAACGTCCGGCGCACGGGTTTTGCCGACCGCCAGAACAGCTCGAACTGTCTGCGGTAGGCTTCACTTACAGTCGGACTAGTGATTAGTATTCCAACGTGCGGGTCGCCGACGAGTATTAGGAAGACGCGGTCAGCGTAAATCCAAGTAGCCACTCCCCCGAGGTATTTTTTGTCAAGACTCCGATAATTAGTCAGCCGTGCCTTAACTAACGCCTTGCCACCCGCGGGGATTACAATCCGCTCGACGACGCGGTTGTTACTCAGGAAACGGAAATACTGGCTCAAGAGAACGGGTTCGAGCGCGGAAAACTCCTCATCGCCCATGGTGAGCGCCAAGACCTCGCTTCCGCACTTGGTTTGCGCCATTACGTCCTTCAACGCAAGCTTGAGTAGGTTCTGGCTGCGGTAGAATTCGACGTTCACGTCCCCAGGGTCCTTGGCCAGGCCTGAGACTAGGGCTGGAAGCACTCGCTTAAAGGAATCCAGGCGCTCCTCGAACAAGTCGGCGATTCTCGCGGGCTCTACCGGCCGGTATACCCGCCGTCCGAACGCAATGAAAGACGTGGCAAGGCCTTTATCCGCCAATTTTGAGAGGACGTCATAGGCGTAGGCACGGTGTAGGTCAGTCTTCGCCGAAATTTGTGCCGGCGTGGCGGTACCGAGTTCCAGCAGCTTCAAATAGACGCGCGATTCATTCGACGAGAATCCCAACGCCCCAAGCTCTCTTTCGTACACGCAAGCTTTAAGGCGCCCGTGTTTAAAACATTGTCGTAAGTTTGCTGACGACAAGTGCTTAAGCATCCATCCGGGCTAAATTTAGATATGAAGAAAATTCTTTCAGGAACCGGAGCGAGCCCGGGCACGGCATCCGGAACCGTAAGACTGGTAAAAGACGCCAATGATACGCCAAGATTCCGGCCCGGGGAAATACTGGTGACCCACCTTACAAACCCGTCTATGATAATGATGATGGCACGAGCCGCGGGCATAATAACTGACGTTGGGGGCGTAACGTCGCATCCGGCAATCGTAAGCCGCGAGTTCGGGATTCCGTGCGTGGTCGCCACACGCCGAGCTACTGAGATCCTCTCAGACGGCATGCAAGTCAAGATTGACGGAACTACTGGAGAGGTCTTCTTGGTGGATAACAATGGCAACACCGAATTGGATTGAAGATTTCGCGTGCGCCTCCTACAAGCTATGGAGGGGGCACGACCCGGAAGCGCACCTGCCATTCAATGTTTTCGGATTGTACGGCTACTACGAACGACTCTGGATTGAGAAGCTCAACGAAGCGGTAATGTGTTTAAATGAATCAGGTATCGGCGTTGCTGAAGCCGCAGACGCAATGCCAAACCCAAGCTCCTGCAGACTCATGCTCATGCTAACCGTAATGCAAATGCGAAACGCAGGAACGGAACCATCTACGGAGAAACACCTAGCAAATTTCTTTTACGACGTAATACAACACAAGATGAACGGCGGCGACGTGTTCGCAGCCTCGGCCAATAACGCGCACACAACCAGTATGGTTTCCGACATTATTTCAAGTGCTGAATGGAACCGCGCGGACTCAGCGTCGGCGCGCGTGTTTGGACAGTTGTGCGTCGGGCTCGGCACGCTGGTGCACGGTTTGTACAACGACTGGTTCACCGATTATAGCTACGAAATGTACGGGCCGTACACAATCAACGGAAAGACTCTATTGATAAGAGATTTCAATGACTTGAAGCCGGTGGACGTATGGCCTGAGACGCGCAAGCTACGCTTCAAACGGGTGCGCGTGCTAGCGTCTTACCAGAACCTCGACTGCAAAATATCATATGTAGGCTGCCACGCAACCTACTCGCGCCAGCTCCCGGAAAGCCTTAAGTCGTACGCGATATGTGCAGATGGCCGGTGGATTTCGGCCGAAGAGCTTGAAGACACGGCAAGCTACTATTTGGCCGCGGCACAAAGACAGTTCACCGAATATTCCCGCCTACCTCTTGAAAGACAGAAGGAAATCTATTTCGTGCAGGAGGCGTACCAGCTCAGGGCTTTATTCGAACTAGCGGGCATGGATTGGAAACCCTCAGAAGCGTTCTACAAGAGCGTTAAAAACCAACCACTCCTACCAAGTCCGTGGCCCGACTATAATTTGACCTTTAAAGCATACAAAGAAAAATTTGGCATAAACCGCTTGACAGCGGCTTACGCGTAAAAAAGAAGCTTCCCGCCTTTCGGCGGGAAGGAAGGCGTTTACTGCGCGAGCACTATACCGATGCCATCCGGCCTCTTCGTTATGTTGCCAGCGCGGATGCCACAAATGTACTTGGCCTTCTTGCTCTCGGCCAAATCAATGAGGCGCTGCGTGACGATGCCGTCGAGTACTATCGCCCACACCGACTCGGTCTTCGATAGCGAGCCGATGAGGTCGCGTATTGGCACTTCCTGTGCCGCGGCGCCATCCTCGCCAACGATGCGTGCGCGCAGCGAGCCACTTAGCTCTCCGAGGTGCTTTCTGAGCGATTCTGCGATTGCCGCGTCGACTTCCGGCACGTCGGGCTGTATTGGTGCAGGGGGTTCGAGGGGGCGTGGTTCTGGAACGGCTGCGGGTGCAAGTCGGGGCTCGTCACGGTACGCTCGCGGAGCTTCGCGTTGCGGGGACCCGCGGCGCGATTGGCGGTCGCGGCCGGGTGCGTTGCGTCGCTCTTCCACCACTTTTTGCGAGCCGGATTGCTCTACTGGCTCACGGCGTCGGAGCGCTTGAATGATTTCCTTGCGAGAGAGTTCTTCGACTTCGCGTCCAGGCGGTGCACGTGCAACGAAATCGATTTCGGTCGCGTTGAGCAACTCCTTTAGGATAATATCCCCGCCCCGGTCGCCATCGAGGAAGACGGTTACTTCCTTCTTGCGACACAAGTCGGAAATAGTCTTGCCCACGTTGGCGCCACCTATGGCTACTGAGTTGTTTATTTTGTTCTTGAGCAGGTTGATGACGTCAGCGCGGCCCTCGACTACAAGGATTTCGTCGCTTGACTCCATCTCCGGCCCTGCTGCAAGGCTTTCTGGCCCATAGCCAACGACTCCGCTTATCTGGAGTTCCCGCCTCACCATTTCGGAGAGCTCCTTGCTTTCAGGGATTTCGTTCGTCATCATGTTCTTTAACAGTTCTTTTGCGCGTGAGAGGACGAGCTGGCGTTTGACGTTGCGCGTGTCCTCGATTTTCTGCGTGCTTATTCGTGCCTCGCAGGGCCCCACGCGGTCGACTACTTCGAGTGCGCCGGCGAGGATGCTTGTTTCAACCATGTCGAGCGATGACGGCACGGTAACGGAGCCGATGCAGCGACCGCCGCGTATTTGCGTGTCGACTTCGATGCGACCGATGCGACCGTTCTTCTGGAGCTCGCGCAAGTCTAGCTCGTCGCCGAGCAAGCCTTCGGTTTGTCCGAAGATGGCTCCGACGATATCGGGCTTCTCAACTATTCCGTTGACCTCGATGTTTGCCCGAATGAGGTATTTTACTATGTCTACGTAAGTCTTTCCCATTATGTTCACCTTCTAAGATTCGCTCCAGTGCGAAGGGCAGCTGTTCTATGGTGCAAACGCCGAAGACGTGCTTGAATGCACGCCGGAGTAACCGGTCAGGCGATATGTTCTCGCCGTAAAGCAGCCGTTCCATTTCCGCGGTCTTGCGTTCTCCTTCGTTGTCGAAGTCGAAGAGCAAGAGCGGTTTCTGAGTCGCTTGTGCGGCGCGGCGGGCCAATTCTTGCGGGCCGCTCCCGTAACGTAGGACTGGCGCGGTCACGCCCGCTTCACGCAACGCGGCCTCGTCTTTTTTTCCTTCGACGAGGATGACTGCGCGGTTTAGGCGTGCAAGAATCTTTTCGACGTCTTTCTCCATTTTGCATGACGCTCGCTGCTGGAGCTTCTTTTGCACGGAGAAATCCTAAAGGAACGCACTATGCGCTTTTTCCTTTGGCGGTCAGTTCATATAAGGAGGGGGCGATGCGAATAATATCCGTGTGGGATATGATTCCGCTTATCTTGCCATCAATCGTTACCACGAGCTTTTTGACGTTCCGTCTTCCCATGAGCACTGCTGCCTCGGCCATGTCGGCGTCAGCGGGAATGGTTACTAGCTGCGTTGAAGCCATTTCCTTAACCGCAGTGTCAGTCCTGCCCAATGCTAGGGCTTTGCGGACCAAGTCGGTTTCGGTCACTATGGCTGATATTTTTCCTGTGTCGTCTGTAACCATCAAGCTGCTCACTTTTGCGGAAGCCATTTTGCTGGCTGCTTCGGCCGCATTGGCCGAGTCGGGCACGGTAACGAGGGACTTCTCCATGCAATCCCCCACCTTAATCCCTGTTTCCATTAGTTATGTTGTACCCGGCGAGGAATAAATACGTATCAGTAAGCGACGAAAACGCCTTCGGCAGGCGTCGTTTCAGCGTTTTTGGGTTGCGGCCTTCGCGCATTACCCGCTTTACCGTGAGGAACTTGACCGACAGATATTGAGCGTGCTTGAACGCAGACCCGTAAACCGCCCCTCAAAAGATGGCGCGATATACTTTTGCCTAATAGTGCTCAGACAAGCGTCCGGCGACTCTCTCGCCAAGTATGCCCGCAAGCTTGGCCTTGTCAGAGGCCTGCAATTCTTCGCGCGTAGTGATTCCGGCGTCGTAAAGCTTTCTGCCGCGGGCGCGGCCGATGCCGCGCACGGCAACTAGGTCGAGCAGCTCGTCTTTGACGCCGTGCTTGACGCGGCGCTGGAGGCGGCGCGCTTGCGAGCGCGCGGTAGCGGCGTTGAGCACCATCGCCAGCTCGGCCGTCGCGTAGGTGAGCCATTCGACTATTCGCATGCGGGCGTGAATAATTCCGGGGGGCAAGTCGAATGTTTTAAGGATTTCGTCTTCCGTCGCCTCGTTTATCCACGCGTTAATCATCTTGGCGTTCTTCCACTTCTCGAGCGCCTCGCGGTCGAGCTCCCAATCGGTCAGGGCGGCATCGCCCAGAGTAGCGTAGACTTCGTCCCAGAGCGCCTGTTCCTCGTGTTTGCCGACGCGCGGCAGCGGACGCGATTCTACCGCGTTGCCGTACTCCAAGAGGAGGGCGAACTCGGGCGATAACGCGGTGGAGGGCGGTTGCTTGATGCGTTTGATTATGGCGTGGGCCGTGAGCGGGTCGAGGTACAACTCGCTGGTCCGACGGCCTATGGGTGAGGCAAAAAGACGGCCGTCCTTCTCGGCTAGGAAGCCCATATCCTGCAACTGCATTGTCATTCCCTCAATCTTCCCGTATAACTGCGTCAAGTCGCCGTACTGTTTGGCGTAGAACGTCTTAGAAAAGAAGGCGTTGAGCTCTTCAAGGCTCTTAGCGTGGCCGCTTGCAACAAGCGCGAGCGAGTGCATGCGGAGCGAGGGCTCGGCCGAGAGCTTGGAGTAAATGTGCTCGAGTGGGCCGAGGATGTACTTGTCGCGAACGGTTGAGAGGTCGCGGTGAGAGCACATAATCACTGCGACGCCTTTACGATCAAAGCGCGGGCGCCCTGCCCTGCCACAATTGTGGACTAGAACGTCGTTATATACATAATTTGCGTTATTCCTGACGGTTAAGTTATAGACCGATTGCGGCGAGCTTAATCTCTCTGTTTTCACCGCTGCCACTCGCTCGAATATCAAGTCGCCCAGCCGTTTTTGCGGGCGCGTTTCCCTAACGTATTTTCGCGGCTGGATATTAAGCCTGACGCAGGGGATTTGCCGCTTAAACTTTGCTATTTCGCTGGCGGCGCTTATGCTTAGCCACCAGCTGCCGGCCTTGTCCTGACGCGCGGTGGACCTAATATCAAACTTCTTGAGGAGACGCTGCATTCCAAGTACTAGGGACCGACTCTTGACGCATAATCGAACGTCGCGGTTATGCCCGCCAAAACTGCCATCACCATCGAATACCCCCGCGACATATTGCGCGACAAAGTCTTTGTGTAGACGAAATAGTTCGTCCGAAGGCGCAATAGTATGCGACTTTTTCCCGGCGGTCATCCCGAAAGGCATTATCAGCCGGGCTAGCGACTGATTGCAGATCTCGAGCATGATTATCTCTTTCTTTCCAAACCCCTTTATCCCAGAATACTTATGGGGAGTAATGCCAAGACGTCCAAGCGAGCTTACTACTTTTTCAATAATCCGCGGGTCAGTATTGCTAATCTTGAGTTTTTTGTAATGCACGCCTGACCACCGACCCTTGCCGGTGTATTCCACCAAGCTTCCTTCCGCAGCGATTATCCCGACAAGCCATAAGAAGTCCGGGCTCAAGCGCTCGGGAATGGCCATAATCTTGCCGCCGTGGGTTTTAACGGACTTAACCTCGGAATAAATGCGGGCTTCGCAGCCAGCGCGGCTATAAAGCCGCCGCAGCAAGTTGAGCGGAATTGCCTTATTGTAGGCGTAGGCCTTCAGCGTTTTAACGGGCAGTTTTAGCTCAGCTGCAAGTTCGGGGTAAGTTGCTCCGACCTGCCGAACTAGCGTTTTTACCAACGGGGCCGCAGCAGGAATATAGACGTCTTCAAAGTAATCCAAAGTGTGCGGGACGCTATTCGACGCAATAGTATTGCTTAGAACCGCAATAAAGTCGCCGGCGTCTATTGCATCGGCCCGTTTCCAAAACGGTTTTTTCAGGAACTCGTTTAGCTTTAGCAACGGATGGTTAGGCGTCAACTTTATTTCGCGGCCGTCTTGAAACCTAATCTTGACGAAATAGTCCGCTTCGTTCTTAATCCATGCAACGGGCTGGTCGGCTTCAATCTTCCAGCTAGATTCGTTAACCGAAGCTATGCCCGCGTCTTGCTTGTTTTCTACTAGCTCGCCTATTCGCCGGTAACTTCCATCCGCCGCCAGAATTTCGGCATCTTCCGGCAGGCACATCTGCTGTACTTCCAAATTCGGGAGGTGAACCGAGTAGCCGCCGTCGAACCGGCGTACGTCGCGTACGATTACCCACGATGCAGGGAAGTCGACGCCCATTGCCAGCGTTGTTGTGGCAACGATTACTTTGATGCAGCGAGAGCGCTTGAATCCTTCCTCGATTAACGCGCGGTCTTTTGCAACTAGTCCGGCGTGGTGGAAGGCGACGCCGTTTTCAAGACAGCTTGACAAATGCTTGCACTGCTGCGTTGGCGTGGGCAACGCTTTGAGCGCTTTGGCCGCGAGTTTTGCGCATTCCGCCTGCTCTTCGGGCGTCAAGTGTTTGCGCGTTATTTTTGCCAAGTCTTCGGCTACCTTCTCGGTACTGCGGCGCGATGAAACGAAGACGATTGCTTGGCCTTTCTTCTTGTTTTCCGCCAGAGCTTTTGTCACAAGGTCTTCGAGCGGCTTGCTGCTTAACGGCTCGGCGCCTTCCTCGGAATAGAGCTTGTCTTCGCAGGCGACGAGTTTTTCCAACAGCGTCGGGCGGTAGGTGCTCTCGAAGTATTTTGCTTCGAGCCACTCGGCGATTTCGGGCGCGTTTGGTATGGTTGCACTCAACCCCAATATTTCCGCGCCGGTTTCTTTAAGTTTTGTTATCACGACTTCGAGGGTGGCGCCGCGGTAGGAGTCGTCAATCAAATGCAGCTCGTCTATTACTGCTAAAGCGATTTTTTTCGTCCAAGGCGCGCCGTGCCTTAGCAAGGAATCGGCTTTCTCGCTCGTCGAGATGATGACGTCGAAGGCTGCGAGCTCGTCGCCAGTGTAATCTAAGTCGCCGGTGGCAAGGCCCACGGAGAGGTTGAACGAGGCGAGCACGCGCGAGAACTCTTCGTGCTTCTCTGCGGCCAGCGCCTTGAGGGGCACGATGTAGAGCGTCTTGCCGTTACGGTGGGCTGAGGCAATCTTTAGCAGTGCCAAGAGGGTTTTGCCGCTTGCAGTGGGCGCGCTCACAAGAAAGCTACCCGTGCTAAGCAAGCCTGATGCTACCGCTGCGGTTTGCATTGGGTTGAGCTTGTCGTAACCGAGCTTTGCGAGCAACTCGGCAGTCTGGA
>MNVH01000020.1 GCA_001871595.1 Candidatus Micrarchaeota archaeon CG1_02_55_22 | reverse complement strand
AGCGTAAAATATATATAGTAGGATGGTGTAAGTATTTCACAAGGAGGAGATTGAAGAAAAAAAACTAAGTTCGCCGAAAAGGCCCGGCCAATAGTAGGGACGTAAGATGTGAGTGGTACGAGAGCTCAAGGCAACCCCAAGGAGGCAATCCGATAAGTCGTTTCGCCTTTCCTCTCGCATCCACTTACTCCAAAATTCGCCAAAATTTTGTAGGGAAACTATTAGTCTAAGTCGTAGTATTTAATCCTTTGCATAGCGCACCGTCGTTTAAGGGTGCAAGTAGTCCAAAAACAGACAACCTATTTAAGGCAGTGTGGAAAACGTAGCGCTTACTGCTCTAAGGGGCTTTGCGCTAGATCGTTAAAAAAAGGCTTGAACGGTAAAAAAACCGCGAAAACCTGAAATCGAGTTACGCGAATTCGAGCAACGTTCTAGAGCATCTCTATGTCCGAGAGTCCTTTTTCTTTTTGCGCTGCTTTTGGATGCGAATGACCGCGGCCAGTAATCTGAGGGCTTGAGACGCCGGTGACTATAGCGGTTACTTCAAGCTTGCCCTGATAGTCTGGAACGATGCGCGCGCCCCACTTGACGCTGGCGTGCGGGTCCATCTCATCCGTAATGAGTTCGCCTGCACGAATCGCGTCTCCGAGCGTCAAATCTGCACCGCCAGCAATGTGGATTATCGCGCCCTTGGCTCCCGCGAAATCGACGTCGAGCAAACGGTTGTTCTTTACACTCTCCACGGTTTCTTCAACCTTGTTGATTCCCTTGCCCGTGCCCACTGCAATCATACCAACGTCACCGGCTGACATTACTGCCTTGACGTCGGCGAAGTCGATGTTCACAAGCGAGGGCTGCGTTATCGTGAATACAAGGCCATCTATTGCCTTTGCAAGGATTTCGTCCGCGACGAGGAACGCTTGGTTCATCGGCAGATTGGGCACTAACTCGACGAGCCGGTTGTTGTCCAGGATAATGACCGAATCGGAATACTCGCGCAGATTGGCTATGCCTTCTTCGGCACGCATAAGCCTGGCGCGCTCTAAAGCGAAGGGAAACGAGACCATGGCAATAACTATTGCACCTTGTTCCTTGGCAATTTGTGCCACGACTGGCGCGGCGCCTGTGCCCGTGCCTCCGCCCATACCTGCGCAGATAAAGACCAAATGAGCACCAGAAACAGCTTCTTCTATTGCCTTGCGGTCAACTTCGGCGCACTTACGGCCGACTTCCGGATAACCTCCGCAGCCCAATCCTCGAGTGATGCTCTTACCGATAAGAATCTTGGTTATGCCTTGAGAAACGATGCTCAGGTGCTTGACGTCCGAGTTAAGCGCAAACAATTTTGCGCCCTTGACGCCGAGTTGCTTGAGACGGCTGAGCGTATTGTTTCCACCGCCGCCCACGCCGATAACACAAATCTTGATTTCTTCGTCTTGAAACGCTGTTGAAGCGCTTTGGGTAGAAGCGCTGCTGCTTATCGCACTTTTTACTAAGTCTTCCATTAGAATCGCCCGTTTGGTTGTTTTATGCCTTCTTCGAAGTCTTCGCTATCTTCATGTTTGAAGGCGTGATCAGTATCTTGTCCTCGCTAATGCGCGCGATATCGCCGTTGATTGACTGCGTAAAACCGCTGAGCCGCGAGAGGTGCTCCTTGAGCTGGGTTGGGTTGCGGGACGCTGAGGCGACGCTCAATAGGACGACGTTCTTCGACTGGAGCTCTTCCTGCACCGTGGTCAAGTCGCCTTCCGACTCAAGAGAAATTGGCTTAACGTAGTATTCTGCAGGACCGTGGACTACATCAACGTCTTCATCTTCAAGCGAATTCATAGCGTCATCTAAGTTACCGACTGCCTGACGCGGAGAACCAAAAATGCTTTCAAATAACCCCATTCAACTCATCCCCTACTTGTAAAACCGCTTTGCCGCGGGCGCAAACGAATACTTAGACTTCGATGGCTCTGGTGCCGCTGCTTCCTCTGCTTCGGCCTTAGGCTTGCTCGAAACGATTATGATGTCCGCAACCGACTCTATGTTCTTGAACGAAATAGTGTTCTCCCTAATCCACTGGGGAGACAGGCCGCCAAGCGAGTCAATGGGCCTAATCGTCAACCGGGCAATCTCACCCTTCTGCAAATCAATGATGAAGTCGTGCGCTTTCCCTAAATACTTAGCATCATCAGTGTAAACGTCGCGACCGGGCAATTCACTCAATCTCTTCATTTCCAATCATTCCCCCTTATATAAGAACAAGCTATCTGCTTGACCAAAGTAATGAGGGCAAATCCTTTTAAAACCTGTTCTGCCCTCAAGGCCGGAAAAATAAGGACGCGCGCGTATTTAACACGATTGTGGAAGTACGGCTACTACTTGAATTCAGCGCGAATCTTCGACAAGAGCTTGTTCTTCGAAGCGCCGGGCTTGAGAACGCACTTAAGCACGTCATAGATATTGGTAACCGTAACAATCTTGATTTTTGCAAACTGGTCTTTGCTCAACGACAAGTCGCCCAAATTGCTTTTCGGTAAAATCACGGTACGGACACCGGCAGCTATTGCAGCTTCGACTTTTTGCGTCACACCACCAACGGGCAGAACCTCGCCGCGCACGCTGAGCGAGCCCGTCAAAGCAACGGACTGGTCTATTTCCACGCCTTCAAGAGCAGAAATGACTGCAGTAGCGACGCTGATGCTCGCGCTGTCGCCTTCCACGCCCTCGTAGGTCTGCAGGAACTGCACGTGCACGTCGTAACTACTCGTGTCCTTACCAATGTGTTTCTTTATTATTGCTGAAACGTTCTCGACTGCCTCTTTAGCAATCGACCCCAACTTGCCCGTAGCAATAATCCGCCCTTCTTCCCTGCTAGCCGCGGGCGCGACTTCGGCTACAATGGGCATGATAATGCCAGAATCACCCATTACCGCCAAGCCGTTGACCTTGCCTACCGCGCCCCCGGTCGTACCAAAGACTTGATACTCCTTGCGAAGCGCTATAGCCTGGCCTGCAATCTGCTGTTCGAGCGTGCGGGCGAGAGACTTTGCCATCAAGACATCATTAAGCGTCACGTACTTTGCGTCGCGCTCGCGCGCCAAATCCCCTGCCGCACGAATCAGGCCGCCCAACTCCCTCAGCTTGAGCGTCAAACGGTTCTTCCTGCCGGCGCGCTTGCGGGCTTCTGCGAGAATCTCTGCGACGGCCTCGGCGTCGAAGTGCGGAATCTTACCGTCCTTCTCGACCTCTTGTGCAACGAATTGGACTATCTTGGCCTCGTTCTCTGCCGTGGCCTCAATGGACTCCTCCATGTAAACTTCGTAACCATAACCTCGGATACGGCTGCGCAACGCGGGGTGCATGCGCTTCAAGTCACTCATGTTACCGCTCGCCACGAGAACAAAATCAGTCGGAATGGGCTCGGTGTGTACTAGCGCACCGCTCGACATCTCACTCTGGCCCGAAACCGCGTACTTTTTCTCCTGCATCGCAGTCAAGAGCTCTTGCTGGCTCCTCGGAGAGAGCGTGGCAACCTCGTCAATGAACAACACGCCAAAATTGGCGCGGTGGATTGCACCCGCCTCGACGCGCAAATGGGCCGGCGTGCCCAAACCACCGCTTTGAAGCGGATCGTGGCGCACATCTCCAAGCAGCGCGCCCGAGCGAGAGCCCGTAGCGTCAATAAACGGTGCCTTCTTGAACATGCTATTGTCAACCAAGAGCTTCATCGAATCCGTCGAAGACGTGAAGAGTCCCCTGCGGCCCATTTGTGAAGCGAACATTACCATCCCGAAGACCACGAACAAGCCAATGAGCATCGCCGCGGTAATGATATCACCAAAGCTCTCCCGCCCGAAATACAACAGGACGAACGAGGCTACAAGCATGAACAAAATCATGAGCAAATTAGTATTCGAGCCGGGAAGCGCGGCGCGCTGGCGTTCCCGATCAAGGAGTTTCTTACCGTCGCCCGCCTTAACCACGCGAATCTTCGGACGGTTTTCGTCAGCGGGATTGTTTACTACTAGTATGTCCTCCAAGTCGTGTACCGGCATCAACTCGGCGAGTGCTTGGGCGAGAAGCGACTTGCCCGTGCCCGGCGAACCAATCAACAGCACGTTCCGGCGTTGCCGGGCGGCCTTGCGGATAACATCGACGGCGCGTTGCTGGCCAACCACCCTATCGATGAGGGTTTTCGGCACGGCAACGCGGTCACTAGCGACAACGTGTTTCGGTAAACGCTTTTTTAACGCCATGACTAACAACAACTCCTAGAAAGCATTACGCACGCCAGATTAAAAACGGCTTCGCCCTCCCGCAGGATTATAAACGCCCAACCGCAATAAGCAATCTAGACGCATACACTAAAAACGGGGCGGAAAAAATGGCTGAAACTAAACCAGTAGTAATCTCTCTCGGCGGGTCAATGCTCTTCTCACAAGACGGGGCAATAAACACCGGCTACGTCAAAGAATTCTCAACAATGCTCATAGGCCTACAGAAAAGCGGCCAACGCATCGCAGTCGTCGTAGGCGGCGGTGCGAGCGCCAAGAATTACGCCGTTGCCGCCCGCGAACTGTGCGGCAACGAGTTCTACGCCGACCGGCTCGCAATAGACGCCACACGCCTCAACGCCAAACTGCTTTTAGCCACGCTCGGCGACCACGCCTTCCCGAAAGTAATCAAGGACATTGACGACTCGTTCCACGCCTTCCGCGAAGGCCTAATTCCAATCGGCGCCGGCCTGCTGGAGGGAATGACTACCGACACTATTTCCGCACTATTCGCCGAACGCTTGGGCGCAAATAGGATAATCAACGTCAGCAACATCGACCACGTCTACGACTCCGACCCTAAAAAGAACCCTTCCGCCAAAGCGTTCACCGAGATGACGCACGCCCAACTACTCGCGCTAGCGGAGAAGGGTGATGACCGCAAGGCGCGGACAAACTTTGTCTTCGACGTAATAGCAACCAAGATTGCCGCACGCTCAAGCATACCAATCTCGTTCGTTGACGGCAAGAAACTCGCCGAAGTAAAGAAAGCGATAACCGGCGCGAAGTTTGAAGGCACGCTCGTCGAACGCTAGCAACGGACTACGGCTGCATCCACTCTATCTCGAAGTACTCGTAACGGCTCTTCGGCAATTCTATCGCCTTGACGCGGTAGTGCGTCACGCTCGTCTCGCGGTCG
>MNVH01000065.1 GCA_001871595.1 Candidatus Micrarchaeota archaeon CG1_02_55_22 | reverse complement strand
AGATTCATGTGCTTTCTTACTGCGGCTGGGATTAAAAAGGCGTCGTTCTTCAATTAATGCTTCAAAGGCTGCGTAGTCGTTGCAAGTCTTTCTTGCTGTTCGACTAGCTGGTGTATCTTCTCCGCGAGTGCTTCTGCGTGCTCTGGGCCGGACGGTTCGGGCGTAGCGCGCTTCCATAGCCTCATGGTGGTGGGGTCCGAGAACTCGTATTCAATAAAGAATTTGAGTTTGTTTACATTTTTGATACCAGGCTTGGCCACTTTTCGTAGTAGGAATTCGCGTGCTTCCTCAAAATCTGACTCGGTTGAGGGTGTGAATCTTGGCAACGATTTGCATTCAATAACTGCACATTCTTTAAACGGGTTGCGTTGAGGTTGAAGTATTATTGCGGCGGAGTTCTCGTGTTCTTGCATGAAGGTTATTTCGTCGTCTTCCGCGTCCGCGTTTTTGCGTCTCCTTCCGTCGAGTACTATAACTCCCGGCCCATCGCTCATTATTGGGCTTATCGCAGCATGGATATTGAATAGGTGCTGGTCCGGATTTTGTCTTGCAACCTTGTTAGTAATGGCCGGAGTGCTACTTTCAAAAAATCCTGCAGACCACTGTTGTATTAGTGCCTCGAGTTGGCTAGTCTGGTCCGTTCCCTGTTCTTCGTCTCGCATCATACGCCGAATATCCGCAAAGTAGCGCTGTTTTTGGGTGGCGTATTTGTGCCGTTCGATTTTGACTTCGTGTCCGTACTTATCGTATAGTATCCTAGCTATTTGTTGGGTCCGGCGTGCGGTCATCTGGTTTTCTTCAGGGTGTTCGCCGTAGTAAAGCAGGATTTTCGCCATTTCTATTCGCGCAGGTTGATTACTATGTCGGCGCTGTTCTTTAACGCTGAGGAGAAGTCGGGTTCGGTGCCGACTACGATTGTTAGTTTGCCGTGGCTTTTCGCCTTCATTACCACTGGTTTGAAGTCGCTGTCGCGAGAAACGATTGCTATGGTGTCAATAGCGGGGTTGAAGGATGCTTCGACTGCTTCAACAGCCATTGCGACGTCTACATCGCTTGGCACTATGACTACGTCAAAGCCCTGGTTTGTTACTGCTTCGATGAGTTTGTCTGACGCGTACTGGTCGAGGAAGACTTTCGCGACTTTCAGGCTACCGTACTTTTTCAAACGGTTCTTTACCGCTTCCAGGTCGACTCCAAGCTCTTTCCGGATGACGTTGGGGCCGTCGACGAACACGGCGATGCTCTTGTCGGGCGCGCTCTTGCCTCCCACCAGGCTCTTTATCTTGTTCAAAACCGATACCGTCATTTTTGTAACCCGAAAAACTTTCTAGCGTTCTCGCTCACGCGTTCGGCAACCTCTTCAAGGGGTTGTTTGCGTGCTTGTGCGATTGCCGTGTACGCTTCCACGACGTTCGCGGGCTCGTTGCGTGCGAAACCGTCGTCTTTCTCGTCCTTCCACAGGAAAGGCGAGTCCGTCTCGCACGCGAGCGACTCGAACGAGAGTGCCTTGGCAATCTTTTCCCGCGACTTGCTTTTAATTGTTGGGAGCGACACCAGCCACCCCCGTTTTTCGGCTTCAGGCGCCAGTTTAGATATTAGGAAGCAGTGAAGCATGACGTGCACGTCCTTGTAGCTGGAGAGGACTTCGAAGACGCGTTCCTCGGCCTTGCGCGTGTGCACTACGACGGGCAAATCCAGCGATTCGGCTAGTTCTACGAACGCGGTGAAGCACTCTTCCTGTTTTTGCCACTCGTCGGGCGAAGTAAAGTGGTGGCGGTCTAGGCCGATTTCGCCTATTCCAACGATTTTGTCGCGAGCGTCTTTCACGACCGAGAGCTCGCTCTTCCAATCCCGTAGTGCGTCGTACGGCGAGACGCCGAGGCACGCCTCGATTTCCGCGTATTTCTCGGCGATTTTGAGCGTCTTGCGGTTGTTTTCGTGGCCGGTGCCGCACGTTATTGCCGTGCTAACGCTTGCCTTGCGCATGTTGGCCACTATTTCGTCTAGCCCGTCTGCGTAAAGCTCGTGCTCGAGATGGCAGTGCGAGTCGATTAACTCCATGATAGTAGTTTGCTTGCGTTTACAATAAAACGTTATGGCCTGGCCGAGTTTCGTAAGGGATTTAAAGCCTTCCACGGTATATACTGCCAGTAAGTTCTATTTTGGAGAGTGTGTTTACGATGTCTGGCGAGAAGATTTTTGGCAAGATGGGAGACCTCAAGGTCGGTAAGTACGTTATTGTTGACGAACATCCCTGCCGTATTGTTAGCATGGATAAGAGCAAGCCCGGAAAGCACGGTGCTGCAAAGATAAACGTTGTCGCGATATCGCTCCTAGACCACTCGAAGAAATCGCTCATGAAGTCGTCGGATTCTGATTGCGAGATTCCCATTGCGGTGCGCAGGCGCGCCCAAATCGTGAGCGTGGCTGGCAAGAGCGCGCAGCTCATGGACTTGGAGTCGTTCGAGACTTTTGAGGTAACGATTCCGGAAGACCTTTCGGAAGAGATGGATGCGGGCAAGGAAATCCAGTACATGGACGTCATGGGCCACCGTCTCCTCACGCAAGTCTTCAACTGAACTGGTTTTCAAGCGCTCGGCTCGCGTGTTGCGGCGTCGTTGCGCTTTTTATTCCCTTGCTGCCTAAACGTTTCCATGCGCAGAATCGTCTTTGCAGTCTTCTTGCTGGCCCTCTCCTCTGTTGTTGCAGCCCAGTCTTTCTCCGGCCAACTCGGTTACGCTAATCTTCTTGCCGTGGGCGACACAATCGAGTATTCAGGGTACAGCATTTTGTTGGATGATTATTCTCCTGATTTGGCGGCGGTGCGCGTTACACGCGGCGCCGAAGTTGTTGCCCCGCGCACGCCTCTTGCGAGCGGGGAAGAAATTCGTCTCGCCGACGTTTGGATTCGTTTTGAAGGCAACTACTACGAGCGCGCCCGCATCGCGCTTGTTTCGCCGGGCTATACCGGCCCGTCGTTCGTCAACGAATCCATTCCCGTTATTCAAGTTACGGTCACGCCTTCGCCAACAGCCACCGCAAATTCGTCTGTGAATTCAACTTTTAATTCTTCGACGGTCTCGCCCACGCCGCGTGTGTCGCCGAGCCCGTCCGGCAGGCCAACTTACATTCCTGCGTCCCCCCGCCCGCCGGCGTATTCAGTGATTGTGCCTACGGTGGTTGACGCGCGTGAAGGGGGTTCGGTTCTTGTCGCCGACGAGTACGGCGAGCCTGCGGCAAACGTTTCGTTAGAGTTGTTGTTGCCTGACGGCACGGTTGTTTTGTTGCTTACCGGGCCTGACGGTGTGGCCGTGTTCGACGCGCCGGTTGAAGGCGATTACTCGGTGCGTGTTGCCGGTGCCGCTGAAGCCGCCGCCTTCCGCGCTTCAAAGCCGGGCGTGTGGCCGGATTGGCTGGTGCCGTTGCTTGCGATTGCCGCAGTACTGTTTTTGGTCGGGCTAGTTTACGTTGCTTACCGTTGGCACGCGGAAGGCTACGGGGTTAAAGATGCTAGGGAATACGCCGAGGGCAGGTGGGACTGGTTTTCAACCGAGCTTGGCGAGCGAATTGATGGTTTGAAGTCCTTGTTTTATGGCCGCGAAAAGGCGCAGACCTCGCTCGAGTACATCTTCTTTCTGGGCGCATCCATTCTCGTGATAGTAATCGTTGTCTTGCTTGTTCGTGGCAGCACGATTCCCGCTGCTAATACCGAACTTAACGGCAGTATCAGGAATGTTACGGGCATTTTCAACAACTTTAACGTTACCACCTAGAGTCGTGATTTTAATGGCCGTAAATAAACCTGAGAAACCTGCGTTAAACGCTTTCAAGCCCGTCAAGCTCAAGCTCGATTGCGGCGTGCTAGAGCTGCGCCTTTTTTGCGAGGGCGATGCCGAGCCGCTCAATGGAATCTTTTGCAATCCTTCAGTCAACGCGGGATTGCTTTTCGAGCCGTGCACTCTTGCCGAGTCGCAGCGGTACTTCGCCGAGGAAGCCGCAAAAGGCAGGGCGTCGGTGGTCGCGGTGCTTGACGGTCGCGTCGTCGGAAACATCTCCTTTCGTCCGTGCGCAGGAAGGTCTTTGCACGTGACCGGCTTTGGTATAATGTTCTCGCCGTCGGTGCACGGCAAGGGAGTTGCTTCGGCGGCGCTTGACGCCGTGTTCAATCACTGGCGCAAGGCCGGTTTCGAGATTGTGCGCGGCGACGTCTTCTCTTCCAACGCCCGCGCCCGAGCGTTTTACAAGAAGCTTGGCTTTGAGGAGGTTGGCGTGGCACCAAGAGTGGCAAAGTTCACTGACGGGCATTACGACGACGAAGTGGTTATAGTAAAAAGGCTTTAGCGGTTAGTTAGTTTGCATTAGGGAGTGGGTTTTTCATGGCTTTGATGGCGCAACGGGAATTCAACGTCGATAAGAACGCTAGTTTCAGCGAGTGGTATAACACGGTAATCTATGCGGCCGACTTGGTTGATGTGCGTTACAACGTGCAGGGCTTCGTGGTGCACAAGCCGTGGTCCACTAGGGTTTTACGCAAGCTTTACTCGCTCTTTGAAGCGGAGTTGGAAAAAGACGGTCACGAACCCGTTTCTTTCCCCGTAGTCATTCCAAAAGAGAATATTGACAAGGAAGCCGGTCATTTGGAGGGTTTTGCGCCTGAACTGTTTTGGGTTACCAAAGGGGGAAACAACGAGCTAGCGCGGCCCCTGGCGTTGCGCCCCACCAGTGAAACGGCGTTTTACCAGATGTACTCGCTCTGGGTTCAAGGAATAGGTGACTTGCCCTTGAAATACTATCAGTCCTGTTCAGTCTACCGTTACGAGCACGAGACACTGCCCTTCTTGCGCGGTAGGGAGTTCATGTTCATCGAGACGCACACCGCGTTCGCCGAACGTGCCGAGGCCGCAGCCCAAGTTGCCAAGGACATGGTCATCGCTCGCCGAGTTCTTGAAGGCGGTCTCGGGCTCGCGTTAATGCAGTTCGTTCGCCCGCATTGGGATACTTTCCCGGGCGCGGAGAACACTTACGCGAACGACGTTGTCATGCCTGACGGCAAGGTCAACCAAATCGCGTCAACGCACATGCTTGGACAGCATTTTTCCAAGCCGTTCGACGTCTCGTTCGAGGACGCGTCCGGCGAGAAGAAGTACACGTTCAACACGTGCTTTGGCCCGGGTATCTGGCGGGTCATGGCTGCGCTCATCGCAGTGCACGGCGACAACAAGGGACTCATCTTCACGCCCGTAGTCGCGCCAGTGCAAGTCGTTATCGTGCCAATATTCAAGGCCGAGACGCGCGACGCCGTGCTCGCCTACGCGGTCAAGGCCAGGCTGGCGCTCGAAAAGAAGGGCTACCGCGTTGCCCTCGACGATTCCGACAAGTCGCCGGGCTTCAAGTACAACGAGTGGGAGCTCAAAGGCGTGCCAATGCGCCTTGAAATAGGCGGGCGGGAAGCCGAGGCAGGCAACGTCACGCTCGTGCGCCGCGATACCCATGAGAAAACCGTCGTACCGCTCGCCGTGCTGCCACGCGCCGTTGCGCGCGCCGGAAAAGCACTTGCAAAAGAGCTCGCCAAGCGTTCGAAGGCCGAACTCAAAGCGCGCATCACCAAGTGCAAGAGCATTGACGCCATCGGCAAAGCACTCGACGGCAAGGGCGGTTTTTGTCGTGTAAATATTTGCAGTACTGGCTCTGAAGGCACCGCGTGCGGTAAGCTTATACAGGAAAGAACAGCCGGGAAGGTGCGTGGCATGCTTTACGGTGCTGACGAGAAAGCGTCGGGCAAGTGCGTGGCGTGCGGCAAGCCCGCCAACGAGGTTGTTTACGTGGCGAGGCAGTACTAGTTTATGGCGCGTATTCTTGAGCGGGACGAGATTCGAACGTTTCGGGAGCGTGGGGAGTGGTTCAAGCGGTTGGTCGAGCAAGCCCCGCCGCATGTGAAGTGGTTGTTACTTCATTCAGAATCCGCGCTTAGCCTTCAAGACACTTTGCTGGGCATAAAGCCTGCCACTACTGCGGTGGATGCGGGCTTTGCGTCTTTCGGAGTTCCCTCGCGCTTTACAAAACAAGGGGTCAACGAGCACCGGCTTCTTGAAGACTTGGAGGAATCCGTGCGTTCGACGCCGGGGAGCCCGGCTATTGAGGCGCACAAGGCACAGCTGTCAGTCTCAAATTTTAGCGCTTTTACGTACCCACGGCGTTGGCTCGTGAACGCTTCGCTTGCGCGCGCGGTCTCCGCTCGGCATCCTGAAGTTTTTAGGGCAGGCGTCCTGCCCGAAGGCGTTTCACAGAAAAAGTTTGAGAGCTGGTTGGGCCGGTCTCTCGAGGGCAGTTACGACCGCGTATTTGGGCATTTGATGGGTTTTGACCCGAAAGACGTCGAGGAGTATGCTCGCGCCAGCGACCCGTCAACGCTTTCCGGCCGGGTGTACCCTGTTTTACAGTACGAGCTCACGCCGTTGTTGGGACAGGGCTATGACCGTTTACTGACGAACTTGCATGCTGCGCGTTCGCCCGGAAAGACGCGCGTGGCTCGTCAAGCCGTGCAAGAACATCTTGACCAATTGTTTGAGTACGCGATGCCTCGCGTGCTTTCGCGTTTTGGTGCAAAAGAGGGTTTGACGGAACAGGATTTTCGGCGCGCTTGGCCAACCATAAGACGGCAATTGTCGTCTAAAGGGCGATGGGTTGGAGGACTTTATTTTCGCGCGGTCAAACTGCGTGGCAGCGCACACATTGCTGACTACGTTGGCAAGCGACAGGCTTCGTTGATAGAAGATTTGGTCAACAATCCGGTGAATGGTTTGAAGTTGCGTTACCCAACGTCTCTTTGGGGGGTTTGAATGAAGGACTTGGCGCCTGATATTGTCCGGCAACGCTGTCTAGTCGAGGGCTTTGCTTCGCGAAAAGTCGTTGAAGCGGATATCCGTGATTACTTTAAGTCAGTGACAGGCAGGCTTGGTTTGCGTGCTTACGGCGAGCCGACAATCTTTTCGCCGGGTGGCATTGGCAAGGATGGCAATCAGGGTTTTGACGCGTTCATTCCGTTGATTGATTCTGGCATTTCGCTGTATTATTGGGCAAGCCGTGACTTTGTCTCAATAGTAATCTATACTTGTAAGTCGTTCGACGAGGCGGTCGCTGTTGAGGCGACTAAAGAGTTCTTCGGTTTTAAAGACGCGGCGTGGCAGTCTTTCTAGACTGCTACGGGGGGCACGTGCTTTGTCTTGGGCCGTGCTCGGCGCATGAGTATGGTTACTTCGCCAGCGAGCTTGTTTAATTCTTTCTTGCTTTCGCCGATGAGGTTGAGTTCCTTTATCTTGGCCTTGTTCTTGCTGAAGTCTTCGCTGAACGAGCCCGATATTTTTTTCACTAGTTCTTTTGCAGCAGTGTGCAAGTGCTTTCCTTTTGTTCTACCCATTGAATATCCCTCTATGCTTGTATTAGCGTTTTGTTCTAGTAGCCCCGCGCGGATTCGAACCGACCTTTTCTTCGGGCCTTGCCTGCGGGCGCGGCCCTTGAAAAGCTCGACCAAAACCTTCGCGTGCCGGCATAGCCCCGCGCGGATTCGAACCGCGGTTTACTGGTTTCCTTAACACGCGGCGCCTTGGCCGTTTGGTTTCCAAAGCCAGTCGTGCTGGGCCGCTGCACTACGGGGCTATAAGCTTGTCTGTAGAAAGGTTTTAAGCCGAAAAACGCTTATTAAAGTGATTGAAAATGACGTCCATCCTCTTTCGCGCCGTGTTGGAGCTCACCGACGTGCGGTTACTAGCCGCAGTGTCGGTAGCATTAGGCTTGGTTCTCGCTGCAGTAGCACTGTCTTTGTCGGGCAATACGGCTGCAGTAGTGGTGTCTGGCGCTGCAATGGCTGTCGCGGCATTCGTAGTGTTGGGTGCTGAAGTATTGATTTTGTTGGCTAACTTCCAGTCGGGCTTGACCCAGAAGCCTGCAATTGCTTTCAACGTCGGTTATTCGTCAGAGCGGGCGGTGGCAAGGTTGACGCGCACGTTTTCCGAGCGCAAGCTGTCGTTCTTTGAAGCTGGCGAGCGGCTTAACAGTTCGGCTTTCCGTATCTTTTCGCGTTTGGGCGTCTCGTTCAAGGGGCGGCTCCTCGTCTCGCGCGATCCGTTTGTCATTGTCCGCGTCACGCCCGTAGCGGGTGGGCTCCGTCTCTCACTTTTCTTTGACTCTTCAAACGCGTCTTCGGCTACTCTCGCCGAAGTATTGAAGACAAAGCTAAAGATGGGTTAGTTTCTAGATAGTTTCCAAGGGGTGGAACATAACATGGCTGTAAATAAAAAGAAGAATGTTTTTGGTGACGATTTCTTCCGAGATTTCGACGAAGTTTTCAGAGAGATGCAGGGAGAAATGCAGGACTTGTTCAGTAGAATGGAGAACGTAAAGTCTGACGGCAAGCCTCTTGTCTACGGCTTCCGCGTCAACGTCGGTCCCGACGGCAAGCCCCACTTTTCCGAGTTCGGCAACGTCAAGCCCGGCAAAGGCGTTGACGAAGTCAGAGAGCCGATGGCCGACGTTATCGACGGAAAGACTGAAGTCACAGTAATCTTCGAGTTGCCCGGCGTGGACAAGAAAGACGTACGCTTATCGTCCGCGCGCAGCATGCTTGTTCTCGAAGTCGTCGACCCCCACCGCCGTTACGCCAAAGAGGTGAAATTGCCTGCGGAAGTTGACGAGGGAAGCGCGAAGGCGAACTTGAAGAACGGCATTCTCGAAGTAGTTTTGCGCAAGCTCAAGCCCTCGGCGCCGAAAAAGAACCTGATACAGGTAGACTGATTTGGAAGTTTCGCCTGGAGCGTACCGCCATTACAAGGGCGGGCTCTACCGCGTCGTCGGAGTGGCCAAGCACAGCGAGAATCTCGAAGAACTCGTCGTCTACGAGGCACTCTACGAGAACCGCGAGTCCAAGTTGTGGGCGCGGCCTCTAGAAATGTTTGTCGGCGGCGTGGTTGTTGACGGCAAGACTGTTCCACGCTTCGAGC
>MNVH01000032.1 GCA_001871595.1 Candidatus Micrarchaeota archaeon CG1_02_55_22 | reverse complement strand
CACTTGCATAGCGAGGTTGATGAGAGACATTGCCGCAACGTTGACGCCCAACTGCACTGAGTCAGCGAGAATGCGCATGCCGCTACGGATCATTTCGCTCGGAATGTCCCGCATCGACCCGAAGGTAGGGTCGAACAATGCCTTGTCTAGCGTCATGCCGAGCATGGTGATGTTTTCGAGAGTGCGCTTGAAGAGCTTGTTTGCAACCTTGCTCTTAGGAAGGAACTCGATAGCATGACGGAACGCATCCTCAATGGGCCGGTTTTCACCGAGGCGGGAAGCAAGGACGTAGAGCGCGTCCTTGAACTCGCCCTCCATGTACCGTATCTCGTCCTGCATCTTTTTCCGGTCGACGTACTTGCCGTAATAATAGGTGCTTATGGCGAGTGCGACGCCGATGAGCAACCCGTAGATAGTGAATTGGTAGATTGCACCGTAGAACGGGACGTCAAAGTGCGGTAGCGCGGCAACTGCCTTGGCCGGGTCTTCGAAAGCTTGGTTGGCAAGCGTGCTCGAGACGACGCTGGCGTCGAGCACGGTGCCAATAAACAACGCCAGCACTAGCACGGCTAAAGCGAGGGGAACGTAGGGCAGGTTGATTGACCCGGCGCGGAAGGTGCCTTTGGGCGGGAGACCGACGAAATCCGGAGGAATGTCGGGCGGAACATAAGTTGGGGGACGGCCAGCAATGATGCCGTGCGCCATGAAATACACTGCGAGGGGCAAGAAAATATTGTATATCGCGAAGAAAGGTAGCACGCCCTTGATTGGCAAGTCCTTCATCATGCCAGTTGCAATTGGCAGTACGATTGCCAACATCAACGGCAAGAGGATTCCGAAGTAGTACAAGTACACGGTTGGCTGGTGGAGTTGGCGCGCGTACAAGTCCATTTTTTCCTTGCTGCCTTCGAGCACGTCGTTGCCCGCTTTTTCAAGCAACGCCTCGCGGCGCGCCTCGTCTCCCTCCAACAGCGAGGCGCGGATGAGCATGAGCGCTTGTTTGAAGTCGTCGTTGTAGGCGCCCCAACGATAGGCAAGGCCGTCCAACCCCTCTTCAACGCTCGAGTACACGCCGAGTTGGACGTCCCACACCAGCTTCTTCAAGTCTTCAGCAATCTTTCCACGGCCGTGGCTCGCGGCGAAATCAACCGCTTTCTCGAGGTTGGGGTTGAGCCGCATGTTCATTACTAGATAACTGACTATTTCGGGGACGTAGGCGATTGCGAGCTTTCTCTGCGACTCGGCTTGCATTGCGGGGTAGCCAGCCATGTAGAACGCCCCGCCCGCGCCGCCGAGGACCATTACTCCGCCTATTGAGAGCGCGAGCACTGGTGCGTCAGGCAAGAGAAGGAATAGCACGACGAGAATGGCGAGGCCGACGCCGACGCCGGTGAAAAGCAAGCCCTTGTACGCGGAGTACAGTTCTTCTGGCGAGAGCTGGATATTGAGGAACTCGATTGCGGCGCGCTGGTCGTCGGTGAACTTGCTGCCCTTGCCCATGCCCTTGAATACTTTGGCGAGCGACTTGACGAGGCGCACATAGCCCTGATAAGGCTCCTTTGGCTTTTGAGTGCGTTTCTTGAGGTAATCGAACTTGATATCGGAATACAATGATTCGGGTTTCGGGGGTTTAGCCAACTAGGACACCTTTGTTGCGTTGGCCTCGGTGACCGCTTCCTTGGCCAAGATATCGCGTGCCCACGCATTCCAGTCTTCAAGCAGTTTCGAGTGGTCAACCGAACCGAACTCGTCGCGCTGCTTCTCCTCCATGAGCAAGTACTTGTTGTGCGCACGCACGGTGTAATCGGCTTCGAGCAACCGCGGCACGTTGAATTCTCTTGATAGGTCGACGAGCGCTTGTTTCGAGTCACCGCGGGCGTTGGCCTCATTCATTATGTCATCCAACGACAACCCCCGAGTCCTGCCAACTCTCTTTACCCACTCGGAGTCCTTGAGCTTGTCCGTGAAGAAATCTACTTCGTCCTTGTTGGCATCGAAACGCATCCACTCCAAGAAACCACCTTCCTCGCCCGGGTCGTGGTTCCAGTGCTTGAGCACCTCTGTCACTTCAATGAGGCGGCGGTTGCGCTTGAGCGAGCCCTTGAAACGTATTGGCGCGGCAACTATGGCGAAGTCTGTTGCCTTGAAACTGGTAGTTGGCACACCCAAATCGTTTACGACCCGGTCCCAAATCGAGTACGCACTCTCACCGTGAATAGTTCCCATGACCACGTTACCGACGGCGCCGACACGCATTGCCTCGTAAAGCGCTCGCGCCTCTCCCGAACGCACTTCACCGACGATGAGGACGGAATCGCCCAGACGCAACGCGGTGCGCAACGCGTCCTCGGCGCTGACCTCGGAATCGCTCTGCTTGCCGAGCGGGGGCCGCGTCTTCATGCGCTGGATGTTAAAGCCAAAGCGCTTGAGCGCGGGCACGGGTAGCTCTTGGGTATTGTGCGCGACTATACCATTGCAAACAAAATTCTCGGACTCAGGAACTGACAGGTCATAAACGAAGGATTCACGCGTCCCGGCCGGTTCGACAAATGCGACCAGCTCTTCAACGTAATCCGCCAGTAGCTGCTGCAGGGTCCCATCTGAAGCTAGGCCAACGTTTGCACCCGCAATACGGTCTCCGGGCTGCAATAAAGCAGTCTTTACCGGTATAAGTACATCATCGACAATACTGAATAAGGAATGGTCACCGGTAACCGTAACGGATTTTCCTGAAACAGTAGTAAGTTTGTATAGCGGCTTAGTGACGCGGTGTCGGATGAGCTTTGAAACAGAAGACAGCTTGACCCGGCCATCGGATACGGAGAAAACCCTAAGAGACGCGGGCACTACTGAAGAGTATTCATCAAAACCAATACCGGATGCTGCTAGCTCTCCGTCAACAAGCTCTCCAACAGTAGTTTGCTGCATGACACCGTTACGCTCGACGACGATTTCGGAATCACCAGTTACGCTGTCCTCTTGAACGATTATCCTAAGGTTCTGCGGGATTTCCTGCATCATCGCTTGCAAAAAGGACGTGTTGTGGGCGATGATGCCGTTGGCGATGAATGAGTGCGTCAGGTCTACGGTGAGGTCGTACACGAACGGTGCCTTGGGCTCGACGTTCTCTATGCTTGTTATGCTGTCCCAGAATATATCGGACTCACCCAAGCGCTTCATCTGCACTGCAACCGGGTCGTGCGGCTGCTTGGAAACAAAAGCATCTGCCAAATTCTGGAACTTCGAACGTCCGAGTTCTTTTTGGTCAAGACTAACTTTACCAAAGCCATAATGCGCCTTAGAATATTGGAGGAAGAACTTCGAGCTTGGCACCACGTCAACGTTTGTATTGAACTTTTGACCGGTAACCGCACGAACCAATTTCTCTTGCTTGCGCGCCAAGCCAAACCCGATGCGATTAAAGTAATTCTTTGCGCTCTCGCCGCGAATAAACAACCGCCAATACTCCTGCCCGTTGACGACTTTTCGTTTCCTGAATGAAACAATGCCAAAACGCAAGAGCGCCAGCTGTAGTTGCAGGGCCATAACACGACTAGCGGTTGCAAACTCTATTTCAGCAGTCTTGCTGCTTACACTGGCATCGCAATCGAAGTAGGCGCGAATAAATTCAGCCAGTATTCGATCATCCGACTTGAGAAGTTCCTCAGGTAGTTGTTGTACTGACGCCTTGTTTCCAAGATGAATGCTAAAACGCGAGCTAATGAAACGCGATAACGCTCTAGAGGTTATTTGCGTCATCGGAGACCGATTCTTGGGCTGGCGTTGGTAAGATATTGCGCCGAATAGCTTCATTGCCAAATCGGCGAAATTGTCGCGCAGACTTGCCTCGACATTAGTCAAAGTTATTTCCGTAGCATCAATGTGTCCGTCCCCGTAAAGCAGACCGAGAAAACGCGCGAAGTCCTCATCCAAAGGCTTTTGCTCAAGGCCTATCGGCAAATGCTGACGCGAATGATAGTCCCGGACTGCGGTGGCGCGGGAAAGGTACTCCTCGAGAGGGCGCCCTGAATGTCGACTTAACGCAGCTAATTCCTGACCGCTTACGCCGTTTCGCACGCCGTTCTTCAGGTTCAACAAAGTCTTGTAGCCCAAACCCATCTTTCCGGCGGCAACCGTGAGCGGCTCGCGTCGGGAAATATCAGCCAAGTCCTGCTGCACCAAGGCCATGCCGCCCAAGTACGCTTGATTGCAAGACTCAACAGGAACTGGTGCGCTCCGCGGGGCTTCCGAAGGCATGACCGCCAACGAGCGCGGGGTGGCTACATGCTCGCCGACTTCCAGGACATCGGCACGAATGGGCAGAACCAAGCCTTGACGCACCACAAAAAGCGGGTGCTCCGGCGTGCAATCAATCTGCTTGCCTGAAGCGAGCGTAATCCTCAAAAGGTGCGCGGGGGCAGTCCTACGCCAGACCTTGGTTACAGGGGTTGGCCGCACCTTGAGGTCGGGCGCGAGTGTAAAGACGCTCAAGTCGGAGCAGTCGGCGCATACTCCGTCGCCGACGTCGGTAAGCGTCTTAGCCGCGGCCAAGCGCGGCTCCACTAAATCTTGGATTCTTTCAAGACGCCCGTCGGGCAGTTGGACGAGCGAGTCCCCGGCAAGGCATTTACCCGCTCCGCGCGAACCAACGATGAGCATTGACGCCTGGGCGTCGACGAAGAACGAGAACAAACCCGCAGCAGTCTTGTTGAACATCTTTCCGGCGAGGAATTGCGCGAGAGTCCACGGCGTGTCCTTGTGCAAACGGAAGGCGAAGGCAGTACCATCAACCGCTAGTGGCTTGCCTATAACGGCGATGCGGGTCTGCAAATCCGCTAGATCAAAGTCGAGGATGGGATGCGCTTCATCGAACGGGCGCCCCGACATTGCCCTAAAGCGCGAGACTATGGAGAGCGCTTCCTCTTGCGAAAAGATGATGTTGGTCTGGCACTGACCGTACTTGCTGTGAACCAAGTAGATTGGCTTTGTACCAAGCGGCGAATCCAAATAAACGTCGGTAAGCTGACGGTCGGAGAGGAGGAGTTCCAGGATGCCGTAGCCAATCGTGTACCGCGAGACTATCGTCGCCAAGTCCTCTTTTTCTTCGACGGACAAATCAATATTGTTCTGCTTTGCCAAATCGGAGATTGTTCCAACGTAGACTTTGTGGAAGTATTGGCGCGCCGCACCCACGTCCATGAAGCCGACATCACCCGGGCGGTGTCCTGCAACGACTTCCTTAGTCTTCTCCAGCAAAAAGTACTTGTCAGGCGGCAAGGTGTACTCGGGTGGGTTGATGTAGTAACGGTACTCTACGCTGTCCGGGTGCTTGTAAATATACACGGTACTGCCAAGGACTTCGTACTGGTCGACGAGTTCGAGCGACTCGATTCCGGAGAAAAAGATTCGCGAGCCTATGAACGAGGGCTTGATTGAAACTTCAAAAAGCGAGTGGTATATTCCGCGGTCGGTTGGAATCTCTCCGAGCTGCGAAACGTAGACCTTCATCTTCTTTACTATGGAAAGCTTTTCCATCTGGGCGTGAATAAACTCTAGCGTCTCAAGGTACTTCGCCAAATCCGCCTTGTCTTCGCCCTGATAAGACTCGACTCGCGCCTTTACCGTCTTGGATTCCTGGATGATTGACAAGTACGCCTTGAACGGGTCCGCGTAAAGATTGTGCACAATGCTTAGAACCGCATCGTGGCGCGAGGCGAGCTTTTTCGAGTCGCGAGTCGTGCCAATATGTGAAGGTGACCAAACGGAATCGGTTTCGAGACGGTTGATGAGGTTGGCGAGCTCGCGCAACATCGTAGTCTGTTCCGCATTATAGATGCGCTCGTAGTACTCGCTGAGCACTATTTCGTCGGCGTCGACAATCTTGAGCTTATCGATGACGTCCTTCATCGCCTCGGCGTACTGGGCGACGTCGGCGCCGAAAGGCGACCCCTTGTAGTTTATTATGAGCCTACGCACATCCCCGTCAGTGCGCAGGACGTATTCCCCGACCATCGCACTGATTACTGCCAGCGCTTATAAAACGGTTATGCCCAAACCGAGAAGACAGCTAGGCTAGCACGATGGCGGGCCTTAGCGGCATTGCTCTGGCCGCCTTCTCGTTTCTAGACTCGGCTTCGGTAACCACCGTAACTTGCAAGCCCAGCTCTCTGGAAAGAAACTCGGCTGCAGCCGAAAGAGCGCCCTGCTCATCGAACGCTTGCACTGCACCGATTCCCCGCGACTTGTACTCGAAGAAAGAGCGCGAGACGAAGTTGGCCAGTTCGGGCGTGGACGCCTTTGCGACGGCGGCCTCCACCGAACCAAGCGAGAGCAGCTTTGACAGCTCCAACCATTTTGCGGGTGCAGCTACGATGATGGTGCACATAGTGTTTTTCTTGCCTTTAGACGCCAATAACGCGGAGACCTTGCGGACATCGGCAAGCACTGTGGCAACGAGGTCTTCACCCATCTCGGCCTCAGGCGAAATCTTAGATTCATCGGCTTGCGGCCAAGACGCCTGGCTGACAAACCCGTTACCATCAAGCATGGCGTGCAATTCCTCGCATATATGCGGCGTGACCGGCGCTAGGAGCTTGACCCAGCGGACTGCGGCAAGCCTTGCAAACGACGCGCGCTCACCCGGCGTCGCGCGCCTAACAAAGTGGTCGTACGCGTTGAGCAAGCCGTAGAAAGAGGATTGGACGTAATCACGGAGACGCTTTTCCTCCAATGCTTTTGTTGAATCGCGCACGGCAGCCTCGAACTTTGACGTCATCCACTTGAACGCGACGCCGTCCGACGTTGGTTGGCGCGCCTCGCCCGCCATTGCCACAATGGACTGATAAAAGCGTTGGATTGACTTGCGTGTTGCGGTCACGTCGCTCGATCGGTAGTCCATCACGCTGCCGAAGTCTGACGCACCAATCATGTAGAGACGGAAGACGTCGGCACCTACCTCGGAAGCGATCTTATTGAGGAGCACGACGTTGCCCTTGCTCTTACTCATCTTCGTACCTTCGCTTATGACGAGTTCGTTGAGTGAGATGGCTTTAGGCCAGTGCTCGCGGCCAAATATCGCGGTGTGCGCGAAGACGAAGAAACTCAAGTGGTTGCTGATGTGGGCTATTGCAGTATGGCGCAGGTTGTTTGGATACCAGTACAGGAACTCCTTGCGAATAGCCCCAACAACATCAGGCGTAATCAAGGCGCTTGCGGCCGCTTCGGTAGCCGTGCCGCGTCCCTGCAATACGAAATCAAAGAACGTTTCGGTTAGCTGTTCAGGCTTCAAACCATACTCTCGCACGGGTTTGATGAGGGTATAGAAAGCCATGTAAATAGTCGAATCACTCAACGACTCTATTATCCACTCGTTGTTGAACGGCAATTGAGTGCCTAAACCCCTCCGGCGCGCGCACGGACGCTTGTCGAGCCAGTCGAAAACGTCGGAGAACTGCTTGCGATAGAGCGCAGGGTAGATGTCCATCGCGTCAAGACATTCGCGCGAGAGCGCCTTCCAGCCCGGTGAGTTGTAGTCAAGGAACCACTGGTCTTTGAGCACCGCACAAACAACGTTATCACCGCTACGCGTTTGTGCGAGCCGCGACGTCTCGTAAAACGAGCGCGCCTTGCCTTGCGCTTTAAGCGCTGAACCCATTTTCTCCTTGGCATCTGCAACGGATAGGCCGGAAAACTCGCCGTTGGCGTCGTTGAGCACACCGCCGTAGAACTCGGCCTTGTACAACTCTTTCGTCGCCTTCTCGAGCTTGTCCTTCTCCCGCGTGTTGCTTATCTTGAGGCGCGAGACAATGTCAGCTGCAGGAACTGCACCGTATCCTTCGAGCTTGATTAAAGGAATCGGAGCTATCGCGGCAACAGCTTGCCTGAGGCCAGGATACTTTGAAAGAGTCTTTTCATCATGCTTGAGCTCTTCGATTGCGACTAAATCGAACGGAGCGTGCGCGGGAACGCTGTGAACAAAACCCGTAGCGTGGCCGGCATCAACGAATTTTGCCGGCAGCACGGGCACCGTACGCCCGTTCGGCTCGGTTACGCTCTTGCCAACGAAGAACTCGCCGGGCTGCGTTTGCAGTGTTTGCACTGCGGCATCCTGGTAAGACAATTTTTCGGCAGCGAATTTAGAGACCCACCACTTTTCCGTTGACCCGTCGCCGAAAGTAACTTGCACTAGTGCGTACTCGGCCTCGGGATTAACGAACATATTGGTAATTCCATAAAGCGTGTCCGGCCGGAGCGTCGCGCTCACGAGGAAAGCATCGCCAAAAGCGAACTTTAACGCAGTGAACTCTTGGACCTCGACTGGCACGGTATCGGCATCCTTGATATCGTCCTCGCCTACAGCGTTGCCGTCGCGCGGCGAGTAAAGTACGGGGTAAGCCGCCTGCTTCAGGAAACCTTTTTCCTTGAATTTCTTGAACTGCCACTCGATGAACTTGTTGTACTCGCGGTCGCCGGTAGTAAACTGACGGCTCAAGTCTAGCGAGTAACCCATTGCCTTAAAATCGTTGACTAGTTTGCCAGAGAAATAGTTGACGAGCTTCCACGGATCCTTGAACGATTCCACGATTTCTTTGACCCGCGAAGCGTCCTTCTCGTAAATCGAGACGTGCTCAGTAAACATCTTGAGCGTGGCCTCGTCGCCCGACTCTATCTTCTGGCTCACGGCGAGTAC
The DNA here is from genome assembly GCA_001871595.1 of Candidatus Micrarchaeota archaeon CG1_02_55_22. Lineage (GTDB taxonomy): Archaea > Micrarchaeota > Micrarchaeia > Norongarragalinales > UBA97 > UBA97. The sequence goes on along the minus strand of MNVH01000032.1, from coordinate 15,793 downwards.
AGGCGTGCCCGTGATATGAAAACCGAGCGGCCAGAGCACGTTGAATCCGGCCATGCGCTTGTAACGGGCAAGCACGTCGCCGTTCGTATAAGTACGGCCGTGCCCAACATGCAATAACCCCGACACGTAGGGGTAAGGCACGGTAAAGAACCACTTCTTTTCGCCTTCGGACGCGGGCTCGAACACGCGCTTGTCGTACCACGCGGCCTGCCACTTGCGTTCCAACACAATAAAGTCTATCGGATCCATACCACCATTTGGCCGGAAAACGTATTTAAAGCCACAACCGCCGCGCCACCAAATACCAATAATATCCTTGCGAACCCAAAGAACGTTGATGAAAAAACTCGTTTTGGGAATCGAGTCAACCGCCCACACAATAGGCGTTGCACTAGTCTCACAAACAGGCAAAACAGTCTCACAAGAAAAAACCAGAGTGCTTTCGAACGAACTCGCCAAGTACCCGTCATCCAAAGCCGGCTTCATACCCCGCAAGCTCGCCGACCACCACGCCGAACACTACGCAACCCTGCTAAAACAAGCGCTCGAAAAAGCGGGCGTTGACGCACGGGAAATAGACGCCATAGCATTCTCACAAGGCCCTGGCATCGGACACTCGCTGCGCGTAGGGTACATGGCGGCAAAAAGCGCGGCACAACTTCTAGACAAACCGCTCGTACCAGTCAACCACACGATTGCGCACGTCGAAGCAGGCAAATGGGCCACCGGCGCAATTGACCCGCTGACAGTCTACGTATCGGGTGGTAACACCCAGATTCTAGCACTCGAAAAAAGCGGCGGCGCCTACCGCTACCGCGTCTACGGGGAGACACTCGACGTAGGCATCGGCAACTTCCTCGACAACGCAGGACGGCTTCTGGAATTAGACCCGCCGGACGCAGTAGGCGTAATGCTCGCAGCAAAACAGTACCACGAAAAAGAGCTGGTTGACCTGCCGTACACCGTTAAAGGCGTCGACCTCGCGTTCAGCGGGCTCCTCTCAGCAATAAAACGCAGCACTGCCGACCACAATGCGCTTGCCTACGCCGCGCAGGAAAACGCTTATGCCATGCTCGTCGAAGCAGCCGAACGCTGCCTATGTCACACCAACAAAAAACAGGTCATGCTAGTCGGCGGCGTGGCACAAAACCCACGGCTGCAAGAAATGTTTGCAAGCATGTGCGACGAGCACGGCACAACTCTAAAGGCAGTGCCCACAGCGTATGCAGGAGACAACGGCGCAATGATTGCAGTAACCGGCGTAAAAATGCTCGCCAGCGGAACAGAATGGAAAAGCACCGAGCCCAACCAGGGCCTCCGCATCGACGGACAAGAATTCAAATGGAACGACTAAAGGAGGAAAAATACAATGAACACTAAAGTTCTCCAAATCAACTTGCGCGAACGACAACGCACGGCGCGGGCGCTCGACCAAGCCGCCAAGGCAATACTCGCAGGCGGCATCGTGATATACCCTACGGAAACGGCTTACGGCATGGGCGCGGATGCTACCAACCCCGCGGCACTAAAGAAAGTGTGCGACCTCAAGAAACGCGAGATAGGCAAGGCGCTCTCGATAATAACCGCGGACTTGGGAATGATGCGCGAATACGGAAACATAAACCCAATCGTAGAATACCTGGCCAACGCGTTCCTACCCGGGCCCCTGACACTAGTCGTAGAGAAAACGGACAAACTGCCGGACGAAATCAGCCCCGACAAATCAATCGCGTTCCGCATTCCAAGCAACCACTTCGCACGCGGACTGGTCAGCACAGTGGGCAGCCCAATCACCGCAACAAGCGCAAACATCTCGGGAGAAAGCCAAATTTACCGCGAAACCGAAGTGATTCAAGCGTTTGACGGCAAAGTACCAATAATACTAACTACCGGGGATTTAGCGGAAGTGCCGCCGTCAACAATACTCGACACGCGAATCTACCCCCCAAAGATTCTCCGCGAAGGCCCCATCCCCTGGCACGAAATAAAAACCGTGCTCGACAAGATTACCGAGGAAAAACAATGAAGAAATTCGACGGCGGGGCCGAAGCCACGTTGTACGAGACGACTTTCGAAGGCAAGCCCGCGCTCGCGAAGAAACGCGCGCCAAAGAATTACCGCCACCCACAGCTGGACGAACGGCTCCGCAGCAGGCGCACGCGGCAGGAAGCGAAAATACTGCGCGCTGCAAAACCGGAAGCCAACGTACCAGAGCTCTACGGCGAAACAAAGTACGAATTAATCGAATCCCGCGTTGACGGCGTGCTGCTGCGCAAACGCCTTGAAAAGAAGGGCGGAGCGACCGAGTGCTGCGAAGCGGGCCGCCAGCTCGGGCTACTGCACGGTGCGGGCATAGTGCACGGAGACTACAGCACCAGCAACGTTCTAGTTGGCAGAAAGGTCACGGTAATCGACTTCGGACTCGGCTCGTTCTCAAACGAGTTGGAGAAACGCGCCGAAGACATCCTACTCTTCAAAAAAAGCCTTCAAGCACGCGAAGACGAGCTTTTCCCCAGCTTCGCCGAGGGCTACGCCACGGCAATGGATAAAAAAGAGGCGCAAGGCGTGCTCGAACGCGCCAACGTAATAATATCCCGCGCCCGCTACGCCCAAAGGTAGGCAAATAAAATAAAGAAAAAGCGGAGCCGGTAAAGGCTCACGCTAAACTTGAAAGCAGTTCCGTAAAGCTGTAGGAAAGACAAGCCCGTTGCTAGAGCTTGCCGACCCTTCGCTTCATTTTGCGCTTGAGTCTGCGTCGGCGTTTTTTAATCCATTTCCAACGCATGTGGCCTTTCTTTTTCCATTTTCGCGGTCTAGCGCCCAAAAAAACTCCTCCTAGACAAATCAGTAGAATACGTCTAGCAAATAGTTCTAGCATAGGCAACTAATATATTCCTTTCCAAACGGTCTGCGCAAGCTTTTCAACAACCAAGTACTATTCTTACCATGCCTAGACCGCTGCGTACCGCAAGAATACTCACTGAAGCGGAGAGAACCAAAGCAGTTCACTTGCCCCCCGCAGAAAAGAACCTAGTTAAAGAGGCATGTGCAGGCAACCACGCCAGCCTTGCAGAACTAGCATTCAAAACCAGGATTCCACATTCGTTAATTGAAGAGCGTCTTGAAGCAGTACTGCGCCGTATTATGACCCCAACCCGAGCTAGTGCCATACGAAAAACGTTCGCAATAGTCGGAACCGCACCAACAAGAGAATGCCTAGAAGGCCTAGTAAGCCTCGAGATAGCCAATAATACGCCAATGCACGCGCGCTACTGGCTGGACTCACCAACGCTAAAAGTAGTGCACCGCGAAATACAACGACGCAACAAAAACGATCGCAAATTTTCTGGAATCGAACCCGGCTTCTTCGGTTATGACGACTGGTACACCTACCTACAGAAGCGCCACAACATAAGCGTAATGCGAGAAATATCGGAAGACAATCCGCACGAGAAAAAATACAAACGCAAAGAGTACTACCCAAGCACGCGCGAGCGTACTGAAGACGGCGCCATAGCCTACCAGCGCGGAGAATTAAAGACACGGATATGGCAAGAAATAAAGAACAACCCCAACCGGCCAACCCACCAAAAATACTGGCTCTCGCAACCCGACTTGCGCACGCTTTACCAAACCGCAGAAAAAATGGGGCCTAACGAACGACAGACACCAGAAAGTACTAAAGGCTTCTTCGGGCACGGCAACTGGTACACCTTCCTAGAAAAAGAATACGGCATAGCTCCCGTAGTCAAAACCGAATACGAGGGTCGGACGTACATTCGCAAAAAGAACTCGGCAGAACTATTCGCGATGATTCTTGGAGAACGACGCAGGGGCGCGCCAACTGGAGCCAAGGCTTGGCAACGCGACCGACGCCTAAACGGCCTCTACGAGTCAGCCATGCGCCGAAGCGCCGACGGAAAACGCCTACAAAAACAAGGCGGAGACAATCCCCCCGGATTCATGGGTCACGGAAGTTGGGCTGCACTAATGCAAAAAATAGACGAGGAAATAGCCCGCGAACACGCAGAATAACCGGGTTTAAATACTTTTAACGGCCTTTTTTGAACGTGAAAGAATAGAATGGAAAACGCCGAGAAGACCACTGAAGACAAAATGTTTTGGGCAGACCGCATCGCAAGCGAGCTCGACGCTGGCAAGAAGCAAGTCGTTGGTGATGCTAAGACGCCGAGCGGACGCATCCACGTCGGCTCCCTGCGCGGCGTGGTAATACACGACATCCTCTTCAAGGCGATAAAAGACGCCGGCAAGAACGTCGAGTTCGTCTACCGCTTCGACGACTTTGACCCAATGGACGGCTTCCCTAAAGGTCTTGATGAATCTTTCAAGAGATATATGGGAATGCCGTTATGCGACATTCCCTCGCCCGAAAAAGGCGCGGAAAGTTTTGCACGCTTCTACGCCGATGAATTCATTGAGGTGTTTGAACACCTAGGCTGCAAGCCGCGAGTGCACTGGTCGAGCGAGTATTACCGTGCGGGCAAGATGAACGACTTGATTCGCACGGCGCTGGAAAGGGCCGTTGAAATAAAGGAAATCAACGAACGCGTGAGCGGGACAAAAAAGAAGGGCGACTGGCTCCCGATAAACGTTGTTTGCGAAAAGTGCGGCCAAATAGGCGGCACAGTTGCAAGCGACTTTGACGGCGAGACCGTTTCTTACGAATGCAAGGATACGAAGTACAGCAAGGGCTGCGGCCACAAGGGCCGCATTTCACCGCTCAATGGACGCGCCAAACTTACGTGGAAAGTTGACTGGGCCGCAATATGGAAATCGCTCGGCGTAACCGTCGAGGGCGCGGGTAAGGACCACTACGCCGCCGGCGGAAGCCACGCAGTAGCAACCGAAATAAGCACCAAGATATTCAACTACCCAACGCCTTACGACGTACCCTACGAACACTTCCTCTTTGGTGGAAAGAAAATGAGCAGCTCGAAAGGATTGGGCGTGTCGCTCAAGGAAATGGACGAACTCCTACCACCCGAAATACTGCGGTTCATCATGACGCGCTACAAGCCGCGCACAGCAATAGACTTCTCACCGGACGGCGACACAATAATCAAACTCTACAGCGACTACGACTCGTTCGCCGAGGCATCGTTCGGCCGCCGGGAAAGCCGTGACCCGGACGAGAAACGCATCTTCGAGCTGTCGCAAACGACAGAAGACAACCGATTAACGCCCAAGGATTACTATAGGCCCAACTTCGGCCTCCTAGCCTACCTCATCCAAGTACCGTACATCAAGGTGGAAGAGGTAATGGCAAAACGCAAGGGCTGCGCCCTCTCCCCCATGGAGAAAATCGAGCTCGACAAACGCATCGCCTCTGCCCGATTATGGCTCGAGCGCTACGCCGACGACGAACAAAAACTCGTGATAGTCCCCCACGCCGAAGCCGTCAAGGCCTTCGCTGGCTTCACAGCCAAACAAGAATCGGTACTGCACGAGTTCGCATCCTTCCTAGAGCAACACGACGCTGAAGAAGAGCAGTGGAACAAGATACGCGAACTTACTGCCACGGGCGGCGTCTCACTCAAAGAATTCTTCGAACTCTGCTACACGCTCCTCGTAGGACGCAAGAAAGGACCCAAGCTACTGCCCTTCATCAACGCCTTGGAAAAGAGCTTTGTCGTCGGCCGCCTCAAGGGCGTGCACTAGAAAGCAATAAAGGGGAGCGGTTTTAGGGCCGCTTTACCGGATTGCCTCCTTGGGGTTGCCTTGAACCATTCTCCCCTTAACCAAGTAGAACACGGAAGCATTTTAAATCGGTTCCGGCCCAATTCAATCACGGCCAACGGCTTTTTGGCCGGTTTCGGCTGCGAATGGAAATGGTTGACCAAAAACTCGGCGTGTCGGAAGCAGTACATAAAGCGGTAGAGCAACACCCGGGCATAAAAAGCTGCTTGGGATTGGGGCTGCTCAACTACAGCGCGGTCGCCCGTTGGCTCTCTGCGGAAGGACTTGTGAAGAACAGCAACGAAACCGCTATAGTGAGCGCGCTGAAACGCTTCAAGCGCAAGACCGTTCTCAATCCGGTAAACGAAACCAATCTTACCCGTCTAATTGCAGAATCAACTATAAACCTCCAGAACGACATCGCTATAATACGCGTCAAGCCGGGCTACGATTGGCGCAGTATTGCTGAACAGGTCAAGATGTTTCACGTCGTAGAAGGGCCGAGCGTCACCAACCTTATAGTGGATTCCCGCAAGCTCAAGCCCCCGTCTGAAGGCGTGCTCGAAGTTAAGACTGGCCTCGCAGCCATAAACGTCAAAAGCAGCAAGGAATTCGCGGACACGCCCGGCGCGCTCTACGCGTTGCTCTTTCCGTTAGCGGTGAAAGGAATAAACATCGAGGAATCGATAAGCTGTTATACCGACAAGATACTCATCGTGACCGAGAACGACGCACCCGCAGCCTTCGCCGCACTCACGCACTTTATCGAACAAGCGCGTTCAAGTGCGAGGGTTTAAAGCATTTGAGTCCACAAAACCAGTACGCAGAACATCTAGGTGAACCGATTGAGCCAAGCAGAAGTAAACATAATGACCGCCGGTCACGTCGACCACGGCAAGACCACGCTTATCTCCGCCCTAACGGGCATCATGACCGACAGCCACTCGGAGGAAGTCAAGCGCGGAATCACGATAAAACTGGGCTACGCTGACATGACCATCCGCAAGAACGCGGAAGGCTACACCAATGAGGGTGAAGGCGAAGTTGTCCGCAAAGTCTCTTTCCTTGACGCGCCCGGCCACGAAACACTCATGGCAACCGTGGTCGCAGCATCAAGCATTGTTGACGGCGCGCTCTTCGTAATAGCCGCGAATGAAACCTGTCCCCAGCCGCAGACGCTCGAACACTTACTCGTCCTCGAAAGCATTGGCGTAAAGAACATAGTCTTCGTCCAAACCAAACTAGACTTAGTCACCAAAGACCAGGCGATAAAGAACTACAAAGAAATACTGACGCTGCTGAAGGGTACGCCCTACGAAAAATCACCGGTCATACCCATTTCAGCCGTAACAAAGGCCAACCTAGACAAGCTCTTCGAAGCAATACAAGAAAACATTCCAACACCCAAGCGCGACGAAACCACTGCAGCGCAATTCCTCATCGCTAGGAGCTTCGACGTCAACAAACCGGGAACAAAGCCCGCAAAAATCTTGGGCGGAGTACTAGGCGGAAGCGTTGTCTGCGGAGTCTTCAAGGAAGGCGACGAAATCGAGCTCCTCCCCGGATACCCGCAAGAAAAGAAGGACAAAAGAATTTATGTGCCAATCCGCACCAAAATCACGAGCATGAACGCTGACGGCAAGATAAAAGAAGCGCGCCCCGGCGGTCTCGTCGGAATCGCCACCGGCCTTGACCCCGCGCTTGCAAGCGGCGACTTGCTCGTCGGCAACATCGCTGGAAAACCAGGCACCCTGCCGCCCGTGCTCACTGAACTCAACCTGAAGATGAAGCCGCTCAAACGCGCGCTCGCAAACTTTCCCGAAACATTCGTAGAAAACGAGCCAGTCGTAATAGGAAGCGGCACAGCAACGACAATCGGCTTCGTGGAAGGCAAGAGCAAAGGCAACCGCCAAGCCTACCACATCCGCTTGAAGAAGCCAGTCTGCGCGGCACAAGGCGCAGTAATGGCAATACTCCGCAAGGCGTCAAACCGCTGGAACCTCTACGGCACCGGCACCCTCATCTAAGCTACACAAAAAAACTATTTCGTTTAGCCGCGGCCTTTCGACTCGCCGAGCGCGGTGAACAACTTCACGTAGCTTGCTTCTGCGTCGTCTCCCGTAGTGTCTATTTCGACGAGTTCCTTGTGGTTCTTGAAGTAGTCGAGCACGGGCGCGGTCTGCGTGTCGTAAACGTGCAAACGAACCTTGACCGCGTCCTCGTAATCGTCCTCACGCTGGTAGAGCTGGCCGCCGCACTTGTCGCACACGCCTTTAACCTTTGGAGGAAAATTGACGAGGTTGTATATTGCCCCGCAAGAGCGGCACACGCGGCGCGAACTCAAGCGGCTCGCGAGCTCTTCCGAATCGACCTTGATGCGGATGATACCGTCAATCGTCCAACCCTTTTCGGACAAAAGCTTGTCTAGCGCCTCGGCTTGCGCCACCGTGCGCGGAAAACCGTCGAGAACAAACCCTTTAGAGAACTCGGAATCCTGAAAAAGTTCGGCGACAATCTTTAGCACGACGTCGTCGGGCACTAAGAGGCCCTTGGAAAGATAACCCGAAGCGAGCTTGCCTAGCTCGGTGCCCCTCGCTATTTCACGGCGGAAGATATCGCCGGTAGAGACGTGTTTTATACCGACGCGGTGCTGCAGCATTGCCGAAAGCGTGCCCTTGCCCGCCCCTGGTTCGCCGAATAAAATCAAACGCATTGAAATACCCCCTGCTAGTGCTGGATTGCCTACCGTCTAATAAGCTGAAAAAGGCTTTTATTCCTTGCACAATACAATCAAGAGTAAGGGAAGACGCCTAGAGGAGGATATCTGCCATGGAAAGAACACTCGTGCTCATAAAGCCCGACGCACTGCAGCGCGGGCTCGTCGGGGAAATGGTAACCCGGCTCGAACGCAAGGGACTCAAAATCGCTGCCGCCAAAATGTTTTCCTTCGAAGACAAAGTCCTTGAAGAACACTACGCCCACTTGAAGGACAAGCCTTTCTTCCCACGAATACGCGAATTCATGAAAAGCACGCCCCTACTTGCCATGGTACTGGAAGGCAAAGACGCAGTAGAAGTCGTGCGACGCCTAGCAGGACCAACAAACGGCCGAGAGGCACCCGCAGGCACGATTCGTGGCGACTACGCCGTAAGCATCCAATGCAACCTTGTGCACGCCAGCGACTCGAAGGAAGCTGCAGAAAAGGAAGTCGCACGCTTCTTCAAGCCAGCCGAAATCTTTAACTGGGAAGCCGTCCTAATGGACAATTACTATGCCAACGAAGAAAAAGGCTGAATCGATTACTCAAGGCGCAATAAAGCTTACGCGCGTACTCGCGGCAAGCCACATAGAAACCGAGGCAGCGTATCACGCTACCCTAGACCTATTGCACTACTACGGCGTCAAACTATCGAAAGCCGGTGCCAAAGTACGCGTAACCATAAGCAAGAAACTCGATAACGCCAGCGAGCTCGAAGAATTGGTAATAAACCAGGCAGGGCGCTTGAGGGGCGCGTACGCAGAAAGCTCGGAAACGCTCTACTACCTGCAACAAGTCGCCAAAAAGAAGCTCAAAGCCGCGAGATTCCAAAACAAGTCCTACACCGTAACGCCAGCCGAAGCCGCAGCAATACTTAAAGTCGCAGCCGGACCCATCAGTAAAATTCGTTCACGCGCCGACGACCTCGCCTCAGTGGCACAAAAATTCTTTTCACTAAAACCAAAGCTCACACCCCCCAAAAAGAAGGCCAGCAAAACTAAAACCAAGAAGTAGAACTATTTTTGGTCGACCTTTTAGAACGACGAACGAGCCGAAGCCAGCAGGCCGACGCAGCGGGGAAAAGGCCGAAGGCGGGCCCGGGGGGATTCGAACCCCCGACAGCCTGATTAAAAGTCAGGCGCTCTGGCCAAACTGAGCTACGGGCCCGTAACACGATTAGCAAACAAAATAGCCCAGAAAACGCTTATTTAACTTTACACTCGCGGGTAATTCAAAGAAAGTGCTTCCGGCAAGTTACCCACTCAACATATATAAGCGTTTGAAACGCTGTTCGGTTATGCGCGCACTCCGTTTCCGAGTCTACACATCTCGTAAGCAAGACGAGCTCATGCGCCAGCACTTGCGGATAGCCAAAGATTTGTGGAATGAGTTACTCTCGTTTGTCAAGTTCTGCTACAAAGAGTACGACCGCTTCCCTACCAAGCGCACGCTACTGGAAATGGCTAAGAATAGCGGATTGTACTCACAAACTAGCCAGACGATAGCGAACCGTGTCGAAGACGCAATTTGGCGATTCGTCAAGCGGCGGAAGACTGACCAGAAGGCGGGTTTCCCGCGGTTCAAGCCATTCAATCGCATGAAGTCGTTGAGTTACCCCCAGTTAGGCTTCAGGCTCATTGATCGAAGGCACTTGAAGGTCGCACCGTTCGGCTTACTGCACCTGCGCGGATATAAAACGTTACCGGCAGGTACTATATAAGACACTGTCGCTCAAACGAGAGGCGTCAGGCAAGTGGTACGCCTGCCTGACCATCAAAGAACCTATCCTACCGTTAAAACCCAACTATAAACCGCAAATAGGTCTTGACTTGGGCTTGAAAGCGTTTGCTACGCTCTCGAATGGCACGCGCATTGGCAACCCGCGCATCTATTATAAAGAAGAATCACGGCTCGCTCGGCTACAGCGCCGACTTTCAAGGAAACAACGGCGCAGCAAGCACTGGCATCGAGCTAGAATTAAGGTGGCACGTTTGCACGAGCGCGTTGCGGACAAACGCAAAGACTACCTAAACAAGACGAGCCACACTCTAGTAAACGCTTATGGGTTTATTGCAATGGAGCGATTGAACGCTCGGAAACTAGCAGAAAAGCGGTTTGGAAAGTCTATTCATGATGCTTCTTGGAGTGAATTCGTGCGCATGATCAACTACAAAGCGGTGGATGCTGGTTGCGTGACCGTGCTCGTGGAGCCAAGAGGAACCACGCGTAGTTGCTCAAACTGTGGTTTTGAACAGAAAATGCCACTCTCACAACGAACTTTCGCCTGCGATGGCTGCGGCCTCGTATTGGACCGCGATGTGAACGCAGCAAGGAACATACTCGACCGGGCAACCGGAAGAAATACGGCGGGCTACGCCGAAATCAATGCCTTCGGAAACGGGACAATAGTTCCGTCAATGAAAGAGGAAGCACATACTGTGCAAAGCATTTAACTTTCTTCTCGGCCAAAGAATTAACCATGAAAGTATTACTGGACACGAACTTCGCCTTACTACCCATCCAACAGCGTATAGACGTGTTCAACGAGAGCGAGAAGCTCGTCAACGACGACACCATGTCCTTCTCCGTACTTTCGGGAACCATCCAAGAACTAAAGCACTTGGCGGCAAAACCCGGAAAAATAGGGCTACAGGCAAGGGGCACGCTTGCACTGTTGGAAGAAAAAAAGGTGGAAATAACGCCAAGCAAACTAAAGGTGGATGACGCCACGGTTGCAAGCGACGCAGACGCAGTGTGCACGAATGACAAGGAACTAGGCCGACGGCTACGCAGAGCAGGCAAACGCGTCATCATGCTCCACAAAGGCAGGTTAAAGTTCTCTTAAACCGACAGTCTTTTTAGTAGTCCAACGTTAGCCTTTCATGCAAGAAAAACGGCGCCGCCGGCTCGAACGAATCGCGTGGGAGCTGCGCGGCGATATAGTAGCAATGGTGGCCAACGCGAAAAGCGGCCACTGCGGCGGGCCGCTCGGACTCGCCGAGGTTTTTTCCGTTTTATATTTTCACAGCATGCGCCACGACGCAAAGAAACCACTCTGGAGGGAGCGCGACCGACTCTACCTTTCCAACGGCCACGTCTGCGCCGTACTCTACGCGGCCTTGGCGCGTTCGGGCTACTTTCCACCCGAAGAATTACTGTCCTTCCGCAAGCTAGGCTCGCGCTTGCAAGGCCACCCGCACCGCAACGAACGCATCGGCATTGAAACAACGGCAGGAATGCTCGGACAAGGCCTCTCGGTGAGCGTTGGGGCGGCGCTGGCAGCACGGCTCGACAAATCCAAGCGCAGAGTCTATTGCGTGGCAAGCGACGGCGAGTGCCAAGAAGGTAGCACTTGGGAGGCAGCCATGGCCGCCTCCAACTACAACCTCTCCAATTTGACGCTGCTCATCGACTACAACAACGTGCAAATATCAGGCCACGTCAGCGAGGTCATGCGGCTCGAACCCTTCGCAGCCAAGTGGAAGGCATTCGGGTGGAATGTACTCGAAGCAAGGGGAAACGACGTCGAGTCGGTTGCGCAGGCGATTGAGAAAGCTAAACTAGAGAAAAGCAGGCCGACCGCAATAATATGCAGAACCACGCTGGGCAAGGGCGTCTCGTTTATGGAAGACAACCCGGAATGGCACGGCAAGCCACCGGACGCCGAACAGGCTAGGAGAGCGCTCGAGGAAATAAGCGAGAGGCTAGAAAAGTTATGAAACTTAACTCCAAATTTACTGAAAAGAAGGCAACGCGCGACGGGCTGGGCGACGGCTTGCTCGAACTTGGCAGAAACCCAAAGGTAGTAGTGTTGTGCGCGGACTTGGAGGAAAGCACTAAAACCAAGGCGTTCAAGCAAAAGCACCCGAAACGGTTCTTCGAGGCAGGAGTCGCAGAAATGAATCTGGTTGGCATGGCCGCGGGCCTTGCTTTGGATGGGTACATTCCTTTCGCGACGACTTTCGCCGTGTTCGGCACGGGACTTGCCTACGGCACCGTGCGCCAATCAGTCGCGATAAACAAGGCGAACGTCAAACTTGCATGCACGCACGCGGGTGTTACCGTGGGCGAGGACGGCGAGACGCACCAGATGCTCGAAGACGTATCGCTAATGACGGGCCTAGGCATCACAACGGTGGTGCCGTGCGATTACTTAGAAGCGAAGCGCGCCACCATTGCCGCAGCATCGTGGCCCGGCTCGCTATACTTGCGCTTCGGGCGTGAGAAAACGCCGATTATTACCGATGCAAGCACGCCGTTCAAGATTGGCGAAGCCGAGATATTCCGTGACGGAAGCGACATCGCAATTATCGCCAACGGTATCGAAGTATTCCAAGCCCTAGAAGCCGCAAAGATTCTAAAAACAAAAGGCGTATCGGCACGCGTGATAAACTGCCACACCCTACCACTCGACGAGAAAACCGTGCTTAAGGCGGCACGTGCGTGCGGCGCAATAGTCACAGCAGAAGAACACTCTATTCACGGCGGCCTTGGCAGCACCGTAAGCCGCTTGCTTGCGGAGAAAGCGCCCACGCCCACCGAGTTTGTTGGGACTAGGTCTTTCGGCGAAAGCGGCACGGCAAGCCAACTAATGGAAAGACACGGTTTGACCGCACCATACATCGCCCGCGTTGCAGCACTCGCAGAGTCCCGCAAATAGGCTTTTATTGCGCCCCGGAGTACTAGGTGTAATGATGCAGCCTAAATTCCTATTCTTGGGCGGGGCAGTCATCGACATAGTTGGCGAACTACCTAAAGCTAAAGGCAACGAAATCAGGCTGGAACTCGGAACCAAACAGATAGCGCAAGGAATACGCGTCTATCCTGGCGGCAGTGCGCTCAACTCCGCTACCGCCGCGGCAAGAATGGGCGGAAAGACAGCGCTTTTGAGCGCAGTAGGCAAGGACGCTTTCGGGGCACTACTCGCAAACCATGCAAGGGACTGCGGCATTAACGTGACGCAGTTGCACAAGCTACAGCAACCAACGGGTGCTAGCATCGTGCTATTGCAGAACGGTGAAAAAACTATTCTCAGCAGCCACGGCGCAGGAGACGCGCTAGCGCCAGAGCACTTTAAGACCGGCACGGAGAAGGGATTCGACATCCTCTTCTGTACTGCGATGCACTCGCAAGACAATATGGCTCTTTTTTCCAAGGCCGCGGCGGCGTTCTCTCGCGCGAACAAGAAAGTCGTCTTGGCGCCGAGCATTACCATGCTGAGAAAGTACGCTGGCACAGTAAAGAAATTATACCAAGACTTTGACTTGACGATTATGAACGAAGAAGAAGCACGGTTTCTAACGAGAGAAAAAACCATTCGCAAAGCCCTTGAGAAGCTACCGGGCAAAACTCGAGTAGTTACCGCAGCGGCACGCGGCGCTTACGCCTTTGACAGAGAACGCCACTATCACATCACCGCGCCACGCGTGAAAGTTGCAGACACTACCGGCGCGGGAGACGTCTTCTCAGGCGTATTCGCACAACAGCACTATTCTGGCAAGACTTTAAGCGAATCTTTGCGGACTGCCACGGCGGCTGCGGCGTTACAGTTGACACGCCAAGGCGCAAATTTTGACTACTCCGCGCGTGAAGTCGAAGCGTTCGCGAAAAGAATCCCCGGAACTAAAAAAAGCTAAGCCCGCTTTTCGTGCTCGGTCCGTATACAATGGTCTTGAACCACCAGTAGACCGGCGCGGCGGGCACGCTTCTCGTCGGACGGAGAAACAGTTATTCCTAGCTGAGTCCAGAAAATACGCTTTCCATAACCACAAGCAAACATTGACAGACATTCACGCAATACCTGCGGGACTTCTACAGTGGGCCGAAAAACTAGTACGACCTCGACTTTCTCCTGCAACGACTCCGGCAGGCCGCCGAGCGAAGCAAAACACTTCTCTCCAAGAAGCTGGCGCGCCGAAGGGTTGATTGGAATGACGTTATAGCCATGCGATTGCAGGTACGCGGCGACCGAACTACTATCGGAAGCCTCGTCGCGCGAGACGCCTACTACTGCAACGGTTTTCGCCTTCAACGCGACCCCTACTTCCTCATCTATGCCCATCATACCAACCCATCTGCCCGACGCCTTTTTATTCGCCGGGCCAGTACTTTACTCATATATGCAGGAAAGGCTTTTCATGCTTGCCTTCGACCACCGCGCGTCGTTCCGCAAGATATTCCCACAGTACGCTCCGCGAGAGCAGCGCGCTAAAATCAGCGAAGCAAAGGGCATGATTCTTGACGCGGCGCTCCTCGCGATAAAACGTGGCAAAATCAAACGAAACGAAGCGGCGATTCTGTGCGACGAAGAATACGGCGCGTTAGTGCTCAAGCGCGCGAACCTAGAGCGCGTCGCAGCGGCGCTGCCACTCGAAAAAAGCGGGCGCGAAGAGTTCGAGTTCGAATACGGAAACGGTTTCGGCAGGCACGTCAAGAAATTTGCTCCGACGTACGCAAAAGTACTAGTCCGATATAACCCGACCAACCAGCAAGCCAACCTGAGGCAGCTCAAGCGCCTGCTACGACTACAGGAATGGCTCGGCTCTAAAAAAATACCGTTATTGTTCGAATTGTTGGTATTGCCGACGAAAAAACAGCTCGACGCGCCGGGCGGAAAAGATGCTTTCGACAAGAAAATCCGGCCAAAGCTCACCATACAAGCCATTACCGAAATTGCCAAAGCGGGAATACGCCCCGCAATCTGGAAACTTGAAGGTATGGATTCCTTGAACGACGCTCGAACCACTTACCGAACAGCTCTACGCTTGGCACCACAATCAAAAATAATAGTACTAGGGCGCGGAGAATCTTTTGCACGCGTCCAAAAATGGATTAGCATAGGCAAGAAAGCAGGAGCGGCAGGCTTTGCAGTTGGCCGCACTATCTTCAAAGAGGCGCTTGAAGCGTTTGCGTCGAAAAAGATTTCGCGTAAAGCAGCAGTCGAGAAAATGTCACGCAACTACGCTTCGCTAGCAAAAGAATTTACGTCCACAAGGTAGCCTTTGTGCTATGCGCGCTATACTATGCGGTGGTGGGCGCGTTTGAGCTCGACGCACTCGTTGCGCGCCAAAAGATTCTGCACTCGCTCGGCCTTATCTAAAGGAAAGCCCAATTCTCTCAGAATAATCGCGGCTTGCCTTGAGCATACCTCGGCGCGGGCCATTGTTAAAGATTTTCCATCCAGAACGACCTCGCCGCGCTCGGCGTGAGCAGCCTCGTGCAAATAAGCTACGCAAACGAGGATATCCATCGGCCCGCCCTCGCGGACTACCAGACGCTTCATGTTCTGGACAACGTCGAAAGTATGCTGTAGAACGTCGGGCCACTCTTCCAAGTCCT
>MNVH01000023.1 GCA_001871595.1 Candidatus Micrarchaeota archaeon CG1_02_55_22 | reverse complement strand
CAAGACTCTCCTGATGAAGCTCAATTTCTTCGTCGCCGCGTTCCCCTTCTCGCTTTTGGCTCTAAGCCTTGGCTGCTCGGTCGCGCAACTGGGCTGCGCGGTGGTGCTGACACAGTCCCTGTTGTTGGCCGTGCCTCTGGCGCTCGCGGTGGCGCTGGTGTTAATCCGCCTGCTCATGCCGCGCCTTCAGTGCGCCGGTTGCCGTTCCTTGCACAAGTCTCACGCCTTGTCGCGGTTTGCCGTTCGCGAGGCAAAGCTGCTGGGGCTTCCATTGGCGCCAAAAGTGTTTTTGCTCGAGCGGCAGGCGCCTGTTGCTTACTGCGTAGAGGACGGTAGCGTCATAGTTGTTTCGGTGGGCGTGCTTGAGCTTTTGAGCCGCCGCGAGCAAGAAGCCGTGGTGCTCCACGAGCTTCACCATCTTGCATCAAACGGGCCGAGCTTCAAGGCGCTCTCTGCGGTGTACCGGTTCTTCTTGCCGTTCAGCAGCCGGTCCTTTTCAAAGGATATTGACTTGGGGGAAATACGAGCCGACGATTACGCGGCATCCCGGCAGGGCACGCGCCGTTTCTTGAATTCTGCGCGAGGCAAGTTCTTGCCATGAACCGGCGCAGGCGCTCGGACTTTTTTCATCTCGTGGCAATAGTCTTTGTAATTCTAGTGCTGTTGATTGGCGGCGCATTGGCGTTCAGGTTGAGTGCGCATCACACGCTGGTCATGGTGGTTCTAGTAGGGGCAAGCATCGCGGTTGGCGCGGCACTCTGTTCGTGGACCATAGCGCGTCCGGTTCGCGGCAACAAGCGTTACTAGGATAGTAATGCTTTTATAGTTTGTCTATTTAACAGTATTCATGCGAAAGCCTAGTTTTGCAGGTACGGTGGAGGAGTATGCTCCGCGCGCCGCTATCGCCTTGGCGTTACTGGCAATAGTTTTACTGTTGCTTTCGTTGGTGCCGCGGGCTCCTGTGCCTGCTAGGTCTGTTGTTGAGGTAAACACATCCACGCCGGTGCCTATTGTTTATGTACGGCCTTCTGTGTTGCCCGCATCGGACGTGTGGTCGGAGTTGTATGAGCGCGTCGCCCCATCGGAGGGAGCGGTTTTGCCCGTAACGTGGGGCCGCACTGGGCCTGCGTTGATTACCAGTGGCGCGCTTAATTTCGTCCAGTTTGTTGATTCGATGAACCGTAGCAGCAGACCTTTGACGATGGAACAAGCTAATATCCTTCTTAGTGGCAGTGGCGAGAATGTTTCGATTACTCGAGAGAACAAGCTCTTCGTTCTAGAGTTCTTCTGGGCGCTTGGCCTAGTTAACAACAATTCGATTCTTTTTGATGGCCCGCTTTCGCACAGCGAGTCCGTAAGCATCGACCGTTTCGCGAGCACGGGTGGCTGGCGGTTCGGCAACCAGTCTGTAGCACAGCTCGTGGGTTCTGCAAACATATTGCGCCTTTCCAGCATGCAGCAGGCCCTTGTCGAGAACGTATCAAAAAGCGTCTATCGTCCGTGCTGCAACAACCCGACGTATTTTCCCGATTGTAACCACGGCATGGCTGCGCTGGGCCTAATCGAGTTCATGGCGTATCAGAACGCTTCGCGCGAGCAGATTCTTTCTGCGTTGCTTTACGCAAACAGTTACTGGTTCCCGGATAATTACTTGGATCTAGCAGAGTACTTTAAAGAGCAAGGCGTATCGTGGGAGGACGTTGATGCCGGCCTTGTTTTGAGCGCCGAGTATTCTAGCGCCAGCGGTTACCGCAATATTTCTAGCCAGCTGGCGCGCAAGCCCGTGCTGGGAACCGACGCCACTTCGTGCTAGCCGCGCTGCGTTTACTCTTTTCCGGAGCCCTTTAAATCAGGTATAAAAACTATTGCGACGTTATTGGTTTTATCATGAAAAACTTGTTTGCCGCGTCCGTCGCGTTCGTCCTGCTCGCATCGTTCTCTTCCGCCATGGGAGCAGAGCAGGCAAGGCTGCTGGTTAAAGGTTATTCGGGCGTTTATTCAATCGATTTGCCCGGCGAACTCACGTCCATAGTTGGCACGGACGTGGTTTTGCGTGCGATGGTGGACGAGACGCCCGTGGGTTACGCCGTGGTCCACGGCGGCAAGCTCATGCAGGTAACGCCGTCGAGCGACGCGCTTGTGTACGACGTTGACCTGATAATCTGGCCGGACGCGATAGACCGGATTGTTGCGTCGTCCGACCCCCAGAAGACTGCGGTGCGAGAGTTCGCCTTGGGCCACATCGGCCTGCGCGGCTATGGCTTCTTCGATTCAGTAAAGCTCGTCGTGCTGCAATGGACGACCTACCTCGCCGTTGTAGCGGGACTTGCTTGATTATTGGGCTAGCTCGCCGATGTAGAAGTTGGGTAGGAAGCTCCTTGCCTTCTCGGAGTGCGGCGTGCCCGAACCCATTGGCCGGGTTTCGAACAATTCCGTCGCATTCTTGCCGCAGCCCTGATAGATTGCTTCGCCCCCGCCGTGCTTGGCTCCGAAGCCGCTCACGTTGTACACTTTCTCGTGAATCGCGAGCCAGCAATCCTCCGGAACGGCGTGCGCTTCGACGTCGGTCATAGTGTAAGCAGTAGTGTTGGTTTCGCCCGAATCCAGTTCGCTGGCCGGCACGTCTTCGGGCGGCGCGGGCGGGGCATCTTCAGGCGGTTCGTTTGACGGCGCGACTGACGCTGCCGGCGTTGCCGAAGCTCCCGCGTCGTTGCCGACGCATCCGGCCAATACGAACGCGAATAACGCCGCTATAACCAAGTATTTTGCATTGCTCATTGTTTGAATCCCCTGTAATATTGGCAATGTGATAAACGAATTTAAACCAAATAGTTGGCGTTTTTTCAGCGTGCCTTGAGTTTTTCTTGAAGTGGTTTAGCTAGTTCTTTGCTTTGTGGGTAACCGAGTTTTTCGTACTTTTCTAGCTTGCGCGTTAATTCGTCGGGCTGGCCTTGCTTTAACGCCCACTCGCAAAACGCGTCCTGCAGTTCTTCGTCCGCGTAAAACGCGATTACGTCCGCGTCCTTGACGATTCTGCCTTCAACGCTTGAATAGTCGCCGCAAAGCAAGCGCTCGATCAAAGCCCGCGTTTTCTCGGGTAACTCTAGGCCGTTGACGAATTCAGCACTAACAGTCCACGCGAGTTCTCCGTGTTTTTCGTAAAGCGTTTTCTCGTCGGCGTCGAAAGTCTTGCCCACATCGTGCAGCAACGCCGCGATTGAAACAGCTTCTGCATCGCACGCTACTTCTTTCGCCAGCCTCGCCGCGTACTTTTCAACGAGCACACTGTGGTTAAACATTATCTTCGGGTCGTTGAAGCTGTATGACGGGTTGCGCTGGAACGCCGCCCGAACGAACTCCTTGACTTTCTCCGAGTCTGTCATAACGTTTCTTTGGCGTTCGGTAGCATATATAATTGCGCGGCGGCTAAGCAAAATCATGGCTACTTTGGAACAACGTATTACGCGCGTAGAGGAACGCAACGAGCGAGTCGAGGGGGATAAGGCTTGGGAAACCAGCAAGACTCGCCGTGCACTAATAGTTATCGCGACGTATATTGTCATTGGCTCTTTTCTTTGGGCTGCGCGCGTACCAGACCCGTGGCTCAACGCCATCGTTCCATCACTCGCCTTTGTACTCTCAACGCTCTCGCTCGATTACTTGAAGAAATACTGGCTTGCGAGGCACGGTTGAGTTGGACGTTTACGAGCAGAAGTTTGCCGATTACTGTAAATCGAAGAAACTATTCTTCCAGCCGCTCTACTTCGAGGCGAGCACGCACTCTGTGGCAGATGCCGCAAAAGCCGCCAACTGTACTGAAAAAGATTTAGTGAAAAATCTCTGCCTGCTAACGCGCAGCGGCGGCCTTGTCGTCGCGATTCTCCGCGGCGATTCCCGGTTGGATAAGGCAAAGCTCGAGCAGTTGGTTGGGGAACGGTTGTCGTTCTGTTCAGCTGAACAGGTCTTGGAGAAGACGGGCTACCCCGCGGGCGGAGTTCCCTCGCTAGGCTTGACTGGACGAATCTTTATCGATGCGTTAATTGTCGAACGGGACGTGGTTTTGTGCGGCGGCGGGAGCTCGAAGAGCCTGGCGCGGGTGCGCGCGGACGATATCATCGATGATTGCGGCGCGGTTGTTGCCGACTTGGCTCTAGCGGTAACCCTTTAAATTCCGGGCGAGTAACCTTTTCGTGGCTCAAAGTTTCTTCACAATGCTTCTCAACGTGCTTCTCGCGCTATTGCTCGTAATATTTGTCTACCTTGCTTATCGGCGTTTAATCAAGCCATCCGAATCAAGCGCGCGAAAGAGCTTGTTGCGTGAGAAGGATTTCGATGAAGGCGAAATACTCGACGTGCTTGATGAACGGTTCGAGTTGCGCGAAGAGGAAAAGGAATTGAAGAACGCGTACTTGATGGGACGCATTGATGTAAACGATTTTCGCGAGAAGCATCGCGACTTGCAGTTGCGCCTGAAAACGATTGAGAGGCGTCTTAAACTACTCGGTGTGCTAGGGTAGCACCCAGCTTGCTGCGCTTTGGAAAAGCGAACGTTTTCCTGCGCGCGTTTCCCTATTCGAGTTCATCCGCGCCGCCTGAAAAAGCTTTATATACTAGCTTCTTTACTTATAAGAGAGGTACAGATTTACATTAATCTGTCCGTTTTTTGCGTGCTATAGTTCGGCGAACTCGAGCCATCTTAACGGCTTTGAAAGGTTCACTTTTTTCGCTATAGCGTTCATGGGCACTCAAGCAACCTATCCTGCACATTCAATGTGCGATTGTGTCTTGGGTTCGACGACAAGTTTTTTCAAAGAATTTAAGTGCTTAGTTCTTGCGACCCAGCGTGCGTTGCGTCCAAACGCGGCGCACGCTAACTCCAGTTGATCCTGCTGGAGGGCACCGCTGTCAGATTGCGACTAAGACATGCAAGTTTCATGGTACGACTTCGTATCATAGCGAACGGCTGAGTAACGAGTAGTCAACCTACTCTTGGGACGGGTACATCGTCGGGAAACTGACGGGAATGCCCGATAGGTTGGAATAACTGGAATGTTGTCCAACCCAAATGAATGCTGAATTGTAGGCATCGCGCCCAAGAATGGGACTGCTTCTGATTAGCTTGTTGGTGGGGTAATGGCCCACCAAGGCTTTAATCAGTAGGGGCTATGGGAGTAGTAGCCCCCAGACGGGCACTGAGACAAGGGCCCGAGCCCTACGGGGTGCAGCAGTCGCGAAACCTTCGCAATGCGCGAAAGCGTGACGAGGGTAATCTGAGTGCTAACCGAAAGGTTAGCTTTTAGTCAGTATGAATTTCTGGCTGAATAAGGGGTGGGTAAATCCTGTGCCAGCCGCCGCGGTAACACAGGTAGCCCGAGTGGTGTCCACGAATACTGAGTCTAAAACGTGCGTAGCCGGCTTAGCCAGTTCCGTGTGAAATCTGCCCGCTCAACGGGCAGGCGTGCACGGAATACTACTAGGCTTGGGAGCAGAGGAGGCAAAGGGTACTTTAGGGGGAGGAGTAAAATCCTGTAATCCTTAAAGGACCATCGGTGGCGAAGGCGCTTTGCCAATATGCATCCGACGGTGAGGTACGAAGCCTAGGGGAGCAAATCGGATTAGATACCCGAGTAGTCCTAGGAGTAAATGATGCGCACTAGGCGTTGCAATTACCTCGTGTTGTTGCAGTGCCGCAGGGAAGCCGTTAAGTGCGCTACTTGGGGAGTACGGTCGCAAGACTTAAACTTAAAGGAATTGGCGGGGGAGCACCACAAGGGGTGGATGCTGCGGTTCAATTGGACTCAACGCCGGGAACCTCACCTGGAAAGACGGCAGTATGAAGCTCAGACTGAAGATCTTAGCTAACAAGCCGAGAAGTGTTGCATGGCCAGCGTCAGTTCGTGCCGTGAGGTGTCAAGTTAAGTCTTGCAACGAACGAGATCCCTGTCCACTGTTGCTATCTTCGGAGCAATCCGGAAAGCACTCTGTGGAGACTGCCAGCGCTAAGTTGGAGGAAGGAAGGGGCGACGCTAGGTCTGTATGGCCTGAATTTCCAGGGCCACACGTGGCATACAAAGACGGAGACAATGCGTTCCGACGCCGAAAGGCGAAGGCAATCGCCTAAACTCCGCCCCAGTTCAGATTGGGGGCTGAAACTCGTCCCCATGAAGTTGGAATCCCTAGTAATCGCGTGTCATCATCGCGCGGTGAATATGTCCCCGCTCCTTGCACACACCGCCCGTCAAGCCATCCAAGCGGGGTTCTAGTGAGGCTTCGGCTTCGGCCGGATTCGAGCTAAGACTCTGTGAGGGGGGTTAAGTCGTAAATTTGTTGCGACCCGGTTCCGCG
>MNVH01000021.1 GCA_001871595.1 Candidatus Micrarchaeota archaeon CG1_02_55_22 | reverse complement strand
TAGCGACGGGCGTATATCTCGCCGGTGAAGCGGTTGAATGCGACGGCCACGGCCTTGTAGAAGCCGGAGGGGATTTTCCGGAGGTCTTCCGGCGATGCGTCGAAGGAGGCGTGGCCGGTGCCGTCGGTCCAGTAGGCCCGCGCGACTGGCGTGATGTAAGCGAGTTTGCCGGACGCGTCGAGGAGCTCGTAGTATACCGACACTTGTTCGGCGTAGAACTCCGGAGTTTTCTCGCGCCAAGCTGGTGCATTGAGCTCGACGCGGAAAGCTATCGGCTCGCCCCGGTCGACGATTACGCTTAGCGCGTTATCGTTTACGTGGAACCAGCTTATTGCCGCGATTCCATCAACGGTTTCTCCGGCGGCGTCTTTTGATACGATGCGCATCTTGCCCGCGTAGTCGAAGAAGATACTGCGGCCGGTCATGATGCAGTAGGCATAGTACTCGCCGGGCGGTAGCTTCGTTGGACCGCTCCGAACGTTGTCCAGCGAAATTGCTTTCTTGACTGTTTGGATGGAGCCTAGCTTGAAAGCCTCCGCGGCGGGCATGGATGACGATGCCGACGCAGGCGGTTCGGTTAGGAACCGTATTTCGAAGCTATAGCTGCCGTCGGGAACGTCTGCCGCGGTTATTGTCGAGATGAACGAGTCGCCTTGAAGCGCGGCGAGCGTGAGCCCGGAGGACGCGGAACGGATGCTACACGAGGTTATGTCGGCCGAGGCGAAGGCGGACAATACGGCGAGCAGCAGGAGGAGCTTGTATTTCATCGGTCCACCAGCAGCCGGAAGAGTTCGGCGTCCGACAACGTGTCGCCTTGGCCTGAAACCAGCTCCCATCGGTTTCCTAGCGACCAAGCGTCGGCACCCACGCCGGCGGAGTCGGCCACGCTTCCGGAAAGCCTCACGAAGTAAACACCGCCGTTCTTCAACGAAATTATCTTGCCGTCCACGGGGATTGCGCACTCGTAGTCGTTGCCTTGCGCTAGGTCGGCGAGCCTGATTATCGTGGCTTTCGCGTACTCGTCGGTGCCGTAGGCGACGCGGTAGCCATCGCGCATCGCGGGCACGCGGCGTATGATTCTCAAGGCGGAAGCGAATTTCGTCTCCAAGTCGCCTACTGCGCCGGCGGCGGCGTCGCATGAACAGTACTGGCTTGAACAGTCGGTAAAGGACGTCGCGGCGTCATAACGGTTTATTGGCGCGGGCAGCGAGAAGAACTCGCCCAAGGCGAGCTTTGAGGAGTAGCCTTCGAACGAGCAGCCCGCGTTCTTGCTGTTGGCGGTGAACGAGTAGCCGCCTTGTGGATAAGCCGGAGACAATTCGCGGGCGGAGGGAATTTGTAGAAACGCCAGCAGGCAGTACGAGGGTATTCTAGTCGCGGCGGGGTAGTTGTTAACGGCATACACGCGTTGCATTGCCTCCGCGTGCCCTATGGCGACGTTGTCTGGTGAGTAGAAGACGCTTGACGGGAATGGCGCTGGAACGAGAACTACGCGCAGCGGCAGCGTGACTGACTTGTGGGTCTGGTCGCCGAGCGTCATCACGAGCTTGCTGTCGAGGCCTGACACGCCGCGGCCGGACGAGATTGCGCCTGTGGTGTTGAGCACGAGGTGCAGCGAACTGACGGTCTTGCCGTCGGAGAGGGCGCTCTCGCCTTCCGAGATTTTGAGGCAATAGTCGTCGATGCAATCTGAGAGCGGGCCGGTTACCTTGTAGAGAAGCGCGCCTTTTGCGCCGTAGTCGCCGAAGAACGGCACGTCCTGCGCGCTGATGGGCGTTTCAGTGGAGACGACGAACGACACGGCCAAATCGTCCTTGGAAAAGCCCGAGACGTAGTCGCGCAACGCTGAAATCCGGTAGGCTGCGGGCTTTGCCTCGTCGGATAGCAGGCGTACCAGAACCGCTTGGACTACTGCGGCCTCGTCCGCGGTTAGCGACATCACGCGGTCGTCGGAGGCGAGAACCTGCGCGATTTCGGTCACTTGCGCGTCGGTGAAGACGCCGTCGGGAAATGCGACGTAGAGCACGCCGGCGGAAGACGACGGATACGCGAACTCTCTCTCGGCGTAACCGGCCTGAATTGACACTGGAAAGAAGAAGGCGGGGTCCTCCAGCACGATTTGCCCGGAGCTGAACCCGCTGAAACCCGCCAGTTCTGAAGCGTTGCGCGCCACGCTCTTGGGCACCACCACCAGGAGGCTGATGTCGGCGTCTGAACCGGTAAACGAAACGATGTCGCGGTTGGAGGAATGGTTGACTGAAAGGAAGAACGCGACGGATTGCGGGGACGAATCTGGGATCGCAGAAGGTACTGAAGCAAGCGGCATTGTCGCAGGGGTCGATGCCTGCGGCAGGAAAATGGCAAAGGCCAAAAGGCCGGCAACCGCCAAAACCACCAGCAAGTCCCAGTAATCCACTTAGATAAAAGAAAGCAGGGTTAGCTAGTTAAAAGTACCGGATACGCAACCATAAAGCTAAATACGGCAATACGCACGAACGCCACCAACCATAGGCACTACGACGCGTCGCGGGTAATAAAAACGATTCTGCAATTATGTTTTGCGTGACAAATCGGAGGGACGACAACGAGGACTGGTTCACGGGAGCGCATTACCAGCACGGGCAGCCGTTCAGGACGCTTGCTGGGGACCATATTGTCGGACAGCTGCTATCACGACGCGTCGAGGCGCTGGTTGGCAACCCCCCGAAGGCACGGGCGCTCGAAGTCGGCCCGGGAGAGGCGCCGCTGCTTGAGCGGACCGCTATAGGCGGAAAGTACTACCTTGAGCGCAGCTACGCCGTGGCCCGAAAGTTGCGCGGAAGCACGCCGGGAGCGGCGGTTCTGCTAGGTGACATAAGGGAGATACCGGTTTCACGCAAGCCGCACTTCGACGTGGCCGTGGCCGCCGAGGTCTTCACGCACGTGCTGCCCGAACGCCGCCTGGACGCGCTGAAAAGCATTGCCGACAGGACGAAGGCCCTGCTCGTCATCGACCGGCCGACAATGAGCGACCATGCTATTGGAGAAGAGCTGCGGTTTCACATGATGATGCTGGCGCTGGAACGCGGCAGCCAGAACGTGGCGCGGGAAATACTTTTCAAAGAGATACCTGCGGACACGATGGAACGCGAGCGCCTCGAGCGCGTGGACTTCGAGCCGCTGGCCCAACGCCTGCGCGAACGCGGGTTCAGCGTCGAAATC
This sequence comes from Candidatus Micrarchaeota archaeon CG1_02_55_22, assembly GCA_001871595.1. GTDB lineage: Archaea > Micrarchaeota > Micrarchaeia > Norongarragalinales > UBA97 > UBA97. The sequence continues at coordinate 2,281 of MNVH01000021.1, read as the reverse complement.
GAACCGATAATGCACCGGCATTTCACCTATCACGTGATGACGGCGAGGAGAAGGTAGCCCCGCGTCGGGTTTAGGCACTACACCACCCGCGTGCGCGGCAAGTCATTCGAACGGATTCTTGGCCTCGAGCCACTCGATGCCCTTGAAATCGCCGGCGTTTTCCGTGACGATTTTGGTGACGCCGTGCTGCTCCATCGTGGCGACAAGGAGGGCGTCGAAGAAGTGCACGCCGTAACGCTCGTGCATGGCCAACGCGTCGGCGACGGTGCGAGCGTCGTACTCGACGACGACCAAGTTGTCCGAAAGCCTGAGTACCAGGCTACGAGCCTGCGAACCAGACAGCCGAGACGGGATTTTTTCGGTCATCACGCGCGAGAACTCGGCCAAGTTCTGGACGCTGACCACGCCGCGCCCGGAATTAACCAAATCTTTCAGTAGAGTCTCGGCAGCAGCGTGCTTGGCGTCAGACTCGTCGAAAGCGTAAACCAAGAGGTTAGTGTCGATGAGGCAGCGTTCAGTCATAGATTTCATCCCGCGACTCGTAGACTTTCTTGCCCTTGAGGCCGAGGTCGAAGCCCTTGCGCATCAACGCAAACAGCTGCTCGCGCGAGGCCTCTTTGGCGTCGCTTCGAGCCAATTCGTCGAGCCCCTCGGCAACCACGTTGCTCAAGTCGCCTTTCTTGCCGCCGCGCCGCGCGGCCAACCGCCGCAGGAGCTTGTCGTGCGCCTCGTCCAACGAAACCAAAACGTTGCCCATGACAACCATATACATCGCCCCGATATATATACACTTGCTTGCGGAACAACCACGGCGACGAGGAATAAAAAGCGAGCGAGAGTGGGTTGCCGATGCTTAAACAAGGAGCGAGTCTCGCGGGAGTGAGCGCGGGAAGAATTCAGAAACACACTCAAAACGTAAGGGTTTGCTAAGGCAGTAGCCCGACCTTGACTTCGACGCCGCTCGTGTTCTGATACTTGAGGTCATAAGGCGGCAAGAAAATATAGTCGGGACATAAGTCTGATTCGCGACCCGAAATCTTTCGCTCAGCGTTAGGTTGAATCGTCGTGTTTATAGCATACGAATGAGGCTCGTACGCTTGGCTGCCGCCACAACTGCCAGATTGTTTTATGCTCAAGTTCATCAGCACGGACATTTCGATGGCATTAGGATTGGTTATAATCAACGGCGTGTTCCAACTGCCGAAAGTCACGGTTACATCTTTCAGAGGATTGCCCGTGGAATCATAGGGAATCTCATGCTCAGGAGTTGGGCTGACACTGACTGTCGGAGTCGGACTCCGAACGGCCGCTATTGGCGTTAACCCCACCTGTGTTTTCCCAGCATTTATCGATGAGAATATCCCTACGACCATCAGCAAGATAACGACTGACCAGAAAATCCAATTCGAGTTGAACAAATTAGATGGCGGCGCGTATGAACTTGCCGGCAGCTTAGGTGGAGCTCTCTTAGCGATCTCTTCCGGGTTGGCTTTGGCTTGCTTTAGCTTGCGTTCTTCTTCAGTGCGAGCTTGAGCGTTTCGCTCTTGTTCGACGTAGAGTTCGGCATTCCCAACTTCTGCCATCTTGTCGAACTTTTCTTTTATCCCGGTCGCCGTACCAGCTAAATCCCTAAAGATTTTGTTTGCGGGTATGCGCTCAACAACCCAACCCGCGCGCTCGAGGTGTGCGTCCTTCCATTTATCGTGTTCAATTTGCTTTGGCAATTGGTGGTCTTGGCCATCGACTTCAATTGCCCACATAATGTCGGGAAAGGCAATATCTATCCAGCACGGCGGTACGGGGTATTCTAAGGTTGGGTGGAGTCCGAGGTTCTGCAGTTGTGTAAATAGCGCTTTGGCGGTATTGCTTGATGGGTAATTCAATCTTTTGGGCACGGTTTATTTCCAAAGAGAAATAGGCCAACCTACCTTTAAACCCCGCCTGGAGCGAGGGGATTCTGACAAAATAAAGAAGTCCCGCTGGGGCGAACTGTAAAAAGCAATGCGCCGTTTTACTTATTGGCCAGAGTCCGCGTCAGGTCGGTGATTGCGGCAGTCAGCGGCGCCATGGCGTTCGAGAATGCTTTCTCGAGCTTTTCCGGCAGGCCGAGCATGGCGCCGACGCCCTTGCTCGTCTGTTCGAGCATGAGCGAGCTGGCCAAGTCGTTTAGTTCAAGCAGAATCACGGCGTGCGGGTTGTCCAGCCCAGTCAGCTCGCTTGCGCGGACGTCGGCTGGAAAGTGGCGATAGCAATCCTCGTCCGCACCCTTCAAGCCGTTTAG
>MNVH01000049.1 GCA_001871595.1 Candidatus Micrarchaeota archaeon CG1_02_55_22 | reverse complement strand
ATATCCCTTTAATATCAGCAGGATAGTATTTAAGCTTTCCTCAACCAGTTTGCCGCGCGTTGCGGGGCTTTGGTATAAACGGCTATAGAGCTTCGCGGCTTTGTGTACCAAGTAAATGAAAAGTTTGCTTCTTGCACAGACTGCCCACTTTTTGCACGAGCGTTTAGGGGATTGTGGTTACTTTTTCGTAAAGCATGGGCCAGCATTCTTGACGCATTCTAAATTTTGTGCCGTGGTTGTGTCCCGTGCGGGCATCGAAATCTATCAGAATTATTCCTTTTTCCAAGGCATTCAAGAACTTTCTAAAGCTAAACTTTTGTAGCATCAATACTTTGACGTAATGATAGTATTCTTCTCCGTCAATCTCTTTCGCTTCGGCTTGGACGTAGAAACAGTTGATTAGTTTTGTTCCGGCTTTATGTTCTAAATCGTCAAAACCCCAATATGGCTGAGGATTTAATTCTCCCAGCCCCACGCGCGTTTTTACCGTTTCAAGCCACTCCGCGTGTCTAGGGCTTATTTGTGTAGAATCAAACGAAATCAAGATTTTGCGAGCTTTGCGGTCTATTACGACCTTAAATCCTCGATCGCTTGGCGTGGTTCCATGAATTGTTTGTCTAAAGCTCATTTCGTTGTTTGAATACTTTTTGCCCGCTTCTTTGTGGGGCCAGCCATACTTTAACAAAAAGATTTGAGGTACGAATCTTAAGGCACGCGGAGATGGTTCGACGTGAAAAAGAGTTGTTAACGATGTAGTATCTATGCGCTGGGTTTTCAATTCCCATTCTGCGGCGTTTGGGATTGGCAAATTGTTTTCTTTAATGCCCAGCAAATCTTCTAGCGTATTCCCAACGCCGCCGACGTTTCCTTTCCTAGTGTTTCTAACAAAACCTTGCGCGTCAATTTCTTTGAGTTTAGCTATTAGCTCGGCTTTGTTATAGGTAATTGGAAAGTCATCCATCTATTACCCAAGTTTATTCTGCAATTTATACTCTTTTATTCGTTCGCTTGCCATCTTACAATAGTCTGGAGAAATATCAATCCCGATATATTCTTGTTTATGCCCTAGGGCGGCGATTGCGGTTGTACCAGAACCCATAAACGGGTCTAGAACAGTCTTAGCATTAGTAGATGAAACTATTCTCGAAATCAAGCTTACCGGAAAGGCGGCAGGGTGTTCGTTATTCCATTCTTGCGTGAATTCCCAGACGTCGCCACATGCGTTGGCTTTCTCTTTCAGTTTAAAGTCAGGTTTAGCTATGAGATAAACCACTTCGTAAGTGGGTAAGAAATATCCTGCGTTAAAATTAAGCCCGCCCTTGCGCCGCCAAATAATTATTTGTCGTACCGGAAAGCCGCTAACTATATCTTGGCGGTCTTGCAATAAGCCACCTTGAACTCGCCACTTATGGTTATAAAAAATTGCGCCGTCTTCGGGAATAATACGCATCATTTGCGTTAGGCAATCTCTCTGCCACTTCACATATTGGTCGTGAGGCATACAGTCGTTGTGATGGGAATATCCCTTTTGAAGGGCGGCATTAGCCCACTTTCCGCCACGCCCGTCTTTCATCCCGTTTCCCGTTGAGTTTTTGAGGTTATATGGCGGCGAAGTAACTACTAAGTCAATGGCACCATCCGGTATTTCCTTCATTATCTTAATTGCGTCGCCGCAAATGATGCGATTTACAAAGTCGGTTGGAAACTCTCGTTTGGGCATGACTTTTTCCTCGCATACCATACTAGTTTCCATCCTTTTAATTACAACTCATGCGTTTAAAATCTTGATTAGAGCAGCTTGCCGATGCCCAGTTCGTTTGTTTCGTGAACTACTACAACGCGGTTGTGGCACAAGATTTTTAGGTACGTTTCGTTGAAACCCAGATAAGCGTTAAGCACTACTGCGTAGCCATTTTTATACAGTTCGCCGCCTTGTTACACAAAACGACTTCCTACCGACTACTTACACAAAGCTGGGGAAACGCTTTGAAGAAGTAATGCCGAGAGCGGGATTTGAACCCGCGACATCCAGATTACCCAGCTCGGTTACGCATTTTCCCTTTCGGGGGACCTTGAGATTCGCTTTGCGCTTATGAGTCTCGCCGCAACCTTTTCCTTCACAACCAAGAATCGCAACTTTTGGTCGAGCTTTTCGAGGAGCGGAGTGCGTTTGCTCGCTAGCACCGCGGAAAAGGTCGGCTGGCGCTCTAACCAGGCTGAGCCACCTCGGCTTCTAGTTATTCTTGGGGCGGGGAGAAGTTAAAAACCGTGTTGGTGGCGTTACGGTTAATAGGCTTGGGCGAGTAATTCGTTGAGGTGCCTTGAAAGTGTTTTGGGACGTTTTCCTGTTGTTCTCGCGTTTTCTCGAGAGCGATTTCTCGGTTGCAATGCTGGCCGTGCTGTTCCTTGCCTTAATAGTGCTGCGGCGGCGGGTCTCGCTTTTGATGGCGTTGCTATTGTTGCTCTTGCTCTTGCCGTCCTTGAAGTTGGCTTACGCCGACGCGAGGCCGTGCGTTTTCGCGCCGGGTTTGGTAGCGTGCCCTAACGAGTTCGGCTTGCCTTCAGGCCACGCTGCGAGTTTTGGGCTCTTCGCGATTGCGGCAGTTGGTAGTTGGTGGTTCTTTCCGTTCGCTTTGCTTGCTCTCGCAGTGGCGTACTCGCGCATCTTCATCGGTGTGCATTCAATCCCGCAAGTGGGTGCGGGCATTGCACTTGCAGCTTTGCTCTATGTAATCGGTCTTTCTTTCCGTCACCGTTTCCATAAGCCCGTGCACTTCGGCGGCGCGTGGAAGACTACGCGTTTGAAGAAGCGGCAGGAGTTGAGCCGCAAGGCCGTGCACATGGTGCTTGGCACCCTAATAGTTTTGTTGGGCGTGCTCTTCGGTCGCGACGCGCTCATCGTCTTCCTTTCGGTTGCGTTGGCGGGCCTTTTCGCAGTGGCGACGCTTTTGATGAAGGGCTGGCGGTTGCCGTTGCTTTCAAGGGTGTTCGACGAGTTCGAGCGTGATGTGGATTTGCCGGGCAAGGGCGCGATGTACTTCGTTATTGGTTCGCTCCTCGTTTCGTCTTTCTCGCAAAACTTTGGTTACGCGCTCGCCGCGATAGCGATTTTGGCTCTGGGTGACGGGTTTGCAACGATTGTCGGTAAACTTTTTGGCCGTGCTCGCGTGGCGTGGAACAAGGCGAAGTCGTGGGAAGGAACGATTGCTTTCGCGGTTGCTGGTGCTCTGGCTGGTTATGTCTTTATTGGTTTGGCGGCAGTGCCGCTTTCGTTGGTGTTGGCTTTCGCCGAGACGCTGCCGCTCGACGTTGATGACAACTTGCTGATTCCGTTCGTGGCGCTTTTGCTGGAGTTCATGGTGCGCGTGCTCTAGTAGTCAGCGCAGGCTGGTTTTGAATTCTTTAAGCATTTCTTCGAGTCTTTCGAAGGGTACACCGACTATGTTTAGTTCGCTTCCTTCAATGGTTTCGATGAATGGCCGCGCGTGTTCTTGTATCGCGTACGCCGCGGCCTTGCCGAGCGGTTCGCCGGTTGCCACGTAGTCGTCTATTTGCTTGCTTGTCAGTGTCTTGAATTTGACTCGTGTTTTATCTACTCCAATTGTGCGTCGGCCGGCCGCCGCGTCGATTACCGCGATGCCGGTTACTACGGCGTGCCATTCTCCGGAGAGTTCGTTAAGCATGCGTCGCGCGTCCTGCAGGTCTATTGGCTTGCCCATTGCATGTCCGTTGAATTCGGCTACCGTGTCGAGGCCAATTACTATCTCGTTTGTTTGGCTTGCCACTGCTTCGGCTTTGGCTAATGCGTTTTCGATGACCATTTGTTCTATCGAGCCCGAGTGGCGCGATTGTTCGCGAACGTTTTCTGGCGCGATAAATTCGAATACGCCGATTTTGGCTAGCGCGGCCTTTCGCGTCGGGGACGTGGTGGCGAAAACGATTTTCATTAGTGTTTCAGAATACTTTTGCGTCATTATATTAACTGTTCTTTATTGTAATACTTTGTTTCAGGTGGTTGTTTTATGCAGCAGGGGTTAATCGTTCTTGAGGGTATTGATGCTTGCGGCAAGACTACGCAGGCCGCGCTTTTGGCTGGAAAAATTAAGGCTGCGGGCCACGAAGTCGTCTTGACGCGCGAGCCTTTCCTCGATTTGCCCGTGCTTGGAAGCGTGATTGCCGGGGCGGGGATTATTCGCGACCACCACGCTCACGGCGATACGCTTGATTCGTTGAAGAAGTACAAGCTCGCGCCTGAGACGGATGCCTTTCTCTTCGCTGCCGACCGTTCTGAGCATGTGAGCAAGGTAATCAAGCCGGTTCTAGCCGAGGGTAAGATTGTGGTCACCGACCGTTACTATCCGTCGTCGATTGCTTACCAATCCACGTTCGACGGGCTCGATGCCGAGTGGATTCGTTCGATGAACCGTTTTGCGCCCGAGCCCGATCTAGTTGTTTTCTTGAAGGTCTCGTTGGAAGAGGCGTCGCTCCGTCGCAACGGCAGCCGGCGTTTGGAGCGGTTCGAGAAGGGTGGCAAGGAAGAGTGCATTCAATCCGCCTACGAGGAGCTGGCCAAGGCGCCGAACTGGGTGACTATCGACGCCGACGGTTCTGTTGACGATGTCGCGCAGCGCGTGTGGGACGCGGTTGAGGCCGGCCTGAAAACGCTTTAATTACTTTTGTGGCACTAAAATTAGTAAGAGACGCTCCGATCGTCTAGCCCGGTCCAGGACAATGGCCTTTCGAGCCATGAACACGGGTCCGAATCCCGTTCGGAGCACTCGCCTTTTTTTGGTCGAGCTTTTCATGCGGCAAGCGAGTCGAGCGCGCAGCAGCGTGCGACGCAGCGAAGTCGCATGGAAAAGGTCGGTTCGGAGCACTCGCCTTTTTTTGGTCGAGCTTTTCGAAAGAACTAGTTTTCGGTCGCTATGTCGACGTCGTCGTAGTAGATTGACATAGTCGTGTTTATAGTTGGGTCGCGGTTGATTCCGATGAGGAATCGGTTGCCGGACGGGTTGTACAAGTTTGCTCCGTACGCTTTGAACGAATCGTTTGAGTAGCTTGTCAGTGGTTGTCCGTTTAGGGTTGCTTCGACGAAGCCGTCGCCTTCAAGCGACCACTTGACGCGTATCCACAAGTCGTTCCACTCGCCGCGCGTGACGTTCGCCTTACCGATTACGCGCGTGAAGGAATCGTTCTGCAACCCGTAGTTGAGGTAGGTGTTGAGCTCGCCGTCGGTATTGCCTATCCTGAGCGAGAGGGGCGGGCCATAGGAGGGTACGTCTGCCCAGGATTCGTTCTTTGTCTTGTCGGGGACTTGGCTCCACGAAGCGAGCGTCTGCCACTTGTCTGGATGAGCGTATGTAGTTGGTATTATGAAGCTCAAGCGGTATTGCACGGTCTGGCCCGGCGCGGGGTACCACTCGGTCGAGAGTTGGGCGCGGTTGCTGGCTGCTGTGCCGGGCGTGGCGGTGAGCTTGACTGACTTGCCTTCTTTAGCATTCTCGCTTGTGACGAGCATTGCTGCGGGCTGTAGCGCTATTCCCAACAATTTGCCGCTGGTGCCTTCGTTGAAGTCGGCGTGCAACACGCTCTGCGCTTGCGGTGCTGGTTGCATTGTCGGGGCGGGTGCTGCAGTCGTGTTGCCGGCTTGCGGGCTGGCGTCGAGGACGAATGTTTTGAGCGCGAAGGCGGTTATAGCGAGTATTACCAGTATTACGATTGCCTTGCCTGCAACGTCGAGTGCTTTCTCTTTATCCATCCAAACGCTTTCTCAACGTAGGTAATTAATGGTTATTGTTCTAGTAGGGGTGGCGTGTGTTTCCTGTGCCAGTTGAACAGGTTCCTGAAGTCGCGTAGTACTGTGCTTTCAGG
>MNVH01000003.1 GCA_001871595.1 Candidatus Micrarchaeota archaeon CG1_02_55_22 | reverse complement strand
GGAAAAAGATGTTTTACCTCTACAAGCTCAGGCAAGACGAGTTCTCCAAGGCGTACCACCAGCGCAGTCTAGTGGAATCATCGTTCTCGGCACTCAAGCGCAAGTTTAACGGCAACCTGAAATCAAAATCAGAGCTAGGCAAGGTGAACGAAGCGCTAGCCAAGATACTCTGCTACAACATTTGCGTCTTAATCCACGAAGCCAAAAAGAACGGCCTCGAACTCGACTTCAAGTCAGCGGATGCCGTGCGCGGCCCGTCATTGGTTACGACCAAGACTGCACAACAACCCATCGAACCGCACAATAACCCGTCGAACGGAGCGCCAGCACCCTAAGTTATTGTGCAACATTAACGGAACAGCGGTATTTATATATCGGCGTTGAGTCATGATTGTATCGTGACAGGAACGCGATGGGTTCGTGACACACTCCGGAAAGGAGAGTGTTTTGCGAACGTGTTCGAGTGAATAAGACATTACTCGGACGGTAAATTTAAAGGTGTCGGTTTGGACGAAGAATTCAGCAAGGTCGCCTCGGAATTCAAGGAATTCAGCGAAAAAATGCGTGACCCGCTCGTCGTGGGCACGATGCTGAACAAGCTCTCCGAAGAACGGTCGAGCACAAACCTACTCCTGAAAGACATCCAGGCAAAACTGGAGTCAATGGAGACAAAAATAGCAAGAATCGAAGAGAGACTGTCGCAGGCGCCTGAAACTGAGAAGAACGTTTCAGACGTGGACGAGAAGCTCTTGGGTTTCGTGCGTGCTAACGAGCGTGTTTGCGCGCAGCAAGTCCAGGGCGAGTTCGGGTACAAGAACCGGAACGCCGCGTCCTCGCGCCTCAACGCCTTGTGGAAGCAGGGAATCCTGCAAAAGACGCACAAGGGCAAGACAGTTTATTTCACGGTAATTGGTTAAGGGCCTTGGTTTATCAGACATCTCTTTTGTGCTGTGACCCGCTCGCGGTTTCTCCCACCCGCCGCGTCGGCGACGCAAGCCAAGGCCCCCTTACCAGTTCAACCCACCAATCCGTGGGGTAGGCGCCCACCATCGCCTCCCCGCACACTTCTTTAAACCCCTAGCAGAGTATCGGCTGTAAAAATGGCGAGGCTTGGCAGGATAAACGCGGACGAAGCAGTCGTACGAGTGCTCCCAAAAAACGACGAGCTCGCCGGAAACATCGTACGCACGCCCAAGTACCCCCACCGCCAAGCAGTATTGGACGCGCGAAGGCACGGCTTGTACTTGTCGCTGGCGCACACGTTGTTCCCCGAGAACTTCCCCAAACCCATCGCAAGCCGGCTGCGCGGAAGCAAGCCCCCCGCCCTTATAAGCCACTTCGCCGATACTTCCCTCGATTACCAGAAAGCGGTCAAAGAATTCTATGCCGCCGATTCGCGAGACTCTTACGAACACAGCCCGGCCGTGAAAGCGCACTACGCAAAAGTCTACCGGGAAGCGGCTCGAAAAAGCCCGCTATCCCAACGCATATTCAAGGCGGGAATCACGGTACAAGACCACCCCGTAAACATCGGCTTCAAGTCCGACGGCGTGACGCCCGTATTCTTTGAAGTAGCAGAAATCGACTCTGACGCAGTGCTTGAGCACTTGGACCGCGAAGGCGTCACGGGAATCAAACGCAGGCAAGTTGAAGGAATCCTTGCACGGCTAGAACAATACCATTAAGATAGTCATTGCCGACGCGCTTGAGCGACGCGCCTGAAATAAAAGAACGCTTAAATACCCACAAACGCTACCAACTATTTGGTGGTATGTTTTGAAGAAAGCTTTTCTCGCAGTAATAGTGCTATTTGCCGTGCTCGCAATAGGCGTCTCGGCAGCCGACTCGTACAAGAGCGCAAAGTGGACGTGCTATAACGGCCAGTCAACAGGCGTATACGGTCAATGCATTCCCGCAAGCCTGATAAGCGCCACCGCGGAAACGTTCTGCTCCGGCAAGTGCGACTACGCCGGCACAAAATGCGGAGTAAGCAGCCTCTCGCTCGACGTATTATGCAGCACGCCGCAAGCAACTGTGACGCCCGTAGTCCAAACAACTGCAACCGCCACGGTAACGCCGCAAGGCGCGCTCCCAGTCTGGTACATGACCGAAGGAAAACGTCTAGAAATACGGCAAAATGACGACGGAGACTACAACATACCCGAAACATACATCTTCAAAGTAATCTCAATAACCGCCAATACCGCAAACCTTGAAGTTACTTGGAGACTACACCCTAATACGAATCAAAATCCCTTGCCAGAACCCACATCTTCGCATACTGCCAGTTACACGAACGTTAAAACTGGCGACACGATCTACGAGAACGGACAACACTCATCACTAATAATCCCCGTGTCAACCGTGCAGGATGGAGAGATTGGAATTAAAGCCAACGGCCAGGACAGACTGATTAAACTCAACTACCAAGTCACTCGCACCCGACTAGAAGTTGGAGGATTGCTCACACTAGGCGACAAGCAGCTCACACTACAATCCATCAAAGACGGAGCGGCGTACTACGACCTATCAAAAGACGGTGCCCGCGTTGACTACTTCAGCCACACCAAAGACAACGTGTACTTGGAAAGCTACGAGTACGTCAAGACGCTAAGCGTGGAAAGCGGCGCAGTAGTGATACTTGCTGGCGGAGACGCCTCCACAACCTGCCCTGTTGCACCCGTTAAACCAGTCTGCGTCACGGGCGCCACACTAAAATCATCCACCGACGAGAAAGGTTGCACCCGGTACGAATGCGTCAAGGTGTCGTGCGCTAAGGAGGGCGAGAAGTACTCGAAAGTCTACACTAACGATTACCCGACGCAGTGCTGCGAGGGACTGACCGAGTGGGACAGCGGGTTCGACACGCGCAAAGTAGTTGACGGACAATGCGTTTCAACCGGTTTAGTCGCCGGCAACCCCGTCGGAACCTGCATCAAGGCAGGCGACGGCGTATGCAGCTCGATAGAAACCGTGTGCAACAGCCCGAAAGACTGCATGGCCACAACGCAAAGCATCAAGCTCTCGACCGACAAGACAATGTACAAGCCGGGCGAGACCGTGCAAATCACGGCGTACAACAACGGCAACACTGCGGTCGGATACTCGCTTTGCGGCGTTCCCTACAACGTTTACGACGATAACGGTAACACACTGTTACTGCAAGAACCGGGCGCGCCCGTATGCACGGCGTACATGCAACTCGAACCCGGCGAGAAAACATCGTTCAAGTGGGACCAGACGTACTTTGTTCCCGCCAAGTGCACTGCAAGCAAGTGCCTCGGCGGATACGCCCGCACGGAGGCGCCGTTCGGCAAGTACACGATAAAGTTCGGAGGCGCAGAAACGCAAGTAATACTATTGCGTCAAAACGTCGTCTGCCCCACGCTCGCACCACCGTCGCCAGAGTACTGCGCGGACGGAACACTCAACGTCGTGACCGATGAGAACGGCTGCCAAAGCTACACCTGCGACAACGACGCACCACCGCAACCGCCCGAATCAGAGAAGTTCACGCAGACGATAAAGCTTTACAAGGGCTGGAACCTCATCGGAACCATGTTGGACAACATCGAAAGCGCTATCGCAAATTGCAAAGCGCCACTCGCCGTGTGGGGTTACGCGAACGGCGCGCACTATAAGACCGCGCCGGAAGGAATGCGGCAAATGCAGGGCTACTGGATAAAGTCGACAAGCGACTGCAAACTAGAATTAAGCGGCCCGACTCCGTCGTTCGACACACCATTCAAGCTCTCGGCCGGCTGGAACCTACTGAGTCTATCAACACAATTCCAAGCAACCTCGGACTGCCAGGCGACCGCCGGGCCGTGGGCATACAACACACAGGCCGGCAAGTACGATAAAGCAGTAAACGCTCAAGACGGACAAGGCTACTGGATAAAAGTTGCTAACGCGTGCACGCTGAGCCCACGCGACTCAAACCAACCCCCCGCACTACCCGTAGAAGTCGAGCAGATTACAACGACAAGCTCGAACGGCGGGTCCAGCAGCCAATCGCAAACTGCGGTTGCAAGCGCAATCCAACAAATCGTCGGAGCAATAACGAACAATGCGGGCTAGAAACCCGCACACTCCTTTTTCTCACGCAGCCTAGCCAGCGGCACGAATGCGCAAAAACGCCAAAGTAGTCAAATACTCTTCCACCTGCATTCGTACGACTGCGCGAAGCGAGTCCTGCGCGGAAACGAGCGGGAACGAATAGTAGTACACCGAGTTCGCATTCAACTGCCGCGAACGAATGATTGCAGGGTACGCTGGCTTCGACGGCGCGAACGACTCGTCCTTCAACCACGCTAGCGCCTCGCCACCAGTTTGAAGCACGACGGTAACGTTGCCCGAAAAGCCTAGTCCTACCAGCGACACGGTGGACGCGTCGTCGGAAACAGGAACAAAAACGCCGCTGAAAACGCGTTCCCCAAGAAACTCTGCATCATTGCCCGGCGCGTCAAGCTTTATGGGAATAAAAGCGTCGAGTACCGGCATATACCCCAATACGCTCTCGTCCGAACGCATCCTTGACGCCGCACGCTTCTCCACTATCACTCCGGCACCGCGGTGGAACGCTTCGGCAACGCCCGAACGCTGGCCCCGCTCCATGAACTCGCCTTGCGAGTCGTCGAACAACACTACTGCTGCGCAGTCGACGAACGACGCGGGCGAAACAGACGAGTTGAACCAAAATGAATCTAGCGCTACTTGCTTGCCGAAGACGTTAATCGAACTAAAGAAGCCGGAGTAGAGCCATTCCTTGTTTTCTCCGTACAAGCAAACGCGGGCCGAATCCGGCACGGAGCGGTTAACGAACTCGTCGGGCGAATAATAGTTTCCTTGCGATAAGTCTGGCGAAACGTTGAACGGTGCAGTTGGAAGCGAAAGCTCGAACGATTCGTTCGACAACTGGACAGGGGCGGCCACGCCAGAAAAAACGGCGACAACAAAAACCACTACGAACAAGGCGAGGAGCACGCGCATGACAAAAAACAAGTCCATAATTGCTAGTAAGGCCTACAAGGAGTACAAAAACCTTTTCTCTGTCAATTTCGCAGCCGAAAACACGGTTTTTTAAGTAGAAGGGGGCAGAAAGAGAACCATGCAGTTATGCATCGTGGGCGCCGGGGGGCGCATGGGGAGAATGGTTGCCGAGGAAGCCCTAGCGAAAGGAATCTCCGTCAAAGCCGGCATCGAGTCACCCAACTCGCCCGCAGTAGGCCAAATAATCCCCGGAACGACTTCAAAAATCTTTTCAAGCGCGGAGTGGGAAACCGCTTTAGCGGGCGTGGACGCGGTGGTAAGCTTTTCCTCTCCCGACGCCGAAACGTTTTTGGCGCCCAAGATTGCAGGCAAAAGCTTGCCACTAGCAATTGGAACAACTGGTCTCTCCGAAGAGCAAAAGCAATCCATCGCCAAAGCGGTTGCCGCAGGCGGTGGAAGCTGCATTATTGCGCCCAACTACTCGCCCCTAGTAAACGCCCAGTTCGCCTTGACGCGCAAGGCAGTTCAAATTCTTTGCCCGCTCGGCTACGACGTCGGCGTGCTCGAAGAACACCACTCCGCGAAAGCCGATTCGCCCAGCGGCACCGCAAAAAGATTGATACTCGAGATAAAAGCCGCTGGCGGC
>MNVH01000070.1 GCA_001871595.1 Candidatus Micrarchaeota archaeon CG1_02_55_22 | reverse complement strand
TGAACCCAGGAGGCTGTGAAGCCACGAGCTTTCGGATTTTCAACCGCATTTTATGCCTAAACGATTGAAGATTCCAGGCCCGCCCTTTAACCACTCAGGCATCCCGGCGTATATCAATTATAGCCCAACAAATGCTTTTAACCCTTTCTACGGCGCGAGGTAGAGTTCGTAGGCGAGAGAGAGTATTGCGAGGAAGATTAGTATGACGAGGCCGGTGTAGACCCAGTCGACTTTCGTGTAGATGCGCCGCTGCTTGGAAGTTGCCTTGGCGCGCTTTGCTTTCATGAAAACGTTACGCGCTGACAGTTTATAAGCGTTTTTCGGGGCGTGCGGCAGTAGCAAGGGATTTTTCGTCGATGACGACGCGCTTGACTGAAAATAGGGGACCGTCGTTTGATTCGAATTCGCTTGCCTCGACACGGGCGTGGACGATGCACAATAGTTCGCCCTTGCCGGAATAAACGCCTACGGTCTCGCCAGCGCGAATGCGTTCGTCGTACTCGGTTATGTTATCGATTATTCCGTCGCACCCGGTGCAGATATAGTGTATCGAACGGTCGTCGATGACGATGCGTTTAATATGTACGCATTCCTCCAACGGAAGGAGTATTTCACGTAAAGGTGCTTCATTTGCGTGCTCATTCCACAACCAATACCTATCCGCAAGCTCTTGCAGCGTTACGGCCTTGGATTCCATAATCCCAGCAGCGCGAGTGCGACGCAACTCGGCCATTTCGGCACCAACGCCAGATATCAACCCTATGTCACGGCACATTGTCCGGATATACGTTCCAGCTTGCACCCTTGCGCGAAAGAGAACGAACTGCCCGCCATCTTCAAGCAATTCGAGCTCGTAGACTTTGCGCGTACGCAATGCCTTCTTTACCGCGCTTGCCAAAGGGGGTGTCTGGTATATTTCGCCGCGTTGTGCGTCGAGCACTTCTTCGAGCTTTTCTTTTGATAGGGCTTCGCCGAGGCGCATGACGCAAACGTACTCTTTCTTTGACGATAAAAGGAGTTTGGCGACTTTGCACGCACTACCCAATAGCACGGGGAGGACTCCGCTTACGTCGGGGTCGAGAGTACCACTGTGACCAGTTTTCGGGATGGAAAGCATTTTGCGTACGATTGAGCTGACTTCGTGCGAGCTGGGGCCAGGGGGTTTGTCAACTGGCACTACTGCGGAAGCTAGGAGCTGTTTTACCGAGCGTTCGCGGGGTGCGATGCCGAAAGAGTATTCGGGCGTGCGTAAGACTTTCATGGAAACAGAATTAGCGCGTAAAGAGATAAAGGGGTGAGCCCTAGATGGGCTCGAGGTGACGGATATTGTACCTGCGTACCTTCTTGCTTTTATCACTTTCGCACTCGACGAAATTGGTATCGAGTACTTTTACAACGGTAACCTTTTCGCCTGCACGACGGCCAGCGAGTACTAGGCACTTGCGTCCGAGAGTCATTACTGCCATGTTTTCACCTTCTCTTCAACCAGTTTTGGAACCGGAGTCTTGTTCAAATTCTCTTTAATCGTTTCACGAATCTTGTTTGAAAGCTTGTGGGGCTTTTCTATGAGGTTTTGTTTTGCGAGGTTTGCTGCCGACACGACGAGTGCGGCGACCTGTTCGGCAGTCAGGTACTCCGTGTTTACAACGAGGTCGAAGCCGTCGTGATCTAGTATGTCGACGCCGTACACGTTCTTGTAACGGGCGATGTCAGCTTCATCGCGCTTAACAGTGCGTTCAAGCACTTGTTCGTAAGGAATTTTTTCGCGTTGCGCGATGCGTTTGGCGCGCGTCTCCGAAGCGGCGTTCAGCCACACGCGGAGGGCGGGCGAATCGATTATCCAGCCGGACAGGCGGCTGCCTGACACGAAGTCATCGTGCTTGAGCGAGTACTCCAATATCTTGTTGTCCAGTGCGTAGTCGTACCAGTTCGTGTTAGCCGTATCTGCGTGTAGTTCGTCGAATGAAACGCCGAAATCCGAAGCCATGTTGCGCAGCGTGTAGTTGAAGACGCCTAAACCAAGGGCCTTTGCCACGTTCGTCGATGCGGTAGTGTTACCACAACCACTCAGACCGGAAATCGTTATCTTCATTTGTTTGAATGCCTTCTTACCGCCATCGACGCTTAGATCTTCTTCATTGCCTCAATGTACTTCAAGTGACGAAAATCAACGTTGTGTTTGGTCATCGAGCCGTTCTCTAGGCGCGTTTTTTCGGTTAATATTCGTTTGACGCATTTCCCGCAGATGATTCCACCGAAGGCGCGTTCTGGGCGCTTCTCTGTTTTAGAGAGGCGCTTGAGCTGCGTCGAATGCAAGCGCGGCATGCCGGCGAGTTTTGCGCTGCAGAGCGCGCATTTGGCTGCGGCGGGCTTGTCGCGTTTGGAATGCAGGCGCGAACCTGAGCTGGCGTGGCTGGCTATGTTCTTCTTTCGAGTCTTGTTAGTTAACATATTCTCTTATTCACCTTTACAGAATAGTACTTTTGAAAACGACGTAAGAATTATGGTTGCGATACCTTGATTAAGCTTTTTGGTTGGCCGTTCTGGCCTCTAAACGGCTCATTACCGCTTCTAGCAAGATTCCGATGAAAATGCCGGCGGTGATGAAAAACCCGCGGGGGCCGTATTGTCCCGTAGTGGGGATGTGGGTGATGAAATTGCCGTAAGAGCCGAGGTCGAGCAGGTTGAAGCCTATGGGGTGAAGCTCTATTGGCAGGGTTGTGGCAAAATCTGGGAAGAAGCCCGGCACGATTCCGGGGAAATTAAACCCGAGCAGGGTGATTCCGGTAAATACGAAGAACAGGGGCAGTATAACAAACATTGATTTGAATGGGAGCATCATCATGTCACCCATCTTGGCATTCATTTCCGACTCGCGTAGGCGGATGCGTTCGAGCTCTTTTTCATCGTTGCGTTTTGAAGCTGCCAATAGCTCGTTCTGGTAGTCCTTGATTTCCTGTTGGTACTTCTTGATTTTGTCCCGGCCGCCCCATTTAAAGTTGACTACGCGGGCGGTGTAAATGTATACTAGGGAACATAAGGCGATGAATATTGCTTGCAAAAGGTCCATGATACTATTGGACTACCCGCTTGAGTACTGGGTACATTTCAAATAGTTGTTGTTGGGCGAGGTCCTCGTAGAACTTATAGAGTATACCTACAGTTAGCAGTATTCCGGTTCCTGTGCCAAGCGCGCCGGTGATATCTGCAAACCAAGCTAGCGCTCCGACGAATGCCGCGCCTAGTATGGTTATCACGGGAATGTACCGGTTTAGCACGCCTTCAATGATACGGGGGTCGGCTCGGAATCCGGGAATTTGTAGCCCGGTGCGTTCGAGTTGCTTTGCCACGTCTTTCGCGCTCATGCCCGTGCTTTCTATCCAGAACCAGCCAAAGACCACGGAGAGCACGATGAGCACCAGGCCATAGACTAGTATGTGCAGGATCTCGGCGGGCTGTAGTATGAACTGCAAGTAAGCTAGATAGTTTCCACCGAGCGCGAGCGGCGAAGGCAATGCTGAAGATAGGTAGGCAAAGCCGTCTACTGGCTGATTATTTACGTAATTACCGAGGAACGGCACGCCTGCATTATACAATAGCAAGCCGATTATCTGGATATTGATGATGACTGCGGAAGCTAAGATGACTGGGATATTGCTCACATAGAGGAATTTTATCGGGTAACGCGCACCTAGTCCTCGCGCGCGGCCGTACGCTAAGGGCAACTCTATCTTCATGCCTTCCGCATATACGACGACGAGGAAGACGAATATGGTTGAAAGTATGGGGGGTAATAGCCACAATGCGTTCGGCAAATCTCCACCCAACGCGGTTTGCACAGCGCGTGGAACGAGACCAAGGAACGTGCCGGTCTCAGTCATGCCAAGGCTGAAAGCACCTACAAAGACGGCTTGCGACACTCCCGCGGCGATGAAGAGCGAGATTCCCGAACCGATTCCGTACTTTTGCACGACTTCGTCCAGGTACAGAAGGATGATGGAACCTAATGCGAGTTGGAATATAACGAATAACTGGGTCGCCATTATACTTCCGAATACCACGCCCCCGCTCACGGTAAGATAACCGGAGTAGACATAGATTGCTGATTCGACGAACGCGAGCGCGATTGAGAGAAGTTTTTGGAGGCCTTGGAAACGACGCTTGTTCTCCGGCTTTGACATATCCATCTCGAGCAAGCCTGCGCCGGTCGCGAGCTGGAGGAAGATGGATGCCAAGACGATTGGCCCAATTCCAATTGTGGTAAGTGTGCCAATCTTGCTTCCGAAGAGTATTTCGAGGCGTTCAAAGCTTACTACTGCGGAGGGATCTATTCCCAAGGGGTAAACTTGCCCCATTACGAAGAAGATGAGCAGTACTGCGCCGGTCCACAATAGTTTTTCTTTGAGGCCGGGTTGTCGTTCGGCGCGCCGGACTTCAGGAAGAATCTGAGTTATTGTGTCTAGTACCGACATTTAGGAAACGACCGTTATTGCTTGAAGGAAAGCATTACGCTGCAAGCGCTTTTATTCCTTGCGAGCGCGGGCGGGCGCAGGGACCGAAGCTTTCGGGACGGCCGGCCTGGCGAGAGCTATTGCCTTTCCGCCTGCGGCCTCAATCTTTTCCTTGGCCTTTGCGCTGAACGCGTAAGCGTGTACTTCCTTTGCGGCAGTAATTGCGCCAGTTGCAACGATGCGGGCGGTCTTGAGCACGAGCTTTGCGCCCTCCATCTGGGAGAGCTGTTCGAGCGTGATAGTGACCGTCTTGAGCGCGTGGGAATGGAAGCCGTACTTGCGGTTCTTGTGCTCGCCGCGCACGATGGTTTGAAGCCACTTGTGCTTGTGGAAGCCTGCACGGCCGGTGCCGCCACGGTTTCCGCGGCCACGGCGGTTCTTAGTGTTGCCGCCGCCGAAAGTGCGGTTGCCAAGGTGCTTGCTCTTCCTGCTTTTTATTCTTCGCGCCATTTGTTAAATCATCTTTTTCAGTAGGACTGCGATGTCCTTGTTTTTGCCCAGTACGCCACGCGGGTACGCGAGCTTGGTTGAGGTCACGCCTTTTACGGGCGGCCGGAGTGAGAATATTGGGCGCATGCCCGTCTTTCGGGCCAGTTCGCCAAGCGTAATCTTGCCAGAAGCTAGTGCTTCCGCGGCCTCTTCAAAGGTCTTGAAACCCGCCGGGGCAAGGTCTTCAACCTTAAGCGGCCTCGAAGCAGTAATCTTGCCACGCTTTGACAACAGCAGCGCTACGCTTGCCGCGTCGGCGGGGCCGTAGGCGATGTAGTTGCTTATCTTGTGGATTACACCCTTCGATGAAGCGTTGAAACGAATCACGGTAGCACTGTACGATCGCGACAGGCGCAGTAATCCGAGCGCGTGGTTAATGTCGTAGCGTACGCCCGAGATGCCGCGCATGCGGATTACTATCCACGCTGCGGGCGATTCTACAATCTTCTTTTTGGATGCCATTTGTTTTCCTAACTCCTTGAAGAGCCCATCTTGAGGCGGTTAAGCGTGTCGAGTGCGTTCATTGTCGCGAGCACCATGTTTAGTATGTTGCGAGTGCGACCGTTGGTGAATGTCCATGCGTCTTTGACGCCGGCGAGCTTGAGCACGCTCTTGCTTGTTTTGTTGGCCACTATACCAACGCCGCGGGGCGCGGGCTTTATTACTATCTTAGTCGAAGAACTGCGGCCCACGGCTTCGCGTTCGAGTGAATGTGATTCGCCTGCGCCCGTTTCTTCCCAAGAACCGTTTCCCAGGCGCACGTGAATAATGTTTTTCTTTGCGGACTTGAGCGCTTCCGCGATTGCATCACGCGTGTCTGCGGCCTTTCCTACGCCTGCGCCGACAAAACCCTTAGAATCGCCTACTACGACGACTGCACGCATCTGCATCTTGCGGCCGTACGCGGTCATGCGTTGGGTGCTGGTAACTTCCAGTACTTCTTCCCGGAGATCGGGCAGCAAAGCGTCAACAACTTCTGGTTCCAATATGCGGGCGCCAGTGGAGAGTATTTCTTCTAGTGAAGTGATTTCGCCGGACTTGATCTTGCGACCGAGAGCGGTCTTGGGATTCCAGTCTTTTGCGTCGAAACTGCGTTCTACGGGTTTACCGAAACTTCGTCTAGCCATTTAGGATACCACTTTTAGCTTTTTCAAACGCCGTCTTGGCGTCGCCCTTTAGGTGAGCACCTGAAACGCGTTCCTCGGAGGGCACTATTTCTTCGCCGAGCGGGAGCTTTATGCCCCCATCAACGAATCCTTTTAGCGCTGCGAATAGAATGCCGCCCTTGGTGCGTGTTTGGCGGCCAATGTCGGCGATTGCCACTTTGACGCCTTTTTCCTTAGCGCGTTTGGCGATGAGGAGACCGACGAGGTACGCGGAAGGCGTGTTGCACTTTCCTGCGAAACCGTACTTTGTAAGTTCGCGTGAATTCGCCGCGCACATTGTCTTGTCGCCGTCGACATTATAATCGATTACTTGGACGATTATCGACTTATTGGTTTTACGGACCACTAGGCGGGGCTTGCCGCTCTTGAGCAGGGCTAGACGCGTCTCGTAATCTGTAATGCCTTTACGCCTGCGGGCGAAGTGAACGTTGTAGAGCGGGCCGGTTGCCTTTGTCATTTCGAGTCAGTCCTCAAGTAGTTTTCTTCTATCGTAGTAAGCAAGTGTTTGCGGTCACGGAAGTTGTTGCCCTTGACGCGGCGGTAAAGAGTACCGTAAGCGCCTTCGACAAGACGTGGCCGGAGTTTGTGCAGTAACTCGCGTTGTGCGCGGATTTTACTAATCCACTTGGTCTTTGGAGTCATTACCGCCTTGCTCGTGCCTTTGCGTCTTCCAGCGCCCATGCGGCGGCCCAGTTTCTTGCGGGTATCGCGCTTGCGAGCTTTGCCGCGACCGACGCCTTTTACTGGCAAGAGTTCGATTGCGCCTTCTTTCTCGAGCTGGCGTACGTCGTCGGCCGAGAGCGCGTCTTTCACTTTAGCGTTATCGCGTATCCTAACGCGGGAGACTCCGGCGTTGAAAACGCGGGAAGCGAGTTTACGAATTGTTTTGAGCGACATTTTTACACCTAATTGAGTACCTTGAGCTTCTTCTCACGGGCTTTTGCTACGAGGACGGCCTTCTTTTTGGCGCCAACCTTGGCGGCGATGCGTACGGCCGCGTCCTTGACTGCTTCAAGTTCGGTCAGGTTAGAAACTAGAACTTCCGGAACACCGGATGGATGGTTTCCCCGGATTGCTCTTGGTTGGCGGTAACCAATGCGGGGACTGACGCCGTAACCGGATTTGAATACGCGCATCTTGTTGTCAATTCCGCGGGGCTTGCGCCACGAGTTACCAACACGCCCTTTGAGGTCAGCATTCTGCCTCTTGAATTTTGGTATCTTGCGTTTTTCCATTTTGTTATTGCACCAAATATATTCCGTCCTGGAACTTGCGGTTATCGCGGCCGACGATGCGCGTTGCCAGGTGCATGTTGGCGGCGGTCTGTCCGACTTCTTCCTTGTCAGATCCGCTTACGGTAATATCTTGCTTCTTAACTTCAACCTTTACCGAACCCATAACGCGGGCACGGCGTACGCTTTTCTCGCCGAGGAAGTTCTTTATGAGTACTTCTCCGGGTTTGGCTTCAACCGTGATGGGAAAGTGCGAGTAAATGACGGATAACTTTTGTACGTAACCGTTGGATGCACCTTCGAACATGTTCCGCACGTGTGCTCGAACGGTGTTTACTGCGGCGTTGACCTTTCTACGGGCCTTGAGCGGCGTTGAGAAGGTGACTTCACCGTCTTTTATCGTGACGTTTACCGTCTCGTTGTCAAATACTTTCTTAATCCCACCTTTAGGGCCCTTTACAACGAGCATGTTTCCTTCGACGTTGAGTGTGATTCCTTCCGGGATTTTCATTACTATTACCTTTTTAGTATACAAAGCAAAGGAGCTTGCCGCCCACGTGCTTTTCCTTGGATGCCTTGTGCGAAATTATTCCGCTCGAAGTCGAGACCACGATGAGCCCGACGCCACGCGCGGGTAGGAAGCGTTCTTCGTACTTTTCCCATTCGGTTGATTTGACTGAGAAACGCGGCCGTATGACGCCACAGTTGTTTATGCGGCCGTTGAGCTTGACGCGGTATTCGTTGCCCTTCGTGCTAGTGACAATCTCGTAATCCAAGAGATAGTTCTCAGTCTTCAAGAGTTCGAGCGCTTGTCCAATGACGCGCGAAGCTGGCACTAGTGCGAAGTCCTTTCCGCGGAGCTCCGCCATCTTTATCGTCGTCATCGCGTTAGCGAGTGGGTCCACTTGGTTCACCTAGGAATACTTTTTGAAACCGAACTTTTCGGCGCGTTCACGGAAGCATTTACGGCACACGCCCATGCCATACATACTGATGAGACCACGCACGTTACCGCAAATCTTGCATTTGCGGTTTCCGCGGTTCTTGAATCTTGACTTATCTTGCTGCATTTGATTGTTTTACCTCATTCAACTGCTTTTTCCGCGAGTTTTACCGAGAAATCTTTCTTAAAAAGTTCAAGCGATTCGACTTTGGAGACGTGCTGGCGACGGGGGATCTTTACGAAGCGTATTTTGCGACGGCTGATACGCTTGCCGGGCTTGTAAAGCGTGACGCACACGTCGAAACCGAACATTCCAATTTTGGGATCGTATTTTATGCCGGGAAAGTCAATGTATTCCTTGACGCCGAAAGAAACGGTATCGCCTTGGAAACAAGATTCTGGCAGAGTATCATCACGGCTGTCGAGGGCACGCTTTATCACGTCTTTTGCAGCCGAGCCACGCAACGTTACCTTGACGCCAATGGGTTCGCCCTTGCGTATCTTGAATGAGGGATTGCGCGAGTGTGACAGCGTCAGTACGGCCTTGGTTCCGCTGATGCGCTCTAGGAGCAGCTTGGCATGCTGGAGGCGTTCGCCGCCTTCGCCGACGCCAATGTTGAGCGTGACCTTTTCAAGCCTTGGTTGCTGCATCTTGTTCAATCATAACACCTATTTTAGAAAGGCTTCATCCACTATGAATGCGTAATCCTTACGCGTGGAGAAGTCACCGGAGTCATCCTGCAGTGAGATCAGGGAAACGCTTCCCGGGACTGCGGTAATTCCGGTAATCTTAGCGACGCGGCCTTTGTGCTTGCCTGCGTAGACAAAGCACTTGGCGCCTTGTTCGAGCTTGATGAAAGAGGCTATCTTTTGTTTTGGTATTGCGAGTTTTACGGTGTCGCCGAGTTTGAAGTTGTCTTCCTCTTTCTCGAAGAGCTGGACCCTACCGTCGTGGAAAGCAAGTTGGATTTTGCCACCTCGGATAAGTTTCTTTCCTATTACACGGCAATACTTTGACTTGGCGGCGTCTGCGGATATCAATGCGGCAATGAAGCGGTGCTTGTCGACGATGACGCGGTAATGCTTGCTGCCAACCGACACTACATCCATGAGGCCTACGGGAAATGCTAGCTCGGTGATGAAGACGCCGTCAACGCTGACTGCCTTGGAATTAAGTATGAGCTGGGCTTCACGGCGGTCGCGTGCTACTCCTAGGAGATCGCGCAAGAATATGAGTAGGGACATTGATGCGGAGGCACTGTGGCGGCCTGCCTTGGGCTTTTTCAAGTAGCGGTGCGCTTTCTTGTGGACTGGTACGAGTGTTGGCGCCGCGAGGCGTTTTATGTGACGCTTCTTTCCGTGACTTGCCATTTTTTTGCACTTCCTTTAAACTTTTGCCGGCGCCGCCGTTGCGGGCTGTTGCGCCTTCGATACGGGCTCGGCCTTGGCTTGCGCCTTTGGCGCGGCCTTTACCTTTTCAGGTACCTTTGCCGTCGGGATTTCAAGTATTACAACGCTGGAAGCTTGAATGAAACGCTTGTTCTCCGTGCCTTTTTGTGTCTTTACTAGTACGGTGTCAACCGCGATTTTTCCGGTTGTCGAATCACACTTGGTTACCGTACCGCTGACTCCACGATAACGGCCTGAAAGGACCTTGACTTTCGAGCCCTTTGTCACTATTGCGGAACGGCGGCCTGCCTTTGCGCGCAACTCTTTAGCGAGCGGTGCACTAAGCGTCTTGCGTAGTACGTGCAAGGGCGCGTGCGCACGGGCGCGTCGTTGTTTTCGACCTTGTTTTGAGACGTTTTTGTTAAGCTTCATGCTATAATATCACTTTTCTATACCACTGCGGATGCAATGGCAACTACCTTAGGGAAACGGTCCGCGATTTCGCGGGCGACACAACCCTTGATTTCGGTTGCTTTTGGCAGCTTCTTGTCGTCAATGAGCGTGCAAGCGTTGTCTTCGAAGCGCAGGCGTTCCTTTCCACGACGGTATTCGCTGCGTTGTCGGATGATGAGCGCGCGTTCTTTCTTCTTTACCATTTCGGGTTTGCCCTTCTTTACGGTTACGAGGACGACGTCGCCGACACCTGCGGCAGGCAGGCGGCGGAGGCGGCCGTGCGAACCTATGACGTTGATTATCTCAACAATTTTGGCTCCGCTGTTGTCGTCGCAGACGAGTTGCGAGCCAGGAATGAGATTTCGAGTTACTTTTGCAGGTAAGCCTAACATTTTAGAGCCTCTCTTTATTTCGTTAAGACTTCGGTGACGATGTGTGCCTTAGTCTTGGAGATTTTGCGGCATTCGCGGATGCGGACGTGGTCGCCGTCTTTGATTTCTAGTCCGTCTGGTATGTGAGCGTGAATCTTTGTGCGGCGCTTCTCGAAGCGGTCGTACTTTGGTACCTTACGATAGTACTGGATGGTAATGACAGCGGTCTTTTTGGGCTTGGTGCTGGTGACGACGCCTTCAAATGACGCACCGCGCACTACAATCTTTTCTTGTGCCATTTTATTACAACCTTTTAGCTAGTTTCTTCGTTCTTTCTTCAGGACGACAAACCAATAGCTTGCCGTCTACTTTGAGTTGAGCGCTGGGAAAAAAGAACACATTGCCGTTCTTTGGAACGGTGCGAGTTTTATTCCCGGAACGCACCTGAAAAGACCCGTAGGTCTCATCTAGTATGGTTCCCCCAATGCCCTGCAATTCTTTGCGGTTGCTCCAAGCGACCTGTACCCGCTCGCCGATAAATTCGCCGAGCAGGAATTCTTTTTCCTCCGGTGTCCAGTCCTTACGGGCTGGAGCGGATGGTGTCGCCCGCTTTCGAAGCAGGGTAGTACCATTCTTTTGCATCGCAAAGAATTTAAACGCGTCAGATTACCGTGATGAGTTCCGCAGGATACCCGGACTCGATGAGGTACTGCCTCACCTTTTCCTTGTGGTTTCCCTGCAGGACAATCACACGGTCTTTCGCGCTTCCTCCGCATGCAAACTTGTGCTTTAACTCTTTGGCGGTCGTCTCCAACTCTTTCGGAGCGATGCCTTCAATGATTGTGACCAGCTTGCGGAATCGCTTGGTCGTCGTAAATATCTTTATTCTCTGGGATGTCTCCTTTTCGATCTTATCGAACTCTAGGAGCTCCTCGGGGAGGCCTGCGATTTCGCTTAGCTTTGACATTTGTTGAACAAAAACTCCTGTTTTACTTCTTTTGCGCCTTGCGGCTTAAAAGTGTTTTTATGCGTGCGATGGTGCGACGCATTTCGCGGTAGCGGCCAGCGTTGGCGGGCTTGCCGTGTGTTGCTACCGTACCCTTCTCACGAAGCACTTCTTCGCCGAGTTCGACGAGCTTTTTCTCAAGCTCTTCCACACTCATTTCAAGAAGGTTTCTTTTGCGTATGATTGCCATGAATTATTCCTCTTTAGGTGCAACAGTGGTTTCGACAACTGCGGGCTTTTCCTCGGCGACTACTGCCTTTTCTTCAGCAACTGCGGGCTTTTCCTCGGCAGCGTCAGATTTTTCCTCAACGGCCTTCTTCCTGGCCTTGGGCTTGGTTACGCGCTTCTTCTTGGGCTTTTCTTCCTTTGCCTCGACCGCGTCTATGCTTTCAGCGTCGTCCGTCAAATCGTCGAGTTTCTCTTCGACTACTGCAACGACCTCTCCGTCAACAACCTCGATTACCTCGATTACTTCTTGCTTTATTGAGCGCGTGTCAATCTTGTCGGGCAGCTTCACGCCGGGCGGTAGAATCTTGACGGTTATTCCGATTGCGCCTGCTTTCGGGAAAATGGTATACTTGGCTTCGCGAACGAGTTTAATCGGGTCTCCCGACTTCTTCAGGTAACCTGCACGCACAGTAATGGTCTTTGCCTTGCCGCCCTTGCCTACAATCTTTCCTGCGACGCGGATTTCTGCACCGATTGCGCCCGCGCTCATTATCTCGCGGAGGGCGATACGGATTGCTTGCTTTACGTTTCCACGCGTCTCAACGAAGCGGCCAATCTTTTCGCACATGAGCTTGGCGTCAAGCGAGGGCACTTCGACTTCAACGACCTCTATCTTGGGGTTTTCGATCCCGAATTCCTTCAGCTTTTCTGAGAGCTCGGTTATCGAGCTACCGCGCTTGCCGACGACGATACCGGGGCGTTGGACTGTGAGTTCGATGCGCGTTGCCACGGGAGTTTTCTGGATGCGGATGCTTGATACGCCCGCGCGTTCGAGCGCTTTTTCAAGGTAGCTTGTGACAAAGTAGTTGCCAATAGCGGTGTGAATCATTTTCTTCTCAGTTGCCATGATTATCAGAACCTATTGTTTTACAGCTGGTTTCTCGACGGGTTTCTCTACTACTTTTACGGGCGCCGGTTTAGCTGGCTTTTCCGTAACTTCGGGCTTGGCTTTCGCATCCACTTTTGCCTCGGAGGGCTTGGCTTTCGCGTCAGCCTTTTTCTCTACTTTTTCTACCGGAGTCTTGGATTTTAACTTGGCTTCAGCCCGTACTTGCACCTTGGTTTTGCGGGCGAGGGGCTTTAGCCCTTTTTCACCCACGACTATTTCAGCGCGTGCGGTCACGTACCTGCTGAAGATTGCTTGCTTGCCGTAACCGAGCGTGTTGCCACCGACGAAAAACGTGCGGTAGCGGGGGAATACGTTTTGCTTGTAAGCTGCGGCGTGTAGTACAACTGCGTTCTCGTCGAGGCCCTTTGATTGCGCGTTGGCGAAGGCATTGTTGAGCATGTGGAGCGCGATGCGGCACTCTTTTGCTGGGTACTTGCCTTTCTTGCCGCCGAGTTCTGAACGGTGGCCCATGCCCTTGTTGAATTTGCTGAAGCGAATTGCGCGCTTGAGCGTTATGGCCTCGTCAAGAATCTTTTTAGCGTCCTTGACGGACTTGCCCCTGATTGCACGCAGTACTTGCGTCAAATCCTTGTACGATGCATTGATGTCGAACGCTTGCGCTGGCGCCGACTTTTCTGCATCGTACGTTACCGAATATTTGTAGAGACCCATTTTTGTACCAACGTCCTACTTGAGTTCGACGGCCTTGCTTCCGCGGGTTGCTCCGATTCCGGGACCCGAGTGCTTTACCATCTTGGTTGTAATCGCGAATTCACCGAGGCGGCGTCCCATCATTTCGGGGACGACTGCCACTTCAACGTACTGCTTGCCATCGTGCACCTGTATTCGAGCGCCGAGCATTTCCGGCAGTATGACCATTTGACGGTAATGAGTCTTCATTACCTTGCCGCTCTCCTTTGCCTTGCGGAACTTTGCCAGGCACTTCCGGTATTGCAGGCTGGCGCGCGTTATGGCGCGGCGTGCCTTGGACGGAACGAGCTTGAGAAATTCTTCTGGGGAAAGCGCTTTCAATTGCGCCTCTTCGAGTCCCTTGAATGCTTGTTTTCTTGCCATTATTATCGTCTCCTAGACTTTCTTCGGCCCGTTGCGCGCGCCGCGATGTGACCGACCTTCTGGCCGGGTGATGCGTGGCGGCTAACTACTGAAGACTTACCAAAACTGCGCCCACCATGCGGATGCGCGAAAGCTGACATTGCAGTACCGCGTACGATTGGGTAGCGGCGGTTGCGGGCGTGCATTGCACGACGCTTGGAACCGGCTTTACGGTACGGTTTCTCGGTGCGGCCTCCGCAACTGGGCGTACCCATTGTCGCGGTGCAGCGTGGTGAAAGCTTGAGCGTGCGTTTTGATGCGAGTTGGACGTTGACTTCTCCGGTTTCTTCGTCGTGCGAGACGAGGAGTGCTGAAGAACCGCCCGATCGGCAGGCCTTACCGCCGTCGCCGGGATTCATTTCAATGTTGAAGACGTTCGAGCCGTCAGGAATCTTTTCGAGCGGGAGAATGGCGCCAAGCGATGGCTTAGCGTCAAGACCGATTTCCACCTTGTCACCTACTGAAAGGCCTTCGGCGGCGAGGGTAGAGAACTTTAAGCCGTTCTCGGCGAGGAGTTCGGCGACGAGCGTGGTGCGTCCTGGGTCGTCTTTTATGGCGGTAACCTGTGCAAGCATCGCGCCAGCTTTGCGTACTACCGACGTGTAATTGATGGCGGTGAGGTAACGGTGGCCGGGCGTGCGGTAGGCTGTAGAGCCTTTACCGCGGCGTTGGTGTCCGAGCATCTTACCCATTTTTTTGCACCTAGATTATCTTGAGTTTGGAGGCGAGATCGGCTGCTTGGCCTGCCTTGATGAATTTTACTATTGCCTTCTTGAGGCCGTGAGCGGTTACCAAGGTGTTGACCGAAGCTACTTTAGTCTCGTACTTGCGTTCGACTTCGGCCTTGATATCCGCCTTCGTAGATTTAAGGTCTACGATAAAAACTATCGAGTTGTTTCGCTCTATTCCTGCTACGGCTTTTTCGGTCGTGAGCGCGTATTTTACAAAATCCATTTATCGTGACACCTAGTTAAAGGTAGAGTTTATCGGCTGCGAGCTTGTCGATTGCCGACTTCGTCCATATTGTGAGCCGTCCGGGCACGCCACCGGGCGCGAGCGACTCGGCGTCGAGCTTGTCAACGCGTACTGCGTCAACACCAGGAATGTTGCGGGTTGCCTTCCATATTCCCTTGTCTTGTGCGTAAACAATGAGGACGCTCTTCGGGGTGCGGTAACCGCCCTTGCGGAGCTTGGCTCGACCCGAACGCATGCGCCGCCCGCTGGCTGCGCGTTCGAGGTCGCCTGCAAAGCCGAGAGTTTCGAGCGCCTTGCGGGCGTCGCTGGCACGCGTTATCTCTTCGAACTTTGAGTCGACTATAAATGGTAAGATTAACTTGTGTGCGTGGCCGCGGCCTGAAACGAGTTCGCCATCGCCTGTGGCTGAGATTGCCGAGCAAATGGCCTTGTTCTTCTCCTTGAAGTTTATCCTCTCGACAATAATCTTGTGGGTCTTGGGTGGGTGAGCGCGGCGTCCACCCTTCGAGTGAGGTACTATGCGTACGTTACCAAGACGTCCGCCGGGCAGTTTTTCGCGGGGTAGGCGCGAGCGACCCGTGTTTATGGTCTGGCGGGGCTCGTGGCGGCGACCGAAGTAATCTGCGCTGGTAAGCGTTCCTGCGAGGACGAAGTTGCCTTTTGGCTGGAATCTGAGCGATGCCTGTGCGTGGACTGCACGGCGGATGAGGTCGGGACGCACGGGTTGGAGGAATTGTGAGGGAACCTGCAGTTCGCCTTCCTTCGCGCCCTTCAAGTCAAATAGGAATGCCACGTTGTTTCACCGTTATTACTGGAATCTTACTTGGGGCGCTTTTACGTTGCCTTGCCTGCGCGAGAGCGTGCGGCGGAGCCTGACGAGGCGCTTGGCGGGACCGGGAATGCTACCGCGGAGGACGAGGAACTCGTTTTTTACTACGCCATAGAATCGGTAAGCTTGCGGGAGGTTGGTTGAATCGGTTGAAAGGTAGAGCACGCGCTTGTTGAAGTCAGTCCTGCGGTGGAAACCCATCTGTCCCGCGCGCGGAATGGTGTACATGACCTTTGCTTGGCGTTCGCCGCCGATTGAACCGCCGTGGCGGCGTGATTGGGTAGACTTGTGGAATCCGAGGGCGACGCCGAAGCGCTTTACTATGCCTTGCCAGCCCTTGCCTTTTGTCACGGCAATTGTGTCTAGGAACTCACCCAGCTGTAGCACGTCGCTCGCCTTGACTTCCTTGCCAAGAACGCTCTTCGCGTATTCAAGCTGCTCTGCGGGCGTTCCGGCCAGAGCGATTTCCATAACGTCGGGTGTCTTCTGCCCGAAGCCTGCCTTGAAGGGCTGAGTGAATGCGATAACACGGTACTCTACCGGGTTCTTTGCGGCCAAGTCGTCGAGCGATGCCTTTGACTTCTTTGCAACCGGGATTGCACGCTTGAGCTGTTTTGGAACGGTTGTTGCAACGGACTCACCTATTGCCTTGAAACCGAACATTTCCTTGCCGTAAGCGACGACGGAATAAACGAACATTGGCGGAACTTCCAGGACGGTGACGGGTACCACTATTTCCTGCCCTTCAGTCGGAGTCGCGGAATCGTCAACCATGAACGCGGAAGCCATGCCTGCCTTGTATCCTGCAAAGCCTGCAAGGCCCTTGCCAACTGGGTTCCACGTCCTGATGCGCGCGACCTTGCGCTGCGCCCTAGACCGATGCCAGTAGCTGTGCGATCCACGTTGAGGTCCACGCTTTCCCATTTATTACACCTAATAAACTTGCTTTGTTTTTTACGCCCGGGTTCCGCTTAATCAGTCGATACCGATTTTACCACTGGCGGCGTTGCCTTGAAGAATATCTTGTTACCGCAGTAAGGACACCTGATGTTCTGCAGGTTCCTGTCCTCGGCAGCGTACTTCTTCAAGCATTTCGAACAAACGTATTCAGTCAAAACTTAAACAACTCAATTATTCTACAATTCTACACTATACCGCCCAGCAGTATCGTCCCGACAATCCACGCGGTCACGGCGAGGGCGACGCCCTTACCGAACGAGACGTTGTACAGGTACTGCATTGCCACGACGACAAGCGCCAAAATTGCGAGTGCTGTAACCGCATCCTGCGCGAACACGAGGTTCAAATCCTGCGTAAACAATGCCAGCGCGATTGCACCGACAACAACGGCAGTCGTGTTGACCTTCATGCCCGAGAACGTCATGGCCGCCCAAATTCCTGCGCCAAACGCGAGAATGGCCCAAATGATTTGTTCGCCGAAAACGTACGCCACGAGCAATTACCTGCTTCTTCTAAGCGTATATACTACAACTGACAACAAATATAAAAAGGTTTTCAAAAGCCGCCTTGCAGCACAGAACAGCACCAAACAATGCACGAAACGGCAACCGGGCACGCAGCGAACGTCCCGCGGCGAACGGCGGTCGGAAAGGGCTTTTCAGCGTGTTTGTGCGTACTCTTTCTTTATATCGCCCATTAGCTCGATTAACAGAGCGTGCACTCTGCGCGCTTCGATCCACGCCGCATCGAGTTCACGCTGGAAAGCGGCAACGGACTTGACATCAAGCTCGGGCTTCTTTTTCGCCAGTATTGCAACCGTAACAAGCGCGTACATCCCTTCCGCATCGGTGCGCAATTTCTCGGCGCGCAACGCGAGCAAATCAACGTCAAGCGATACGAGCGCAATGCGCCGGTTGAGCAAATCCGAATAGTACTTGTTTGACCCAAGGTATTGCGAGAAATTGAACATTACAGTTGCAAAAGACTTTAGCTGCTTGGCACGGCCCGGCAAGTACCCATACTTGACCGCCATGAATTTTGAGACTTTTTCTTGCACATTCGACATTAACACAAACACCCGTCCAAAATGAATAGGGCGGCAAAGGATAAAAACTTATTAACGACGGAACCGTGACTCTTAGATGGGCAAGGGACCACTCGCACAAGCAGTCAAGGCGCTTTACAACCGCGCAGCCAAAGCGAATCCGCGACAATTGAAGGAATTATCACTGGCGCTCGGCGAACACGCACTAGTAGAAGACGACACCACGTATACCCAAATAGCCGCCATAGCATACTGCCTCGCAAAAATCGGGGAGAAACACTACCTGTCAAACTCTCACGAATGGACCGCAGTCTTGGAACGCGTGATAGCGCGGCTTAAGGCCGCTGAAATCGCGGCCCAAACCGGCAGACTAACCGAATTACCGCAACTCCTCGAAGACACGTTGTCCCTCATCGAGCACTACACTCTAGAAAAAGGACTATTCAAAGGAAGCCTTGTCGAAAAAGCCCGCGTACGCATCGGAACGGACATATACGCGCACGGTGCCTCGCTCGGCCGCGCAGCGGAACTCTCCCGCACAAGCAAACGCGCCATCCTAAGCTACGTTGGAATGACGAAAATACCTGACAAGTATTTCACGCTAAGCGTTGAAGAACGCCTTACCGAAGCACGAAAGCTTTTCCTGACGGTGTAACAATGGCTTCAATAATCTTTGACGCGAGCACGCTCATATCGCTAAGCGACACCTGCAACGCCGGCGTCCTGCGTTTCCTACAAAAACATATTGACGGGAAGTTCTACATCACCCCCGGCGTCCAAAACGAAATCATCGGCCACCCGATGGGCATACGAAAGTACGAAGCCTCGGCCCTGCGCTTAAAGAATTTGCTCGACGACGGCGTGCTCCAGCTGCTCGACACGCCCAACCTGCAAGCCGAGACCAAGAAAGTCCTTACGCTGACAAACAACTTGTTTTATGTCCACGGCCGCCCCCTCCAACTAGTACAGTTGGGCGAGGCCGAGTGCGTCGCGGCTTTTGCCGGCGCAAAACTCGGTGCGATAGCGATGGATGAAAAGACGACGCGCCTGCTCATAGAGAACCCGAGAAAACTTCTGGAGCCCATTTCATCCGAATACCGCTCACACCTAGAGGTCCGCCACGAAAGCATGGAAGAGTGGCGTGCATATTGTAACGGTATTCGCGTCATCAGGTCAAGCGAACTTCTAGCCATAGCCGCAGAAAAAGGCTACTTTTCAAGCTACCGCGCCAACGCAAAAGAAGCAGCGATTTCCTCCATCTACGCCGTACGCCACGCGGGCCTGAGCATAACCGAACGCGAGATAAAGGAGTACGAAAACAAGATACTCGGGTGAATGGCTTGCTGCGTCTGGCAGTAATAGGCTCGGAGAACTCGGGCAAAAGCACGCTGACGTTCGCGTTCGGAAACTACGTCCGAAAGCAAGGGCTATCCTGCGAACTGGGTAACTTCGACGCGGGATGCAAACGCGCCAAGTACAAAGCCACATTCGACATCCGGCACCACCACGCCCTATCGAAACGCACACGGGAAGAGCACGTCGAAGTCGCGCTAAAGAAAATCTATACCGAACTAGCCGATGACGACTCCGTCAGGCGAGAAATAACGGACAAAAAAGCGAGCATCGTGATACTCGACTGCCGTGGCGGTGCTGAGTTGTTCTTATCAAACGGGCCCGCACGCTTCCTCAAACGCTATGCCGACGCAGTATTACTAGTGTTTGATTCAACGGAATGCGCAACCGAATCGGAATACGCCCTACACGAAGGACTCGCAAAACTAGTTTCTAAAGCAACGGGAGTCAAGTGCACGGCAGTTGCAAACAAGTACGTATCGCGCGATGCGCCGACGCAGACCCGCCTGCTTTCAATTCCCACGCCGATAAAACACGCGGAAGATGGAGTGCTGCGCGCCAACGCCGTTGAAGGCACTGGCTTCCGCGAACTCTTCAAACACGTCGCTAGAATGCTTTAAGCGCGAGCATACTTGGCTTTCGCTTTCGCCTCGGGCGAATCCGCTTCGAACTCTCCGGCCAGTTTTCCAATAGCGACGCTTGACGCGCCAACCTCGGAAGCAAGGCGTGCCTTGTTGGCTTCAAGGAATTTAGCGAAATTCTTGTCCTCGGCCGAGACGGTCAAAGCGATGCGTTCCTGCACTATAAAGCCATTCTTCTTGCGGCTGGACTGCACCGCGCGCACGAGCTCACGCAAACTGCCTTCGCGCACCAATTCTGCAGAGCGTTCGACCTTCAAGAACACCTTGACTCCAGAAGCGGTTTGCGCCGAAGCGTAACCCGCGCCAACCGGCTCTTTATCAGAGAACTTTACGGCGAGTACGTTGTTCTGCGATACGAGTATTTGTTCAAATGCCTCGATTGCAGGGGCAAGCTTTTTCTCGCCAACAACAGTCATCTCCTCTAACGGCCAGCGCAGTTTAGTGTTGCTTAATTGGCGAACGGAGTTGGCGGCTTCAGTAAGCGCCATTACTAACGCCATATCTCCCTCGAGCTTTTCCGAGATACGTTTCTCGTCGGCAACAGGATAATTCTCGAAATGGATACTGTCCTTATCTTCAAGCAAACCCCCGACGTATTCTGAGATATACGGCGTTATCGGGGCAAGTAGCCGGGCTGATTCGAGAATCACGTGCCGCATCACGGCGAGGCACGCCTCCTTGTCTTTGCCATCTGCATCGACGGCGACGCGGTCGCGCACGAGCTTTACGTACCAGCGCGAATAATCGTTGACTATAAACTCGACGATGGTGCGGCCAGCCAAGTGGAACTCAAACGCCTCGAAATGCCCCGCAGCCTTGGCTGCAGTGGAGTTGAGTCTAGAAAGTATCCACTCGTCCTCCTTCGCCTTTAAAACGGGCAGTTTTTGCAGTACCGTAGCGCCTTGCGAGTACGTCTCGAAGAACTTGTACGAATTCCAATAGATATTTAGAGCCCGCACGGCTTCTTGGGCGGTTTTGAACGAGAATTTTTGCACGTCCCACGGCGCTATTTCCCAACAGTAATACAAGCGCAACGCGTCCGAGCCGAGCTCGTCGAGCGCCTGCGTCGCCGTGACGCCGTTGCCCTTGCTCTTGCTCATCTTTTCACCCTTCTCGTCAACCACCCAGCCCATTAACGCAAGCGAGTTGAAGGCGGGCTTGTCGAAGACTGCGTGGGAAAGGAAAGAGAGAACGTAGAACCATCCGCGCACTTGGTCTTGCGACTCGTTGACCAAATCAACAGGGAACATTGACTCGAAGAGTTCCTTGTTGTGGCGCGGATAACCCAATGAGGCCCACGGAGCGATGCCGCTATCGAACCACACGTTGAATATGTCCGGTATCCTGCGAGACTCGCCGCCGCACGCTTTACAAGGCAGAACTATTGAATCGACCACGTGCCGGTGCAAGTCGTCGAGCTTCTTTCCCGACGCCGTTTCGAGCTCGGCAGCGTTTTCAACCACGTGCGACGCACCGCAATCAACGCATTTCCATAACGGTATTGGTATTCCCCAGAAACGCTGTTGCGAGATGCACCAGTCATTTGCCGCGGCAACCCAGTTGCCGAACGCTTCGCGACCGAACTCGGGCATCCAGTTGGTGTCCTCGTTGTCGGAAAGCATTTCTTCGCGGATGGGCTCCACGCTCAAGTAAATCTGTTCGCTTAGACGGAAAACTAGTGGTGTTTTGCAACGCCAGCACAATGGGTAACTGTGCGTTACTTTCTCGGCCAACAGGAGCGACCCGCGTTCTTCAAGGTAGGGGATGATTTCCTTGTCAGCGCTTTTGACGAAGCGACCCTGCCACATTGACACGTCGCAAGTGAATTTTCCTTGCTCGTCGACGGGTGAGAGTTCCGGGAGATGGTGGTGCTTGCCGAACATATTGTCGGTCAACCCGTGACCTGGAGCACAGTGCACCAGACCCGTGCCTTCAGCCAACGTAACGAATTCCTCGAACTCCGCGCCCTCGTCCTTACCAGTTACAGAACCGGTTTCCTCGGACTTTACGTGCTTCTTGTACTTCTTTCGGACCATTATGGAGATGCTCAAATAGACTTTGCGTGCCTGCGGCTGCGAATCGAGTTGGTGCTGGGATTCCGAATCTATAATCGGCTCGTACTCCAATCCGTCAAGCTCCGTGCCAGAGAACTCGGAAAGAATCTTGTACGACAAGCCCAGCTTCTCTTCAAGCAAGGGCTTCGCACGCGATTTGCCGAGTATGAAAACTTGTTTTTCGCCGTCGACCATTGTTTCGGCCTTGACGTACTTCTCTTTAGGTGCGACTGCGATGGCAACGTTGGCTGGCAGGGTCCACGGCGTAGTGGTCCAAACGAGCAAGTACTCATTCTTCGTGCCTTTTACCTTGAATTTTATGAAAATGCTCGGGTCAGTCATCATCTTGTACGAATCGCTTACTTCGTAGCCCGACAAAGCCGTCTCGCAGTGGGGACACCAGTGAATAGAGCGCATGCCGCGCGCTACAAAGCCCCGCTCATGCAACTGCTTGAAAGTCCACCACGCCGACTCGACATAGGCCTTCTTGTAAGTGAAGTAGGGCTCGAAGAATCCGCGCCATGCACCCAAGCGCTTGTAGTAGGATAGCCAGTGTTTCTCGTTGTCGGCAATCTTCTCAAAGCACGCCGCATCAAACTTGTCGATTCCTTTCTCGACAATGTCACGCTTTGAAGTGAGGCCAAGCTCTTTCTCAACGATGACCTCGACCGGCAACCCATGCGTGTCGAAACCGGGCTGCACGTGGCAATCAAAGCCCTGCATGTAACGCAGGCGCGTCCACACGTCCTTGTAAGTAGTTGTTTTGACGTGGCCCACGTGCGGCAACGCGTTGACGTAGGGCGGGCCGTCCAACAAAAAGAACTTTTTCTTGCCAACGCGGTGGCTCGACAGGCGCTCGGGCACTTTGGCGGATTTCCAGTAAGAGGACACTTGCGCCTCGACGTCTTTCCAAGAATAGGATTGAAGGCTCTTGAAAACAGGTTTTTCGTTCACGATTTAACCGCCTCAGTACGTTATATCTTCCGTACTAGCACAACTAGCTAGAAGAACTGCGTATAAGTTATAAGCCGGGCGGAACAATTTAATAGTACCGGTGGAATAGCTTAAACATGACTTTGGCCGAACTTGTAAGAACTGAACAGATAAGCCACGAACACGCACTCGCCCTAGTTAAAGCATTCCGCCAAACACGCCGAATACCTACTGCTAAAGCAGAACTATCCGAAGAAGTAATCGCAGCAGGCCTTAAGCACGGTGTCATCGAACTATTTCAATCGACAGAAAACCACGAACGCCCTGCAATCTACACGATTACCATATTCTGGCAAACCCAACTACGCAATTACTTAGCCAAACACCAAGGCTAGCGCTGGAAAAATAAGATTCTCCGGACTAGCTTACTTCTTTTCCGTCGAAGTCATTTCGGTATAGCCGCACTTGCCGCACGCAAGGCGATTGGAATGGGCGCCGAGGTTGGTTCCGGGACCGCACTTGGGGCACGGGCGGCCTGCCTTGTAGGGCTGTGGGCCCTTGCTTGCCTTCTTGGCTTTTCCCTTAGATTCTTTTGCCATTCAATATCACTTCTTCTCTTCTTTCTTCGGCTCACCGCGTGCGACTAGCTTGGGGTGCGCGAACTTTTTGAGTGCGTCGGGCGAAGCGTAAACATCGATTTGGGCGGTGACGCCGTTAGCGCCGTAAGTGGGCGTTATTGAATTGACTACAATGCATGCGCGCTCAGTCTTCAATACCTTAGGCGCTTCCTCAAGGAGTTCCAGCCGCGTCGGGGCCTTTCCACCGGCGACACGGACGACTACTTCCTTTCGTTGCAATAAATCGTTCTGCTTTTCGCTGATTATTTCAAGCTTCATAAGAAAATCCACCTATTTTATCTTCAACGCGTAACGACCGGGCACCCTGGCGCCAATGGCTTCGGCGACCTGAGAGCCCTCGGGGTTGACTACGAGAATGTAGCCTTCGAACGTCTTGGTGAGCTCTGACTCATGGCACGTCGGGCACACATCGCCCGAAACTATGAGCCGACATTTTATACAAGCTTTCTCGACCATTCTAAAATCACTTCGCCTTGCCCAAACCTGCAGGCCTCATTGTAAGCGCAATCTTGCTGTTGGGAATATTGTCTTTCAAGCTGACCGTGGCAATCTTGACCTTCAAAGCGTCATCCTTCTTTATCACGGCCTTCGTCTTCTTTCCGATGAGGACGCCTTTTTTCTTGTCGAACGTAAAGAAATCGTCGGCGACCTGTGAAACGTGCACTAGACCGTCAATCGGGCCCAACCGGACGAACGCGCCAAACTCGACGATCTCGCTGACCGGACCGAGCATTATCTCGTTGACACGCGGGTCGAAGACGAGCGCGTCGAATTCAACATCGAAATAAGCTGCGCCGTCGCCCGGAATTATCCTACCCTTTGAAAGTATTTCGGCATTGTGTAAACTGATAATTATTCCTTGCTCGCGTTGCACCGTGCGTTCGTATTCCTCCCGGAGGATTTGCAGCGCGGCCGCAGGCATGTTGTCGCCGAATAAACTGGGCGGTATTCGGACGCTTTCCTTGAACCGGACGAGATTGTACAAATTACTGCACCTGCTAAGAGTTAAACACGTTAAAGCGAATTAATTTTGTGGGTAGAAGCTTATAACACTTATGGCAAGCGAAATAACACGCCATTCGGCCAAAACCCGCAATTGCAAGTACGTCTAGAAAAGCTTTTAAGTACCAATTAAGTATACTAGCACATGCAGAATGCCGCAGACGTGTTGGGCTCTTGGTTACGCATTAACCTAGCCACGCGCTTCGGCTTTAACGTCACCCCCTGCGCATATTCGGTTAAGCCGATTATACGCCAATAGGGGAGTGATGCGTCGCTGGTTTTGAGCTGCGGACGATGCTGACCCGAAAACAACATTAGCCCAGCCCCGACCAGGAAT
This sequence comes from Candidatus Micrarchaeota archaeon CG1_02_55_22, assembly GCA_001871595.1. Lineage (GTDB taxonomy): Archaea > Micrarchaeota > Micrarchaeia > Norongarragalinales > UBA97 > UBA97. The sequence goes on along the minus strand of MNVH01000070.1, from coordinate 374 downwards.
CTAAAAACACTCTAGAATCCTTCATTTACGAAATGGAGACCTCTACTAACCCTATTCGCCAAATAAAGGTAGGAGAAAGCGTAAAATATATATAGTAGGATGGTGTAAGTATTTCACAAGGAGGAGATTGAAGAAAAAAAACTAAGTTCGCCGAAAAGGCCCGGCCAATAGTAGGGACGTAAGATGTGAGTGGTACGAGAGCTCAAGGCAACCCCAAGGAGGCAATCCGATAAGTCGTTTCGCCTTTCCTCTCGCATCCACTTACTCCAAAATTCGCCAAAATTTTGTAGGGAAACTATTAGTCTAAGTCGTAGTATTTAATCCTTTGCATAGCGCACCGTCGTTTAAGGGTGCAAGTAGTCCAAAAACAGACA
>MNVH01000051.1 GCA_001871595.1 Candidatus Micrarchaeota archaeon CG1_02_55_22 | reverse complement strand
GGTAGGTCCTTACACGGTTGCAGAAGCTAAGCTGACGACTACAGGCATGACGTCAAGCGAGGCGCCAGCATTCTTCATCGTGTGCGCCGACACGCAGCCCGCCGTCAAGATTGTCAGGGTGTGCGTTGCGGGCAGCGAGGCGTCACCAATCTTGACCGGTTGCCGTCCAGAGTAAGACGCATTGCTGATTATATCAGAAAGCTTAAAAAAGAGTTTTTGGCCGGAAAAATAGGGCGTCCGGCCGTCGCGTTCTATAAGAATTCGATGTCGTCGATTTCGCCGGGTTTGTGTCCGTGTCCTTTGTTTGTTGGCGTGCGCACTTGGCGTCCGAGCACGTAGGGCGACTTTATGCCGGTGAAGATGGCGATTGCCTCTATCTTGCCTTCCATTGCGGGGTCGATTCTTGCGCCCCAAATCACGGTTGCGTGCGGGTCAACTTTTTCGGTCAAGCGTTCGCCTATGGAGTTGCATTCGCCGAGCGTCATGTCGGGGCCGCCCGTGATGTGGAGTAGTACGCCGGTCGCGCCGGTGTAATCAACGTCGAGCAGTGCGTGCGAGAGCGTGTTGCGGACCACGTCGTCGACGCGGTTGGTTCCTTTCGCCTCACCTACTGCGATCATTGAGACGCCGCCGTTGGTCATCACGGCGCGCACGTCGGCAAAGTCCAAGTTAACCAGTGAAGGCGTGGTTATTGTTTCCGTTATTCCGCGTACTGCGCGGGCGATGATTTCGTCGGCTACGTTGAATGCTTGGTCGATTGGCAGGTTGGGAACGATTTCGACGAGGCGGTTGTTGTCGATTATGATTATTGTGTCTGCTTCGGCTTTGAGTGCTTCAAGGCCTTGGTCTGCTTTCTCCAAGCGTGCGCGTTCGAGCGCGAACGGGTAAGTGACTATGCCGATTACTATCGCGCCCATTTTCTTGCCGATTTGTGCGAGTATTGGTGCGCTTCCGGTGCCTGTGCCGCCGCCCATTCCTGCGGTAAGGAACATGAGGTCGGTCTTGTCAAGGATTTTTTCGAGTGCGTCGCGGCTCGCGTCGGCGGCTTTCGCTCCGACTTCCGGGTATCCGCCTGCGCCTAGCCCGCGAGTGATGCTGGCTCCAATGAGTATCTTCTTGGCGGCTTCGCTGATGATGTTCAAGTGCATGCGGTCGGTGTTGACCGCGATTAAGTCAGCGCCCTTGATTCCGGCGCGGGCGAGCCTGTTGATAGAGTTGCAGCCTGCTCCGCCGCTTCCGACTACGACGATTCGTGGCATCTGGAAGTCGCTGGCGTCGAAATCGTCTAATTTCTTGGCCGTTGCGGCCCCGCTCTTCAATGCGTCAGAAACAATGCTCTCCATTCAAAACCGCCTCCTGTAAACAAGCAGAAAAAGCCTTTTCTGAAGGCTTTGTGCCTTCCTACTCATCAGTTGGAGCAACTATAAAAAACTATCTTGGTCGCTTTGCCTGCCTTTTTTGGCGTTTATCGCCGGATTCTTGGCTTTGTGAAAAGGCTTAAGAACGGATTGCTGCACTAAAGAGCCATGAAAGTGTCCCTCGCGTTCGCGTTGCTGCTTTTTTCCTCGCTCGTTGTTGGGGCGAGCTGGCTTGGTGCGGAGAACTCGTGGTACACGGGTTCGACCGGTCCGGTTACTTATTCTCACGTGCAGACTTCTTCTTATAAGAGCGATTCGTGGTCCCACTATGAACGGACAGTCAATTACGGTGTTTCGTCAGCGTCTTCGGGCGGGTTCGAAGCGTTCGGTTTCAGTTCGGGCAACGCGTATTCGTACGGTTCATCCTACGCGTACGGCCCAGCCTACGGTTCGTACTACGCGTCCAACTCTTTTCCTTCAACCTATTACTACCCGTCCCGCTTTGATGGTTACGGCTATTATTATGGCTATACCGGCCACGATGAGTACTGTTACTCGTGTGGTTGCGCGGGTTGGCGTTGCTAGAGCGAATCAAAGTCGAGCGTAGAGAAATAATCGTCCACGGTTTCGGCGCGGCGTATCTTCTTTACGGTTCCGTCTTCCTTAAAGAGGAGCTCGGCGCTTCTTAGTTTGCCGTTGTAGTTGAAGCCCATGGCGTAGCCGTGCGCTCCCGCGTCGTGAATCGCGATTAAGTCGCCGACTTCGACGTGCGGTAGATTGCGTTGGATTGCGAACTTGTCATTGTTCTCGCAAAGCGAGCCGGTCACGTCGTAGATGTGGTCTGCCGGCGCGTGCTCCTTGCCGAGGATGGTTTCGTGGTGGTAAGCACCGTACAGCGCGGGCCGCATGAGGTTGGCCATGCACGCGTCGACGCCCACGTAGTTTCGGTAGGTGTGCTTGAGGTGGAGGACGCGCGTGATTAGGTAGTCATACGGGCCGGTTATCATTCGTCCGTTCTCCATATACAACCGCAGGGGTGGCAGGCCTTTCCCAGTGATTTTTTCTTCGTATTTGGCTTTGATTCCCGCGCTCACGCGTTCCAAATCAACGCTTTGTTGTTCGGGTTTGTAGGGTATTCCGATTCCTCCGCCGATGTTGATGAACTCGAATGTTATGCCCAGTGCCGCGGATAGTTCGGCGACGAGGTCGAAGAGCATTTCTGCGGTTGCAACAAAATAGTCAGGGTTGAGTTCGTTGGATGCGACCATGGTGTGGATTCCGAAGCGTTTAACGCCTTTGTCGCGCATGGTCTTGTACGCCTCGAAGAGCTGGGGTTTAGTCAAGCCGTACTTTGCTTCTTCGGGCTTGCCGATAATCGTGTTTCCTTCCCGCAGCGGGCCCGGATTGTAACGGAAACAGATGAGTTCTGGTATGCCCGCGGCTTTTTCGAGGAAGGGAATGTGGCTTATGTCGTCAAGGTTGATTATTGCGCCGAGTTCCTTGGCTTTCACGAACTCGTTGGCTGGCGTGTCGTTCGACGTGAACATGATTCCTTCACCCGTGATGCCGACTTTTTCCGCTAGCAGTAGCTCAGGCATGGAACTGCAGTCCGCTCCGAACCCTTCCTCTCGCAAGATTTTGAGGATGTGCGGGTTGGGTGTTGCTTTGACCGCGAAGTATTCGCGGAAACCGTCGTTCCAGGCAAACGCTTTAGTCAAGCGCTTCGCATTCTCGCGAATCGGCTTCTCGAGGTACAAATGAAACGGTGTGGGGTTGCCTGCCGCGATTATTTGTTCTATTTGCGTCTTGCTGAATGGCGGGAGTTTATTCATTTACAATACCAGGTTTGCCTTGATGCTTTCGATTGCCTTCTCGATGTTTTCGCGGTGGCCGAAAGCGCTTAACCGGAAGTACCCTTCGCCTGCCGGGCCGAAGCCGCTTCCCGGCGTGCCGACAACGTGGCATTCTTTCAAGAGTTTGTCGAAGAAGTCCCACGACTTCATTCCGTTGGGGGTCTTTAGCCAGACGTAGGGCGCGTTGATGCCGCCGTAAACGGTGAGTCCCTTGGCCTTGAGCCCGTCAACGATTACGCGTGCGTTGCCCATGTAGTACTCGATGAGTTTAGCCGATTCGGTCGAGCCTTGTGGTGAGAGTGCAGCGAGGCCGCCTTCTTGCACGATGTTGGACGCTCCGTTGAACATGGTGCATTGCCGTCGGTTCCATAAAGAATTGATTTTGCCGGCTTCAGCATCCTCTGCGACTAGTGCTTTGGGTACTGTTGTCCAGCCCAGCCTGACACCGGTGAAGCCCGCTGTTTTAGAGAAGCTGTTTATCTCTATCGCGCACTCTTTCGCGCCATCTATTTCGTATATCGTGCGCGGCAGTGACTCGTCCGAAATGTATTCGGCGTACGCGGCGTCAAAGATTATTATTGCCTTGTTTTTTCGCGCGTAGTCGACGAATTCTTTTAGTTGTTCTTTTGTTGCAACCGCTCCCGTCGGGTTGTTTGGGCTGCACAAGTATATCAGGTCGACTTTCACTTCTGGCGGGTGGGGAAAGAATCCATTGGATTCATCGCACTTCATGTACACAAGGCCGTCGTAGGTGCCGTCCTTGCTGGCGCCGGTGCGGCCCGCAATCACGTTACTGTCGACGTACACGGGGTAGGCGGGGTCTTGCACGGCTATGGTTGCGTCTTGTGAGAAGATTGATTGGAGGTTTGCCGCGTCCGGTTTGGCGCCGTCGCTCACGAAGACTTCGCCTGCCTCGATTTGTGCTCCCTGTTTCGCGTAGGTTTCCGCAATCGCTTGGCGCAAGCGCGAGTCGCCTTGCTCGTCGCCGTAACCCGTGTAAGTAGAGTTGTCGGCGAGCTTCTCCACACCCTGCCGGAGGCCGGCAAGAATAGTTGGTGTTAGTGCCTCGGTGGTATTGCCGATTCCGAGCTTCATCACGGTGACGCCTGGATTTGCATCTAGGAACGCTTTAGTCCTTCGCCCTATTTCGGGGAATAAGTATCCTGCTGCGAGCTTGCCGTAGTTAGCGTTCACTTTTGCCATTTCTAAATCCACCTCTGGAGATAGACTCGTGTAAAAAGCTTATTTTAATGCTTTGGGCAGGCTTCGAATTTCGTAGTTACGCCACGCGGCTGCCGCGCCTGCAGCCAAAAACGTTGCACGCGTTAAGTAGTTGTCCTGATTGGTAGAGTTCAAAGTGCATGTGCGGGCCGGTACTCCTGCCGCTGATGCCGACCGCGCCCAATAGCTGGCCGCGTGAGACGGTCTGCCCCACGGCAACGTCAATGCGGCTCAAGTGCGCGTAACGCGTCTTGTACCCGTTGCCGTGCTCTATGTCAATCACGTTTCCGTAAACGCCGCCGCTTGCGCCTGCCCGTACAATCGTACCGGAAAGGAAAGCCTTGATTGGCGTACCAACCGGCGCAGCAATGTCGATACCATGATGCCCTGCCTTGCTGCCGGAACGCGGGTCGCCCACTAGGCTAGTTATACGCCCTGGCACGGGCACTATGCCGTTAGTTAAATCCGCGTTGCCGTAATCAATCGCGCCGCCTGCGCCAGCGTCGCTGGCGACAACGCACACTCCATTGAAAGACGCGTCGTCGCATGTTCCCGGTGCGCTGAACGTGAATGCAACAAGAGCGCTTAAGAAAAACAATGACGCGAGAAGCATTCGCATGACTATTTGAACGCTTGCGTTGAATAAAAGACTTGTTTACGCGACGCGTCTGGCTCCAGCGTAGTGTTGTGCCAGATAACCGCTGCAAATATCGTCGTACTTAACTGTCTTACCGGTTCCCGGCGCATGGATTACCGTGCATCCTTGTAGGAATACGCCGACGTGGCTGATGCCTCGCTTGTAAGTATTTTCGAAGAAGACTAAATCGCCGGGTTGCAGCTGGCTTTTCTCTACCGGCGTGCCGACGCGGTACTGCTGCGATGCAAGACGCGGTAATACCACTCCGCCTTGCTGGTAGAGCGATTGCACGAAGCCCGAGCAGTCCGCGCCCGTGACCAGCGAGGTTCCACCCCAAACGTACCTAAGACGTCCGACGTACTTGGCTGCCAAATTCGCTAGCTCTGCCGCGCTTGCCGAACCAGTTCCGGTTCCGGGGTCGCTGGCGACAACGCATACGCCCTTGAACGAAGAGTCGTCGCATGTTCCCGGCGCGGCGAAAGCGAGCGGGGCTAGAACGACGATGAGTGCCGCAAAGACGAGTATCTTGCTCATTACGATAAAAACACGTTTTCGTCGTATAAAATGCTGTCGTTGGCAACCCGTCGTTATAAAAACAGCTGCCGCACTATTCTTATGTGTGGCCGGACAGCCGGGGAGCTAGGGGTGCCCTGTAAGCCAAATCCCCTTTAGGGCTGGCGGCAACCTTGCCAGGCCGAGTGGGCCAAGCCCGAACGGTGCTACGCCGACGACGCTTTGACCCGCGTTACTCGTGCTGGAGCGAACCGAGCCAGGCCGGAAGGAGCAACTCTAAGCTGCAGGACGGGTGCTCGCGGGACCCAAGGCTGAGAAACGGGTGCTGCTGAAGGCGAAACCCAATCGTTCGACCAAGGACGCCGGCCACACGCTTTCGCAAGCAACCAAGCGAAACCGAGTTTCGCTGGCATCGTTGGAGTGCACGCCAACAGATGAGTCTGCTGGCTTTGCGCGCGTCGTTGGCCGACAGCCAACAGACGTCCTCACAACGCTTTTCAACCCTCGCGACATTATTCTTGCTAATGATTGTAACGCTTTCACGGCGCGTCCTGCTTGCAGTACTGATAATACTCGTAGTCGTCGGGCTATTTGCTGGCTACAACGCCCTGCCGGCTCCGGCGTCAAGCGCTTCGCCCACGCCCATGCCAACAATTGCTCTGCCCACCACCCCGCGTGCTCTAATGACTCTGCCCGCGGTGGATTCCAACGGAGTTGGCCGTCTCGCCGAGCTGCTCGTCGAGATGCGGCCAGGAACGGGCAAAGTCTTCATCGCTTTCAACGAGAACAACCCCATTCTTAACGACGAGACGCAGGCATCGCTTAAGACTGCGATTGCCGTCGCGCGCCGCTACGCCACCATAAACGATGCAGACTACGATTTGCATTACACGATGAGCGCTCCTTCGGCGACCGTTGGGGGCAGCAGTGCTGGCGCTGCCATGGCGGTTGCAACGCTTTTGTTGTTACAGGGCAAGACTCCTCGAAATGATACCGTGATTACGGGTACGATTACCGAGGAAGGCTTCATCGGCCAGGTCGGTGGCGTGCTCGAGAAGGCGCGTGCCGCGAAGGAAGCGGGTTTCACGCGCATGGTTGTGCCGCGCGGCGAGGCAGAAGAAATCGTTCCGCGTCAGGTGTGTACTGAAACTAAGAGTGGTTCTTCATCGGTCAAGAGCTGTCAGACGCGCGACGTCTTGGTACGGGTGGACGACGAAATCGGGATAACTATTCTTGAAGCGCGCGACGTCCTACAGGCAGTTGAATTCTTTTCCGGTGGCGTGCAGTGAACCGTGCCGCTTTCGCCGCAATAATTGTAATCGCGGTACTGGCTGCGTTTCTCTTGTCGTTCAACATTCCCCGTGAGACGCCCTCACAAGTACGCCTCTTTGCGCCCGCCGTTCTCGAGGACGGTACCGGTGCTATAGTTCCGTTTACGCTTACTCTCCGTCCCGGCACCGGCCGCATGCTTGTTGATATCGATAACGCTTTCTTTAAGCAGGACGTTGAGAATAGTTTGCGTAAGGCGCGGGTTGCCGCGTCGAGCGCGGTGGGCGCGAGCTTTGAACAGTACGATATTGAGGTTGGCGTAGTCGGTAGCCGCGTTGTTTCGGGCGAGAGCGCGGGCGCTCTCTTTACCGTGGGTATCGCCAGCCTTGCAGCCGGGCGGACGGTTCGCAGCGACGTAATCGTGAGCGCGACCGTTTCGGAATCCGGTGCTTTGGGCGTGGTTGACGGTATTGATGAGAAGATTGCCGCCGCGGCAGACGCGGGCAAGACGCTTTTCATCGTCGCGGCTGGCCAAGAAATCCGTAACGAGGAATCACTCTCGCAAAGAATCCGTATCGAGCGCGTCGGCACGGCGCGAGATGTAATAGAGTTAATGTTATCGTGACTCTCCCGAACGTTTCCGTTATAGCTGCAAAGTTGGCGTCGCGTCCCGGTGGGCGGGGAATGCTTTTGATTCACCGCACTGGCGCGGGTGCCGCAAGGTCCATCAAGGCGGATGGTCTTGATACGGGAATCGAAAAGTACGGCACGCTTTCCTCTGTTGCCACCGAGCATGCGGGTGTTGACGTGTCTTTCCGTGAGAACTTGGCACGCACGCACAACGGTTCGACACACCACTTCGTGTTCTTGATTCCGGATTCTGCGCTCGAAGTGTTGCGTGACCGCGTTGAAGGCCGTGCCCGGATTCCTCGTAACAAGCGGCCTGATGCTTTGGCGGTTGCTTTGGGTGGAAAGTTGCCGGTCGAGTGGGCTTTGGGTTACTGGCACATTCGAAGCGGGCGTTTCGTTGTGAACCCGCGCTTTGACCCCTTACATCATCCTAATTTGTCCGGGCTCAACGAGGTCGTTCGCGAGTATACACCCAGGCGCCGTTGAGCGCAAACGCACGCTTTAATACTTTTGCAAGCAAAAGCTTTACGTGGGAGTCGCCTAGTGGCCATGGCGGCAGCCTGCTATCAATTGCAGCTGTAGTGGCCGAAAGCTGTTCGCGCGCAAGCGCTTCGCGGGTTCGAATCCCGCCTCCCACGCTATCACTTTTTTTTAGAGACCGAATCTTACGCGTTGCAGCGGCGAGGCTATGACTCTTCGTTTGGAAATAGCTGTATGCTTGGAGCCTGACACGTGCCGGTAGATTGACGCGTCGGCTATAACTGTTTCGGGTTTCTTTCGGGCAATTTCTCGAGCCGCGTCTTGCAGGCGCTTCTCTTCTGGTTCAAGCCCACGTTTTGGTTCAAGTCCGCCGAGGGCTTCAAACATTCTGCGCGCCTCTCCGCGTATCTCTTTATTGCGGCTCATTTGTCTGCTTGACCGCGTCGGTGTTTGACTTGTTTCGCGTTCGCTTTTCGGTGTTCGTATTTGTTGTCGTATCTGCGCCGATTCAAGTGCCACTATTTGCGTGCCGTGTTCTTCGGCGTGGGAGTGAAGCGCCGCCAGGTCGCCGAAGTAGCCTGCGAGCACGGCGTTGTTAAATTGTGTGAGCGTGTCGATTCCAGAGAGCTGGCGGGCTAATCTTGTCAGGGGTATGGGCGGGTGTACTTCGTTCTCGGCGTATTGCACCGCGGCGCTGGAAATGCGTTCGCGGTCGGCTTCGTCGAGTTCTTCGTGACGTGAAGCCTCGCGTGCAAGTCGGACCAAGGACTTTTCGCCTACGATTGGCAGCGCGACTTTGCGCGCGCCTTCAACCTCTCGCTTGGCGGCTTCGAGTCTGCGGCGAGCCAGCGGGGAGGGCTTGCCGATTCTAAACGGTCTCGCGTCGAATCCTACGAGGCGGATTTCGTTTGGCATAAGAATTGCTTATCGCAGGGGTGGCATAAAAGGCTTGCGGGGGGTTTGGTTTTATCCGGTTTAGCAACGCTTTAATTCCTTTCAAAACCTTAACGTGGCAATGGTTGTTGAAAGGCCGCGCGTTGGCGTGGGCGTTATTGTGAAGAAAGACGGCAAGGTCTTGGCGGGCAGGCGTTTGTCGCGCAGCCAGCCGGGCCACTGGCATTTTCCGGGCGGTCATTTAGAGGGCGGAGAGTCGTTCGGCGATTGCGCGATTCGTGAGACGCTCGAAGAGACGGGTGTTGTTGTAGGCAACCCGCGTGTTCTCTGCGTAACAAACGATTTGTTTAACGAGCTCGACCCGGAAGCGAAGCATTACGTCACCGTGTTTGTTGAGTGCGATTGGGTGAGTGGCGAGCCTTTGTCGCGGGAGCCGGAGAAGAATGATTCTTGGGGTTGGTTTGAACGCGATAAAATTCCGGAGCCGCATTTCTTGTCGTTGAAGAATTTCTTGGCTAGCGGCGTTTCGGGTAGTGTTTGAAGCGTGCGGGTCCCGGACGCGGGCCTTGAAATGTTTCGGCGCTTTCTTCTATTTGGCGTACCATTTCTTGGTTGAAGTAGTGGCTCCAGGCGTGGCGTATTCTTAGTTGTTCGGGCGTTGTCGGGGGGAATTGTTCGTCGGGCGGGAAGCGTCGGGCGTGTTCGTCCCTTACTTCGCGGGCGCGCATCATCCAGTCCACGCGTGTTCTTCGGGCGTGGTTGGCGAGTTCTGCGTGGAACGTGACGAGGGCTTGCGGGTGTGTGAGCGGTTCTTGTTGTAGTATTGCGTACGCTCCGCGGTCGCTAGGAGCTGGCACCGGAGTTTTGTTGAATAGTATTTCTTGGCGCAGGACGTGCAGGAGTGCTTGAAGTTTTGTTCTTAGTTCTCGTTGTTTTGGGTTTTGTGGGTTTATGACTGTGCCAAGTTTTTCTATCAAAGGCGTTGCTACGGCTTCGTGGGGGTAGGCGGTCAAGGCGGCTTCGGCGCATTCTCTTACTAGAAAGTCGGGGGCCTGTAATCGCGTAATCCAGAATGGTATCGCGCTTTCGTCAAGGCGGTTAATGAGCTTGCTTGCAGCCATAAATCGCGTGCTTTCGACGGTTGAAGTTCTAGCGGCGTGTATCAAAATGTCGGTGGCGAACGGGTGCTCGTGCGTTCCGAGCGCCAGAGCAGCATTGTTTCGGGGTACATAGTTCTGGCTTGCGAGGTTTCTTTCCAGTACGGCTAGTTCTCGCGGCGTTCCGGGTATTAGTGGGAACGTTCTCTCTGTTCTGCTAGTTCGTCCGGGCATGCAAAGTGGTTAGTGTTAAAAACTAGTTAATCGTTTGTGTAAACGTATGAAAGTCTTTCTCGGCGCCGACCACGGCGGTTTCCAAACAAAGGAGTTACTCAAGGCAGAGCTTTCCGAACAAGGTTTCGACGTCGTCGACCTTGGCACGACAAGCGAGGAGTCGGTTGATTATCCTGATTTTGCCGCGAAAGTCGCGAAAAGCGTGGTAACGGAACAGGGTTCGCGCGGAATACTCGTGTGCGGTTCTGGCATTGGAATGTGCATCGCGGCCAACAAAGTTGCGGGAATAAGTGCGGCGCTGGTTTATAGCGACGATGTCGCGCGGTTGTCTCGCGAACACAACGATTCAAACGTGGCTTGTTTTGGCGGCCGCACGCAGAAGCCGCAGGACGTTTTAAGAATGGCGTTGCTGTGGCTTGGCACTGATTTTAGCGGTGAGGCGCGTCACAAGCGTCGGCTCGCCAAAATTGCGAAACTTCGTTAGTTGTCGTAACCCTATGCGTTTTATTAAGCGGCTTTTTCTATTACCTTGCGGTGATTTCCCATACATGGATCTCAATAAGATGGTTTCAACGTGGACTGCTGCGGTAACTAAACCCGAAGCAACGTTCAAAGCAGAGAAGCGCAAAGCAGATTTGGCTACCGGCGCGCTGAATTACGCGGTAGGCGGCTTGCTGGGCGCAGTCCTCGGTTCGCTCTTGTTGGGCGCTTGGATTGCATTGCCCGGCGTAGTAGTTAGCAGTATAGTGGGCGCAATAATCGGCGGTCTCGTCGGCACACTCATCTTGTGGGTTGTCGCTAAGATTCTCGGCGGTAAAGGCGAGTTCACCGACCAGTTCTACGTGACTTCGCTCTACGCGCCCGTGATAATGCTCTTAAGCGGAATCCCGTGGCTCGGCATACTCGCGGTGTTGTACGGTCTGTACTTGCTCGTACTTGCCTTGAAGGAAGTGCACGCGTTCTCGACCGGTCGCGCTGTCGCTGTGATAATCGTCCTGCTGGTGCTGGTATTCTTACTGGCACTTGTGCTGGCGTTCATGTTCGCAGCAGCTCTCGGCGCAGTCGGTCTCGGCGCTTTAGCCGGATTGGCAGCAGCACAATAGATTCAGTCGGGGCGTTTTCGCCCCCCTCTTCTTTTTTCTTTTCCGGCCTTGCTCGCGCTCGGCCTTTGTTTTATTTCTTTTAGCGTCTAGCAAAGCAGCGTTTTCTCGAGCGTTTTGCGCGCTTTCTCCTTGCGCTCGTTGTGTTCTTTCAAGAACGAATTGATTTTGT
>MNVH01000005.1 GCA_001871595.1 Candidatus Micrarchaeota archaeon CG1_02_55_22 | reverse complement strand
TCGAAGTTGTCCACATCGTAGCCCTTTTCCTTGAACTTTTCCTGCAATAAATCGTACTGGTGGATGCGCTGGCCGCCAGTCACGATTTCAAGGCCCTTGTAAAGCAAGTCGTAGCCCCGCGTGTACTTCGGGTTGGGCTCGTAAGGCATAGTATAAGCTGGGCGTTTGACCGCTGGGTAGTTGTCGACGAACAGAAAATCGCTGCCGAACTCTTTCTTGCTGTACTCGTACAACTTCTTCTCCTCTTCGCGGGACAAATCGCCCAACGGGTCGGGGAAATCGTGTCCCACCTTCTTGAAAACGTCGGGCAAATCCCAGTAATGCACCACAGGAACGGGTAATTGGGGTACTTGCAAATCAATTCCGAAGAACGCCAACTCTCGTGAGTTCTTTTCCTTCAGGCGCGTAAAGATGTGCGCTATGCTGCCCGCAGTGTGCTTCATGACGTCTTCTTCGTTTTTGATGAAACCGAATTCGAAGTCGAGCGAAATGTACTCGTTCAAGTGGAACGGCGTGTCGTGGTCTTCAGCGCGGAATACCGGTGCGAGCTCAAAGACGCGTTCGAAGCCGCTGCCCACAAGCATCTGTTTGTAGAATTGTGGTGACTGCGCGAGAAACGCTTCGCGGTCGAAATAGACTACGGGGAAAAGGTTGGCTCCGCCCTCGGTGCCCGTGGAAATGATTTTTGGGGTATGGATTTCGATGAATCCCTCGTTGGAAAGGTACTCTCTGAACGCTTGGCAAATCGTGTGCTGGATGCGGAACAAGTTCTGTGGCTTCTCGCGGCGCAAGTCGAGCACGCGGTGGTCGAAGCGAGCCTCGAAGTTCGTCTCGGTCTTGCCAGCGATATCAACGGGCAGGCTCCTGTCCGCTATTGCTAGCACCTCTAAGTCGGTTGCTTCGACTTCGGCCCCGCCTTCTTTCACGCGCTCGTCCTTCTTCGCCTTGCCCCTGACGACGACAACGTCTTCGAGGCCGAGCTTTTTGGCCTTTTCAACAACGGTGGGCTCTTTGAAAACAACTTGGAACTTGCCTTGACGGTCGGCGACTACTACGAAGACCATCTTGCCCATTTCCCTGACGCTGCGCACCCAGCCGCCGCACTCGACTTGTTCTCCATCCTTTCCAACCAGTTCAGTACTTAATACGCGCATTAAAACCACCGTGAAACCCGCCCGGGCTCTTACTACTGTTACTATTAGTAGTGCCGGAAAACCTTTTTAACGGGCTAGGCAAAAGCGCTGGGGCTTTCTAGCTAGGCCGTGGGCCTCCTTGGGGCGCCTTTAGTTTCAGAGTCTCGGCAAATACTCGCTTAATTCCCACGGCGTGACCTGCAAACGGTAGGCGTCCCACTCGGCGCGCTGGGATTCCTGCAGCGTCTTAAACGCGTGCTTGCCCAGCGCTCCTTTAACCACTTCATCTGCGGATGCCTCAGCCATGGCCTCGTCGAGTGACGCGGGCAGTGTCTTGATGTAGAACGATGCGAGCTTAGCATCGTCAAAATCGTAGACGTCTTCCTCGACTGGTTTTGGTGCGGCAATCTTTTTCGTGATTCCATCCATACCGCATTCGAGCATTGCGGCGAAGGCGAGGTACGGGTTGCTCGACGGGTCGGGGCAACGAAGCTCGCACCTAAGCGATGCGGTCTTGCCGCGCATAAGTTTGGGTACGCGGATGAGCGCGCTCCGGTTGGTTTGTCCCCAGCAAACGTAAACGGGTGCTTCGTAGCCCGGCACGAGCCGCTTGTAACTGTTGACCGTGGGTGCGACCACGCCGGCGAGGCCGCGCGCGTGCGAGAGCTGGCCTGCAATATAGTGCTTGGCGACGGGCGAGAGGTTGTGTTCGTCACCGTCGTCGTAAAACGCGTTTTCTCCGCCCCGCCAGAGGCTTTGGTGCACATGCATACCGCTACCGTTAATCCCGTAAATGGGTTTTGGCATGAAACTGGCGTAAAGGCCGTGCCTTGCCGCGATTGTTTTGACCGCCATCTTGTAGGTCATCACGCTGTCGGCGATTGCCAGAGCGTTGCCGTACTTGAAGTCTATCTCGTGCTGTCCGGGCGCCACCTCGTGGTGAAGCATCTCGATTTCCAGGCCCATCGCCTCGAGCGCGGGAACGACTTCTCGCCGCACTTCTGCGGCCAAATCCATCGGGGATAAGTCAAAGTACCCCGCAGCGTCGTGCGGCGAGGGCGTTGGCACGGTTCCGCCGCCGTTCTTGTCCGTGAAAAGGAAGAACTCTAGCTCGGGGCCCACATTGTACTCGAAGCCCTGGCTCCTAGTGCGTTCAAGCGCCTTTTTGAGCAGGTAACGCGGGTCACCCTCGAACGGCTTCTTCTCGTCCGTATTAATATCGCACACTATTTGCGCTACTTTACCGTCAGTCCACGGTAGTATTGCGAAAGTCGAGGCGTCCGGTACGAGAAGCATGTCGCTCTCGTGAATGCGCGTAAAGCCTTCGATGCTCGACCCGTCAAACCATATCCCATCCGCCAACGCGTCGGCGAGCTTGGAAACCGTTATCTCAGTGTTCTTCGGCGTACCCAAGACGTCCGTAAACCGAAGGAGGACGAATTTTACTCCCTTTTCTTCCGCCAACCTGAGTACTTCGCGTTTTGCGTCGTCACTAGAATTATCCATTCAAACACCACTTCCCCCTTCTACAGGGAACAACAGCTCTTGGCGGCGAAAACTTATTAATATTGTCCGTTCAAAACAATACGCTTGACTTGAATAAACGGCTTAAATTGAACTAGTGTTCAATAATCTCGTGTTTAAGGTGGTTGTTTTGGACGAAAAAGTAGTTCTGGACGAATTGGACGAAAAGATTTTGGCAGAGTTAGCCGCCAACTCGCGCGAATCCTATAGAAAGCTGGCAGTTGCCGTCAAGGCTGCGCCTGCAACAGTAATCCAGCGCGTCAAGCGCCTTGAAGAAAGCGGTGTAATACGCGGTTATGGCGTCAAGCTCGACTACGTCAAGCTAGGCTTTGAATACGTCGGCGTCACCGAGATAACCATACGCAAGGGCGCGTTGCTCGACGTGCAACGGCAAATAGCGTTCATGCCCGGCGTAGTCTCGGTTTTTGACGTCACTGGACAGAGCGACTCAGTCGTCGTCTCCCGCTGCCGCAGCAGGGGCGAGTTCAGCAAGCTAGTCAAAAAAATCCTCGCCATAGAGAACGTTGAACGAACCAACACGCACATCGTGCTCAACGTGCTCAAAGAGAACGGCGAGATGGCCGGCGAGTTCGAGAAAAAGAAAGCTACTCGTTCTTGATGCTCTCAAGTTCGCTCATGATGTTCCATATCATGGTCCGCGCGTGCATGGGGAGGTTGATATCGTTGCTTACCTCTTCGAGCGCGTAGATTGCGCCGCTCGCGCCGAGTTCGTCCTCTTTTTCTAGGCTCTCCTTTGCGCGGGCCATTGATGCGCGCACGTTCTTCGGCACGCTCGTGTCGTCAAGAAGCTCGTTCAGGAAAGAGATTAGTTGTTCGTATTTAGCCATTGAAACCACCCTGACTAAGACTGTAGGCTGCAAACCTATTTGTCCTGACAAGCTTTTAAATCCGGTTGCTTAGGTATTCTTACCGTTTTCAGGCTTTCTTGGCCAAGGCGTCGTACTCCAAGCCGTAGAGCGCGAGGGCGGCAAAGAAAAGAACGATTGCGGGGGCGATAAGCATGCCCCGCGTTTTGAAGTCGTCGCTTACGGCCATCACCGCAAGCACTAGGAATAGGGCTATGGATGCAAAGAGGTGGGGTCGGAGACTCAAAAGTAATCTTGCTAAACTCAAAGGACAAACCCCGTAAACCAAATCGGGTAACAATTTGCTATTGTATTGGGTATTACACAACGTGCATATAAGCGTTTGCAGGAAATCAAAGCCGTTGGCGGGTAGTTAACGCGCTTTCTTGGAGAGTTTCTGGCCGTAAAGAAACATTGCCGCGACGTAGAGCGCGAGCGTGAGGGCGACGAGCACAATACGCGCCCAATAATCTTCTTGTATTGCAATTGCCCCGATTAAAGCAATCACTCCAGCCGCTGCGATCCAGTGTAATCCCGGTGTAAAAAGCCTTCTGAACCAGTGCATAGCCTTACCACTTGCAACAAGGCTAAATAAAAGCCTTTGGCACGCAACCAATTGCATGGAGCAAGAGCTCGCCATGGTTTTCCTCTTATTCGTGGCCTACAAAATCAAGACGGTGACCGACCAATAATGGAGCGCTCCGCCGGAATAATAGTCGCCTCGCCCGCGAAGAAGTTTCTCGTGCTCCACTACGCCGAAGGGCACTGGTCGTTCGCTAAAGGCCACGTTGAAGACGGCGAGAGCGACCTCGACGCCGCAAAACGCGAGCTCAAGGAAGAAACGGGAATCAACGCCGCTTCGCTTGAAATGGTTGAAGGCTTTACCGCGGAAACAATCTACTGGTACACCGGCAACGGCCGTCATGCGCCAAAAGGCGTGCGGCGGCAGAAGCAGGTCGTGTTCTTCCTCGCCCGCGTCAAAGCCGAAACACCGATAATAACGAGTGACGAACACCGCACTGGCGAGTGGCTGGAATTGAAAGACGCGTTGGAGCGGTTGACCTACGAGAAAGACCGCGAAATCCTAAAACAAGCCGCGCAAGCATTAACCTAATTATTCGTTGAACTCGCGCGTTACCATTAAGCCGTTGTTAACTAGTTCTAGTTTCTTTGATTGCAGTAACTCGTCAACCGCATCCTTCGCCGCTTCTTCAGAGAGGCCGTTGGCAATGCATTCCTCGACAACTTCGAGCGGCCGCGCAATGCCTTTTTTGCGGTTGAGCCGTATCACCGTTGACATTACAGTTGAACTTTCTTCGTCTAAATCCATTGGTACCGCCTTAAAGCGTAAAGAGTCAGAAGCTACCTCGATCCTCACAAATCAGACTGGGACAGTTTCCTCATTCCAATAGTAATTAGGCTAGTCCAGGGTTATAAAGTGCAAGGAAACCTCCTTGCCGGTCCCTAAACCAGCCTCACCAATCAACCGGCATTAAAACACTTTTCCCGTATAAACATTAAAGCGGAGGGATGGCAGAGCCTGGTCAAATGCGCGAGGTTCAGGGCTTCGTCCCTTAGGGGTCCGAGGGTTCAAATCCCTCTCCCTCCACTCCAGCGTCTTAGGGGGGACACCCCCCTAATACCCTGGGAATCAAACCCCCCGCGAACGCAACTTTTGGTCGAGCTTTTAATGTGCCGGAGTAACGGAATGACGGCGCATAAAAAGGTCGGTTCCAAATCCCTCTCCCTCCACTCCGACCTTTTATCCCTCGCGTTCGCCCACTCGGTTGCGTCCTGCGTGGCTCGCGCTCAGGTAAACGGTCGATCAAAAACGCGCTCTGTTTGAACTATCGTACTAGTTTTTCTTGAACCCGTAAGCTTCTTCAAAACTCGGCGCCTTCCCGCGCTTTTTCTTGGCGTACTTCATCTCGGCCAAGCCGCCCAGCACTTTCGCCGAGGCGTTGCCTTCCGCGCGCGTCACCGCGTCGTCGTCCGGAGCGTATTCGTGCGGCAGGTTGGAAAACAACAGTTTTGAGCCCGCGAACGCCACCACTACAAGCAGCGCCATGCCTGCGGTCGCGAAGAGCACGCGGTTTGACGTGCCGGCCATGACCGCGTCACCGAGCGGGCTATTCACGATGACGCCGATGCCGCCGATTACCGCACCAATCAGGATGACGAATTGTATCTTTCGTATTAGCAGCACGCGGTCGCGTTTAGACATTAATCCAATTAAAGGCAAACGAGTAGAAAAACTCTCTTGTTCGAGCGCCTTACTTGAATCCGCGGGCCTTCACAAGCTTTTCCTGCAGGCGGCTGCGGCTCGCCAGAACGAGCACAACCGCGATTACAACCGCGCCCAACAACATGCCCGTGTGAATCGTCTTCTCAAGCAACCCGATAATCACGTATTCGGAGATGAGGCCGAGAATAACGAGCCAGAGCACGCGCAACTCGATTAAGTATTCCGAGAAGAGGCCGTGCGATTTTATCGATTCGGCGGGGTAGTTCCACATAAAGCTCGCCGCGGCAAGCAAGAGCACGGCAGGAAAAGTAAGCGTCGTCCAAGTGGGCTCAAGGTACTCTAGCACGAACGCCACTGCGAAAACGGCGAGCACGTGCATGGTGAAAAAGCTGTTCTCGGCTTCTGCAAACCACTCGATAATCTTCATTTGAATCCCACCTAAAAGTAATTGTCTTAAACGCGTATAAAACGCTTCGCTTGGCACCTTTTTAGATGAGCCAGCTTAACGCTGCGCCAGTTCACTTGAACAGTGTGTTCCTTCGCCGCGTTGGGCGAAAAAATTTGTTTGAAACAAAGGATTACTCGAAGTAGGTACCTGTGCAGTCTGCGTCGTCAAAGTCTGTTGTAGCCATGGTGCCCGAGCTCCAATTATCAAGCAATCCCGTCAGCTCTGCCGGCGGGTAATAACATAATGCTTCATTCCCCACCTTGGCTTGGGCTGATTGGTCAAGCTGCTGGTTCATTGTGTCAATCAACGTTTGAGGGTAGCCTGCTGCGATTGCCGCATTCATCCCCGCCTCAGACATGGATGCATTGAAGCTTAGAATCTTAAAGTATAGCGTGCACTTGTCGTCTTGTGGACCACGAATCTCCATATCCCGAACGGAGTGAATGCGCGTGGATCCGTTTTGCTCGTAGTTGTGGTAGTCTGCCTCGAACGCAAACGTGCCTTCTGCCTTGCTGCACGATGCAGCCGCGGCCTTGAAACAGCTCAAGTCGTTTCCGCAGTTTCTAACTGTCGCAACCGGCGTAACTGCGGGGGTAGCGGTGGGCGTAGGGATCGCGTTAACAGTTATTCGATACTCTATCGTCTCAATCGGTTCTAATTTCTTCACCACATCGTAGGCTAAAAACGTGAGGCGTAATAGTTCTTCGCTGTACGGTTGTACGTTCAACATATTTTCGCACAACGCGGGGTCTATCGAATCAACGTCTTCGCACTTGTATAATGCCAGTTTGTAAGCATATTCGCCGTCTTCGTTGAAGCCCTCAAAGCTCAACACCGGCCGGGCAAAATATTCTCCTTGGTCAGAGTATATCGCCGGTAGCTGGAGGTATGCGGTGTTACCGTTTCCGAACCCGCCGTTATAGCGAACCGCGCGGGTGTATGCTAGCGCCAAGTCTTCCGCGGTGCCTTTGCCGTAGGCCACAATAACCAGCGCCAAACGGTTTTGTGTCGAGTCCTCGGGTAAGGATATGACTACGTTTGCTTGGCCTCTGAATATCTCGCCCACAAATATGGATTGTTTGCCTTCAACAGAGAGCGAAGCGCCTTCAACGGAATGCGTGGCAATTCTGATTGCTGCTTCCATCTTGCTGCACTCATGCCTCGAATCGCAATAGTGGCCGGTCTCGCAATCGGGAGACGTAATGCAGGTGTACTCCCCGGGATTTGGTTCCCCCGTAGCTTCAGGCATCGCACTAGCAAATGCGTCGGGTGAAGGCGCGGGTGTTGCGGTAGGTTCCGCGGGGAGCGTTGCCTGTGGACTCGCCGAAGCCAACGCTTCACCGGACGGCACGGGATTATCAACGCAGCCCGAAAGAAGAATCCCGAAAGAAAAGATGAGTAATATCAAAACATATTTGTTCATGAATAGTTTATCTCATCCCGCAATTAAATAGCTAACGCATCTGCGGGCGTATTCAGGCTACTGATTGCCTTTTATTTCAGCTAATCCTTGTTTTTTTATATGACCTCATTAGTACGCGTGACGGATTTGGGCGTGCGTTACTTCCATAAACAAGTCGTAGCAGGATGTTCGTTCGAGCTATTCGCCGGAGAAATCTTCGGCTTGCTCGGCTCGAACGGCAGCGGGAAGAGTTCGATACTGCGCGCACTGTGCGGTCTCAACCACGATTACTCAGGGAGCATACGGTTTGGAAACGTGGAGGCTCGTTACGCGGATCTCTCACGCATCGTAGGTTTCGTGCCACAAGATTACTCGTTCTATCGGGACTTTACCGTTGAGGAAAATATCCGGTTCTTCGCAAAACTTTCGGGCAACGTGCCGCGCGTACACCTGTTAATAGAGGAGTTGGGCCTCAAGAAGTACGCGCACACTCGTGCGGGCACGCTCTCCGGAGGATTCCAGCGCCTACTAAACATCTCGTTAGCGCTCATAAACTCGCCTAAAGTAGTCCTTCTAGACGAGCCCACCGTGGGCTTGGACGTAGGCATGCGCGAAGGCATCTGGGCCTTGCTTGAACGCCTCCGCGAAGAAGGTTGCGCAATAGTTCTTACAACGCACTATTTGGAGGAAGCGGAGTACTTATGCGACCGCATCGCGCTCGTTGATGCGGGAACCGTGCACCTTTCCGGGACCCCGAAAGAGCTCATCAATCAATACGGCGGAAATACCCTGGTCGCTATGGACCTCTCGGCCGACGCTTCTGGCGCAGTCACCGCCGTAAAAGCAATACCCGCCGTATTAGACGTTAAGTGCGCGAGTAACCAGCTCTCTTTCGAATGCCGTAACGGAGAAGTGGTAGACGCCCTCTCACGGCTCAATCAGGTTCTCTCGGCCAAGAAACTCAAGGTAATCGACGTCAACGTCCGCGAACCAAGCCTCAATCAAGTATTCCTCAACGTAATCGGGCACGGGCTGTAGACAAATGAACTGGTGGACCTTTTTTACAAACGAATTTCGGTTCATCCGCCGCCAGGGCCGCACCGCGCTCCTCATCCTTTTTGTTCCCATAATACTCATGGGCACCGTGGGCCCCGCGTTCTCAAAATTTGATTTCGGGAGCGTACCGGTAGGGGTGTACGCGGGCGGTTCTAGCTTAAGCCCCCAACTCCAACAACTAGAAAACGCCGAGCTCTACATATACCCCGACGAAGAGAGCCTTAAGTCCGACGTGGCGCGCGGCGCCGTGGTAGTAGGGATAGTCTACACGCCCGGCGACGCACAACTAACGGTCTACAGGGACCCCTTGCGCTCTATTATTGCTACTGAGATAGCGCTCCGTGTGGAGAACACGCTCACCGAGAACGTTTCCGCAGTCATAAGAGACAATCTCTATTCAGGGTGGGCGAGCATCCGCAGCGCCCGTCGCACACTAGCCGAACGCATTGAAGAGCTGCCTAGCGCTCGCGCCCGCATCGACACCAACCTAAAAGCGCTCGATAGCATAAGCGCAGACGTGAACTCACTTTCTGTAACTGACGCGCAACAGAACCTTGAGGCCCTCGCTAGCGGCTTGGACGACGCAGGGAATTACTTGCAAGCGTTTCAGTCATCTATCAATGACTATCGTTCCGACGTCGATTCGATAGCACTGCTGGAAGCCGAGCTCTCAGAAACCCGTTACCAGATTTCCGAAGCCCGTACCAACATCGTAGCCGTGCGAGCAAAAATATCCGGTTACGTCACGCGCGTGGATGCCCGCCTCGTTCAAGTGAACAGCGCAATATACCAACTGGATTCCGCGCTATCAACAATCGCAACCTTGCGCGCTAACCCTGCCTTCTCAGGCAACACCGATCTGGCGCAGGTACAAACCACGCTATACAGCGCCCGTAGCGAACTCGCCAGCGCGAGGGACGAGCTTATCGGCCTTAAATCAGACCTGCAAGAAACAGACACGCAACTAGCCACCTACAACAACCTGCTCGCGGAGAAGATACTCGGCATAGACGAATTGAATGTCGAACTAAAGCAAAAACGGTTGACACTATCCCAGAAACTCGACTCACTCTCGACGGACGTCTCCAACTACTATTCAAAAGTGACCTCCGCACAAGCCAAGGTCGAGCCCATGCGCAACTCGTTAAACCGCGCTCAATCTGCCACTTCTTCAGTCCAATCCTTCACCACCAACGCAAAGGATTCGCTTAACTCGCTGCGTGGAGACCTCACCAGCGCTGACACGATGATGCGGTCAATGCAGACCGACCTAGACAAGCTGCTTGCGGTGACGCCCTCCGAACTCATAGTGCCCGCCGTGGCTCCCCAAGATGCCATTCCCGACCTTACATCTTTCCAAATAGTATTTCCCGCCCTATTGGGTATAACTGCCTTGCTCACCGGTCTCCTCCTTCCCCTCATAATGACACTCCGCCAACGTAGCCAAGGCGTCGAAGACCGCCTCCTGCTCACCCGCGCTTCTTCCGCGTCCATCTTTATCGGGCGGTTCCTCGGCAACTGGTTAGTTGTCTTCCTGCAACTCGCAGGCGTTCTCATAATCGGTTCCTTCGCCTTCGGCATTAGTGCGTCAAGCATACCCGGAGGTGCAATAGCAATAGGCGCGGTCGCGGCCGCATTCGTCGCCCTAGGCCTTTTCATTTCCCGGTTCGTGGCGAAAGAGAGCTCAGCGGTCCTTGTCGTACTTATTATAGGCATACCGATGATTTTCCTCAGCGGGGTCATACTGCCTGTCGAGTTCCTTTCGGGAGCCGCGCGCGTCATCGGCAGCGCAATGCCGCTCTACCACGCTAACCTCGCCTTCGCTGGCGTCTTCATACGACAGAACCCCTTGGCGTACCTAGTTGGCCCGCTTATAGTCTTGGTCGAGTATGCGGCAATCTTTGGAATACTCTCGATAGCAGTCTGGAAACGCCGCATCGCCTGACGTACCCAGAATTCCCGCGCAACCATTTTAACCCTTGCCCCGCTAATTCGTCTCGAAGCGCGATTGAGCGCTTTGCCGGTGAATCGTTTGACGCCGCGGCGTTGTCCGCGTCAGAGCCCTTTCCGGCAATAGGGCGAATGGTGGTTTAGAGTTGGAGGCTGAGCAAGTACTGTCAAGGTTGCGCGAGCGCAAGCTCGTCATCGTGCCCGACGCGCTCTCGTTCTTGCTAGAACAGCCAACCGCCGAACAAATCGTCGAAAAAATCCTTGCCAAGCCAGCCGGCGTCTTCGTCACACGCGCACGCGTTGAAGAAATACTCGAAGACATGACTCAGACTGAAAAAGCCGCAGACATCGTCGTAAGAGCCGCCTCGTCCTTTGACCCGCCCGCAAAGAGCATCGAGTCACGCTTCCGCGAAAGAGAAGAGTACGATGTCACCAACAAGAGCCGCTGCACCGGCAGTGTGGATGACTTTGTCGAACACTTCCGCGACCGCTTCAATTCGATAAGAAAGTTGCTGAAAAACCGTCAGACTGAGAACGCAATCATGACCATTGCCGGCGCTCGCAGCGCAGTAGACCGACGAAAAATTCGCATCATCGGTATGGTGAAAGAAAAACGCGTTACGAAGAACGGTCACACGCTCATCGAGATAGAGGACGAGTCCTCGGTCCAAGCGTGCCTCGTTTCGCGGGAGGCACCGCAAGCGCTTAAAGACGTGGTCGCCCAGATACTAAACGACGAGGTCCTGGCTTTTGATGGGGTTATGTCTCGCGACTTGTTCATCATCGAGGGCGTGACGTGGCCGGAAGCGCCCTTTCGCGAGAAGCCGTTGCTCGACGTCGACTTCAACATAGCCTTCATCTCGGACACGCACGTGGGGAGCAAGTTCTTCCTACAAAAACAATTTTCCCGTTTGCTAAACTTTTTCAACGGCGACGTGGACGACGAGGCGCAACGCGAGGCGGCAGGCAAGATAAAATACCTCTTCGTCGCGGGCGATTTAATCGACGGAATAGGTATCTATCCCTCGCAGGAGAGCGAGCTCGTCACGAAAGACGTCTTCACGCAATTCGAAATATTCGCCGAGTTCATCAAGAAAGTCCCCGACTACATCGAGGTCATAATCGGCCCCGGCAACCACGACCCCGTACGCATCGCGCAACCCCGCCCCCGACTCTCCAGCGAGTTCACCCGAGATCTAGACAAGTACTCAAACATTCACTTCGTCGGCGACCCTTCAGTCTTCGAAGTGCACGGGCTCAAGGCGCTCATGTTCCACGGCGACTCGTTCTATTCGGTTGCAGCCGCAATCCCGACGCTCGCCAACGCGCACGCCCAACCAGAAAGCGTGGGAATAGAACTGTTAAAGCGCCGCCACCTCTCGCCCGTGTACGGAGAGAACCCCATCGTGCCCGAGCGCCGCGATTACCTGTTCATCAACGAGGTTCCCGACATCCTGCACTACGGCCACGTGCACCACAACGGGTACGCCAACTACCGCGGCACCACGATAATCAATGCAGGCACGTGGCAGGACACAACCGACTACGCGCTCAAGCAGGGCCACCTCCCGACGCCTTGCCAGCTCCCCATTTATAACGTCCGAAGCGGTAACCTTAGCGTGATAAACTTCAAGGAGTGATTCCGTAAAATGGCTAAACAAAAGTACGCTGAAGAACTCAAAACAATGACTACCCTAGCAAGGCAAGCAGGCAAGATATCGCTCAAAGGCTTTGGTAAAAGCAAGGAGCACGCCAAAGCCGCCAAGGACGTTGCAACGGATGCGGACATCGCCATACAAAAACTCTTAAAAGAAAAACTCTCAAAAGCCCACCCCGAGTACGGTTTCCTCGGCGAGGAAGGCCAGACCGGCGGCGAGTTCGTCGACTTCGACGACTTGTACTGGGTGGTCGACCCGATCGACGGCACACTCAACTACTCCGCCGGGCTGCCGCACTACGCGGTTTCAATAGGCCTGGTCGACGACGGGAACCCCGTCGCAGGCGCGGTGTACGATCCAACGCGCGACGAACTCTACTCCGCCGAAAAAGGATGCGGCGCAACACTCAACGGACAAAAAATCTCTGCAACAAAACGCAAGCTATCCGACTCGCTCGTCGAGTACGGCCTTGGTGCTGATATGGAGCAAGCCCGCGAAATCTGGACGATGCTCGAAGAAATAATTCCGCGCGCGAGACGCGTGAGAAACTTCGGTGTAAACGTACTCGGTTGCACCTATGTTGCCGCCGGACGCACTGCTGCGTATATTCACCACCACGTCAAGCCGTGGGACCTTGCCGCATCAATGCTCATCGCAACAGAGTCGGGCGCCAAGGCGAGCGACTTCGACGGCAATATCAAGAATATTTTTGCGCAAACCATTGTCTGCGCTTCAAACAAGCACTACGACGAAATAATGGACATCGTCACCAACGCAAGAAAATAGTTTTATATCGCACAAGCGAGACCGCAGCAGAAGTGTAATAGGGGAGAATCATGGCAGTACCAGCCTCACCGGCAATGCAGGCGTATTTCGACGGGCTAGAGACAACTTTCAACGCCGCGCTCTCGCTGGCAAAGCAGGCTCGCGCCAAAAAGCTTGACCCGAGCGAGGAAGTAGAAATCGCGCCCGCCGCCGACGTCGCCGCCCGCGTCGAAGGACTAGTCGGCCCGGCAGGCGTCACGCAGCGCATCCGTGAACTCTCGGCATTATCCAGCCGCGAGCACGCCTGCTTCGAGATATCGAAGGAAATCGTTCAAGGAAAATTCGTCGTGGGCGAGTACGCTGAGGGCGAGGGGGTCAATAGCGAGAAACGCATCGAGCAAGCCGTCCGTACGGGCCTCGCGCTCTTCACCGAAGGCGTCGTCTCCGCTCCAATCGAAGGAATCTCGCACGTCAAAATCCGCGATAACCCTGACGGAAGCAAGTTCCTCGCGCTCTATTTCGCCGGGCCCATTCGCGGTGCCGGCGGCACTGGCCAAGCCTTCGCCCTACTAATAGCAGACCATTGCCGTCAAATCGCCAAAATAAGCAACTACCGTCCGACGGGCGATGAGGTTGACCGTTACGTCGAGGAATGCAACTTGTACGCCCGGAAAACGCGCGCGGGACAGTACGTTCCCACGCAGGAAGAGATAACGCACATCGTTAAGAGCTGTGCGGTGTGCATTGACGGCGAACCCACCGAGGACTACGAAGTCTCGTCTAACCGCAACCTTGCAAGCGTGCCGTCAAACCGCGTGAGGAGCGGGCTCGTGCTCGTGATAAGCGAGGGTGTCTGCCTCAAGGCGGCCAAGGTCCTCAAGATATCGAAGAAAGCCGGCCTCGATTGGTCGTGGGTGGAAAAACTCATCAAAGTCACCAAGCAGGACGCATCCAAGGTCGAGATAAAGCCGAACGCCAAATTCATGCATGACATCGTCGCCGGACGGCCCATCTTTTCTTACCCCATGCGCCCCGGCGGGTGGCGCCTGCGCTACGGCCGCACTCCGTTCACCGGCATAGCTGCAAAGGCAATCCACCCCGCGGCAATGCATCTCCTCGGCGAGTTCCCCGCAATCGGAACCCAACTCAAGGTCGAACGCCCCGGCAAGGGATGCATCGTCACGCCTTGCGCAAACATCGAGGGCCCCACCGTGCGCTTGAAGGGCGGTGATGTGGTCCAAGTAAATTCCTTGCAGCAAGCGCAAATGCTCGCACCGCAAGTGGACAGCATCCTGTTCCTCGGCGACATGCTCATCAACTACGGCGACTTCTCTAAAGCCAACCACCTTCTCGTGCCGAGCGGTTACGTCGAGGAATGGTTCGTGCAAGACCTTGATGCTGTAGGCGTCAAGAAAACCGTTGCAGAAGCAGGGGCGTTGAGTGCCCGCGAAGCGATAACGCTCGCCGTCGACCACTCGGTGCCGCTGGCCCCAAAGTACTCATACTGCTGGCAGGACATCGACGCATCCGCCCTGCGCACGTTAGTTGATTGGCTTTCAACCGGCAAGGCTGCATTTGAGTGGTTCGACTTTATTGAATACCGCGTCCCGAACGGCCCGGCAAAAGAAATTGCGGAAAATCTCGGCATCCCGCACCGCGTGGACGGCAACGACGTCGTGTTCGACGTAGACTACGGCCTCGCGCTGTTGACTACACTGGGCTTGCTTAAGGACAAAGTGTTTAGTGCCGAGAAATTCGACGCGGCCTACTCGCCAGAGAAGAGCGCGATGGAAATAATTTCTGCAACCGCGCCCTTCAAGGTCCGAAACCGTGTCGGCATCTACATCGGCTCAAGCATGGGCCGTCCAGAGAAGGCAAAACCCCGCCTCATGAAGCCCCCCGTGCACTCCCTGTTCCCAATAGGCATGCACGGCGGCAAGCTGCGCAGCGTTGTCCGTGCAGTCAAGACGCTTCAAGCCGAGAACACGCGCGCCATCACTGTGGAAGCCGCAAACAAGCTCTGCCCCCTTGACGGTACGGTTACTTGGCGCAATGTTTGCCCGGTCTGCAAGGGCCACACCGTGCTCGCCGTGCGCGACTCACGCACCGGAAAGATGACGGTAGTCGAAGCAATAACCGACGACAACAAGCGCGACCTCTACTCGGAGAAACAAGTCGACCTCGTCAACGAGTTCAAGAACGCGTGCGAAAAGACGAACACGCGGCTAACCGAAATGAAGGCAGTCATGGGCTTAATTTCGCCCTCAAAAATTCCTGAGCCCCTCGAGAAGGGAGTGTTGCGGGCCAAGTACGGAATCACGGTATTCCGCGACGGTACCGGACGCTTCGACGCGACGGAAGTCCCAGCAACGCACTTCTCGTGCCGCGACGCCTCCATTACAGTGGAGCAGGCTAAAGCGCTTGGTTATACTGTTGACGTCAAAGGCAACTCCCTGCAAAGCGAGTCGCAAGTAATAGAACTCAAACCGCAAGACATCATCCTAGCATCCGACGGAATAGACTACTTACTGCGCCTCACCGCGTTCATCGACGATTTGCTCCTGTACTTCTACGGGCTGGAGCCGTACTACAACTGTAAGACGGTTGCTGACTTGCTTGGCAAGCAAGGAATACTAATCGCGCCCCACACCTCTGCAGGAATACTCACGCGCGTAATTGGCTTCTCGCCCGTACGCGGCGTCATCGCCCACCCCTACGTGCACTGCGCTACAAGGCGGAACTGTGTGCCGGGCGAGAGCATGGTGTACTACGAGAACGACGGTGCGATCCACACGGATTCTTTTGAAGAGATGTTCGCAAAGTACGCGGATTCGCACAAGGTCGTACGCGACCGCGGCGACGACGTCATCGAATTAGTGCATCCGGTGTTTGCTTTGGGTGCCACGCCGGAAGGCAATTTCAAGAAGCAGCGCGTGCGCAAGATAATCCGTAGGCAGTACGACGGTGGGCTGGTTAAGGTAATATGCGAAAACAACCAGGAACTTGCCGCCACGCCCGACCACCGCGCACTCGTGTACTCCGGCGATCACCTTGTCGAGAAGCGCATGGGGGACATCGTGCCGGGCGAGATTGTTGCAAGCCTCGCGAAGGGCAGCAGGGGTTCTGTCGTGCATTCCATCAACCTGATTGACGAGTTCCTCGGAGGGCCGCAGGCTATAGACTTGAGCGTACGCACCAACCGAGAGTTCTGCCAACGCGTCAAGAAAGAGGCGGGCGGATGGAACGCGCTTGGCCAGCTCCTTGGCGTGGGCAACCGCGAACTCTCAAACTGGTTCTCAAGAGGAAAGTATGCTATCCCGCTTCCAACCTATGCATTACTCCGGTCAAAGATGCCTTGGATTTTTGACGAGGAACAAAAGTTCCGACTCGGTTTCAAGCGGAATTTCGGTGACGTCAAGTCCGTGATTGACCTCGATGCTTCTCTCGCCGAGTTCCTCGGCCTCTATGTTTCCGAGGGTTGGTGTTGGAAATCAAAGACAATCGGCAAGCAGTCATACCACGTCGGAATTGCAGCATCAGATGAGGCGATGCGCAAGCACGCCGCTGGCTTGATGGCCGAAAATTTCGGCGTTAAGGTTACTTTCACGGACAAGGATGTTTCTGTAACCAGCCGCGTCCTCTTTGAATGGCTCTCAAGAGCTTGTGGTAAGGGCGCCCACAGCAAGCGCGTTCCCGAAATCATCCTTAATTCGCCTGAATGCATTGTTGCAGCCTTCCTTTCAGGCGCCTACCAAGGCGACGGCTGCGTTGAAGCATACGGGCTCAAATACGTCTCCGTCTCCCACAAGCTCGTGAGCCAGATGTATTTCCTGCTTACTCGCATGGGTTTCTCGCCGACGCTCGGCGTCGATACTCATCCCTTAACCACGGGCATAGTATTTGACAAATACGTGGCCAAGAACCTGAAGCCGCCAACATCAAAGCTGCACTACCTTCGCGCTTACGGTGATGATGCACGACAGTTGTGCAAGCTCATGCAACTCCGCGGACAGAAAGGCGTGAAGGCCGCTTCACTCTGCAAAATAAAGAGCGGCAGGCGTCTCGTTCATAAGGCGGGCGATCTTCGTTTGCTGGAGGTCAAGCGCATTGAAAACACGCCGTATTCTGGTTACGTGTACGATTTCGAGCTGGAAAAAGGCAGTGGCAATATTTTTGCTTGCGGTAGCGGCATGGTGCTGACGCACAACTGCGACGGAGACGAGTTGTGCTTCATCCTCCTGCTCGACGGCCTCCTGAATTTCTCCCGCTTTTATTTGCCTGCATCCCGTGGAGGACAGATGGACGCCCCGCTCGTGTTGACGATAAAGCTCGACCCTAAAGAGGTCGACGACGAAGTGCACGCCATGGATTGCGCGTGGAGTTACCCGAAAGAGTTCTATGAAGCAACGCAGAAAGTCTGCGCTCCCGGCGAAGTCAAGCTTGACACAGTAGCGTCGCGCCTTGGAACCCCGTCGCAGTTCGAAGGTCTAGGTTATACTCACGATGCGGTCATGGAGGGTCCCGTGCAGAGCAGTTACGTTAAGCTCGGCACAATGGCCGAGAAAGTCGAGGTCGAACTCGAATTGATGAAACGCATCCGCGCAGTCGACGTAGCCGGAGCAGCAGAACGAATAATCCTAGCCCACTTCTTCCCTGACTTATACGGCAATCTACGTTCGTTCTCGAAGCAGTCTTTCCGCTGCGTCGAGTGCAACTCGAAATACCGCCGCGTGCCTTTGCAAGGCAAATGCTCCCGTTGCGGCGGTAAAATCCTGCTAACTATAAACAAGGGTGGAATAGAGAAGTACTTGCGTTTGTCAAAAGACATGGCCGAACGGTACAATTTGCCGACCTACCTCAAGCAACGCCTAATATTAATAGAGAAAGAGATCGAAAGTATTTTCGAGAACGAAGCGGTGAAGCAGTATAGCATCGCCGACTACCTTTAAAAGCCGCCGCGCGGAAAGCTTTGTATGGCCAAACTCATCTTCCTTGCCGGAGAACACCCGAACGAACGCAACGCCGTGCACCGACGCATACGGCAGATTACTCCAATCCTTAACGAGTTGGGCCACGAAGTAGTCATGGAAGACGTTCGCGCGAGGCGCCCCCGCGAAGATAATTTCTCGCCAAACTACTTATTCGCGCGCTTGTCCCGCGCTCAAAACAGGGACGAAGCGTTCAAGATACTTGAAGCCGCATCTGCGCACAATCGGCCTCCGTCCTTTATGTACTCTTATTTAAACGAGCTAACTGAGAACCGGCGATTTCTAGAAGAAGCCGCGGAACGCCATCCCGGCGCTCACGTCTTCTCTTTCCACGCTACCGAGCGACCCCTTGATTCCTACGGCGCAAAAATGCTGGCGCAACCGGTAGTATCCGTGTTTGACTATGGCAGCGAAGTGGATATACGGCGCAGCGACCGGTCTGCTTTCATATTTGCTAAAGATACTCCGAATGTGCGTGCGTTAGTAGAAGTATTCGCGCCCTATGTACACCATCCCGTTCGGGAGTACCATTCAAAGACCGCTCCTGTGAAAGACCGTCGTGATGCCGCGGCGCGAGTTGAAGGTTGGCTGCGTGACTGGGCAGAACTTCGCGGTAATCTTCCGGATGCTGCACGTTTGATTGAAGAATACGCACACGGTCACGCCCGCATACCGCCAGGCACGTGGTACGACCGACCCGAACACGCCCAAGCACTGGCACAAAAGATTCACGAACTCGTTACTTCAGCGGAGGCTTCGCAGAGAAAACATTCCGGTAGGCTGGGCAAGTAATTAACCATGGCAAAGATAGTAATCGCTTACGGGGAACACCCAAACGAGACTCTTGCCAAGCGCCGCGCCCGCCAAGTCGCACCCCTTTTGGAAAAGCTTGGGCACGAAGTCATCCTCCGCAGGGTAGCTCTACCAAATTCTCCGCACCGCATCGTGCAAGCGGTACTCCGCGCGTCAACCCGCGAGGCAGCTTTTAAAGTTCTTGACGATTTCGCTTGCCTAAATCCGGGCCTAGTGCCCTCAACGTTGCAGGTTACTGCAGGACTGGTAAAGTCGCACCCCGACGCACACATATTCAACTTCCATAGTTGGATGTTGGGCCGTGGAACTTGGAATGTTAATCCCACGCCCTTGGTTCATGAAGATCGTTCTCTGTTGCAACGTCAGAATGCCGTTAGAGCTAATCCCGTAGACCAAAAAAGAGTAAGCGGTAACCTGATGACGCACATGATTTCCGGTTCAGGGAAAGACCGCGAAGTACGTGCTGCAGGAATACAGTACGCTGTTCTCAAGGGACGCCGTCAAGCAAGCAGGGTGGCCGCGCTGGTGGAGAACACCGCAAAATATACTCCCGGCCCGATTCGCCCGGGGGCGGAAAAACCGGTCCTGTTAAACCGTACTCTTGCTGCGCTTGAACTAATGCGGGACTGGTACTGCGACCGACATTCTGTTTCGAGCCCCCCGAAATCATTCCAAGACCGACTCGCAACCATTTCACATTATACCGCGTGGTATTCTCAGGCCAATTCGCATCATCCCCTGTCAACACCAGAGTTTGCGCAGGATTTAGCGTACCGGATTGACACGTTAGTGCGGCAAGCTGAAACCGAAAATAATTCTAGGAAATAGGTTGCCGGGACGGGCTTGCACCCGCCCGGAAAAAGAAACTTTCTTATACGTCTTGTGCCATGACGGTCTGGCGTCCGTTCGCCTTTGCGCGGGCCACGGCGGCGCCGATGAGTTCGGCTACCTTCTTGTCAAGTGCGTCGTACAGGGTGCCGCTTGCGCGCATGCCCTTCTTCTTGACTGACTCTCCGACTTCACTCTTTACAACGAGTCCCATTCGCTCCACCTCTAGGATTCAACGCAAAACGCCTTACTACGGCCTTGCGACGCCATCCTAACGGTATGAATGCTTAAAAACCCTTTCCTCGCCTTCTAGCGGCATAATTCAACGCGTTCTAGAGGGAGAGTTTTTAAATGTTGGATGCGTCTAGGGGGCGGGTTCCTAAACTAGGACCACGTTCTTGAGTTTCCTGAAATCGGCATCGCGGGTATAAAGCGTCATCCCGTGCTCGGCGGCTGTGGCGTAGCTTATGGCATCCGCCAAAGCAAGCCCTGACCTAATCGCCTCTTTTGCGGCGCGTTCGCCTACCTCTGGCGTCAGGGGCAGGATATGGTATGTGGAAATGGCTGCCTTTATCTCGTTCCACTCGCGGGCCCTGCCTGCAAGGTGGATGTATCGGCACAACTCCGTGTAGGTTAGTACGGAGATTGAAGATTCTCCGGACGCGATGGCGGCTTTGGCGTCGGAGCTTAGTTCTCCCCGGTAGAAAGCTATGATTACCGAGGTATCAAGCAATCTTTCGGTCAAGCGAATCCCTCTTGAACTTTGGCGCGCCCTTGAGGATGCCCTCGAAAGGAGCTAACGCCTCGATAATATTGGGCCGGGCGAGCGCGGCAATAGTCTCGTCATACGTGCGTAGGTTGAGCCTCTTCTTCTTTTCGTCAACGAGCTTCTTGGTTTTGGGCGAAACAGGAATCATAACATACATTATAACCACCTTATAACCTGTTATAATATTGGCTTTTGTCGTATTTATTGGTTTCGCGAGTGGTTTGCCGCTAGTATTAGGCGTCGCTCCAGTCGTAGAACTAAATTAGAGCAGGCTTCCGGCGTCTTCGAACGACAGCTTTCCTTCTACGAGGCCGCGAATAGTCTTTGCCACGGCTTGAAGCGAGACGCGTATCTGCCTGCCGCTTCCGCGCTCGCGCACCGTAACCGTGTCGTCTTTGAGCGTATCGTAATCAACCGTGAGGCAGTACGGCACGCCGACCTCGTCGTTGCGCGCGTAACGTTTTCCAATGCTCCCCGACTCGTCGTACTCGCACGTCACGTTGCCTTGCAGTGACTCGAGCACACAGAGCGCTTTCTCGCGCATGCCGTCCTTCTTCATCAACGGCAAGATGCCGAGCTGTACTGGCGCTACGGCTGGATGCAGGTTCAATACGATCGTGCTTCCTTTAGCATCGGTCTTCTCCTCGTACGCGTCGAGCAAGAGCGTGAAAAGAAGGCGTTCAACGCCGATTGACGGTTCTATTACGAATGGGATGACCTTTTCTTTAGATTCTTCGTCGAAGTAAGATAGGTCTTGCCCGCTGTGCGCGGCGTGCTGTTTCAAATCGAAGTCGCTCCGGTTGGCAATTCCCTGCAATTCCTTCCAGCCCCAAGGGTAATCGTACTCGATGTCCCACGTCTCGCTAGAATAGTGTGACAGCTCGGTCGAGATGTGCTGGCGCACGCGGAGCTTGGTGGGATTGAGGCCTATGCCTTCAAGCCAAGAAAGGCACTCGCCAATCCAGTAGGCATGCCACCTCGTTTTTACAACGTGGTTGTCTAACGCCTGGCGGAGGGTAATCTTCCTGCCTTTCCCGTCTTTTTTCTGGTCTTCCTCAGTGACAAACAAGGCGCTTTGTTCAAGATGCCCCGCGAGCACGGGACAATCGTTGAGCTTCTTCGGGTGCACGAAGTACTCTATCTCCATCTGGCTGAATTCCCTGCACCGAAAGACGAAATTTCTTGGGGATATCTCGTTGCGGAACGCTTTACCGATTTGGGCGATTCCAAACGGCAACGCCTTGCGGCTTGACGCCTGAACGCGCTTGAAGTCGGTAAAGATTAGTTGCGCAGTCTCGGGTCGCAAATACGCCGTGTTGTCCTCGCCGCCTTTTGCGCCTACCTCGGTTTTAAACATGAGGTTGAACATGCGGGCGATTTTGAGCTGCCCCTTGTCCTTAGGGCACGCAATCTTGTGTTTTGTGATGAGTTCCGAGAGCTTGTCAATCGATAACCCGTCAACACTGATTTTGAGCGCGTCCTCGACTAGGTGGTCCGCGCGGTGTTTCGCGCCGCATTTCTCGCACTCGACGAGCGGGTCGTTGAACGCTTCCGTGTGACCGCTGGCCATCCAGACGCGGGGGCTGGTTATGATTGCGCCGTCCATGCCCACAACGTCCTGTCTTTCTGTAACGAAGTGCTTCCACCACGCGCTTTCAAGGTTGCGTTTCATCTCGGCACCGTAGCCGCCGAAGTCAAAGAAACCTGCGACGCCGCCGTAAATCTCGCTGTTGGGAAATATTATTCCCCGTCGTGCCGCCAAATTTGCAACCTTGTTAGCCAAATCTTCTGCCATGTGAAAAACACCTTGAATGCTAGAAACTGGATTCTCTTGTAGCCATTAAAGCCATTTAAACCATTGCGCGCTCGACTGGGAAAGCCATAAAAGGATTCGACGTCCTTCACAACTTGAACTACTTCGTTTGCAGACGCGTTAAAAATGGATGAAAAAACTCCTGAAAGCCCGCCTCCGATTCCAGTGCTAACCGTAGCCCAAGATAGTACCGCACACGGCAAAATCAAGGAAATAAACGCTTCGCTTGACGCCTCGATAAAGGACGGCGCTGCGTTCAGCGTGATGGCCGGCTTCGGCGACTCGTACCGCGCGCCATTCGCCCTCGCGCTCGGCGCTTCGGCCGCTCAAGTAGGCCTTCTCACCAGTATCCCGCAATTACTAGCCTCGCTCGCACAACCGTTTGCCTACAAGTTCAATTACGCCTTCACAAACCGCAAGAAATTCGTTCTCGACATGGTCACTTTGCACGCGCTTGCGTGGCCGCTCATGCTATTCATTCCCCTAGCCCTCTCCGATTTCAAAGTTGAAGCGCTTATCGCGCTCGCCTCACTCTATGCAGTATTCGGCGCCATAGCGAATCCGGCGTGGAGCAGCTGGATGGCTGAACTCGTGCCGGAAGAGAAACGCGGAGGGTACTTCGGCAAACGCAACGAAATACTCGTCGCCGCGCTCCTCGTTTCAATGATTGCGGGCGGAGTAATACTGGGTTTCGCCCAAAACGCCTTGTTCTGGGGTTTCGGGATACTCTTCGTCACCGCGTTCATCGCCCGCCTCGTCTCGCGTCATTACCTCTCGAAAATGATTGAGCCCCTGCCATTAGAAGCGCGCGTGCCCTACTTCGGCCCGATAGATTATTTCCGTCGCGACCGCCGCCACCCGATGAAGACCTTTACGCTCTTCCTTTTCTTCACCAACTTCACCGTCAACGTCGCCGCGCCCTTCTTCGTAGTCTACATGCTTCGTGATTTGGGATTCGACTACTTCACGTTCACATTCATAATAAGCGCGGGAATGGTTGCAAGATTCCTCTCCAACTCGTACTGGGGCAAGCTCACCGACAAGTACGGCAACCGCATCATACTGCGCGCAACCGGAATACTCATAGCTGTCGTGCCATTCCTCTGGCTTTTCACGCCGGACTACCGCGTCCTCGCGCTCGTCGAAATGTTCTCAGGGTTCGCGTGGGCGGGTTTCGAACTCGCCACGTTCAACTATATAATTTCAGTCAACTCGCGCGAGAAAACCGCGAACATGGTGGCCAACCACAACTTTTACAACGGGCTAGGAATAGTTGCAGGCGCGGCCATAGGCTCCCTCCTGACCGTCGCCTTCGCCGGACAAGAGTTCTTCTGGATGGGCGGGCTCCTGCTCGTCTTTCTGGCATCCGGCCTCCTCCGCCTGCTCGTCGCGGCATACTTCTTGCCCCGCATCCGCGACAACCGGCTCACCCTAGGCGTGAGCGAACGCGAATTCTTCTGGAAAGCCACCGCGGTATACCCGACGAGGGGACTCTTGCGGGAATTGCAGATGGGCTGGAACATAGGCGTGCAAGGAGTCCGCTACGGCACCGGCACCCTGGCCGACCGCGCGCGCAAGAGCCGCGAGACAATCAAGCACCTCGAAAAAGAGCTCTCCGAACTCGCCCTCCGCGAACGCTTTGAAACCCTCTCGCCCGAAAAGGCGCCCAAACAACCGCCGCCGAACGCCTAGGCAACGCGTTTATACGTTTTAATCAGCTATAGCCAGAATCAGGTCTTGTTCCCAAATATGAATAAAACTCTCGCAATCAACATTGTCGACGCGTTCTGCAATACCTTTGTCGCAGCGCTCCTACCCCTCTTATTGGCCGAACGCGGCTACTCGGCGGCGCAAGTAGGCCTAGTCTTCGCCTTAATGCCGCTCTCCTTCATGGTTGTACGTCTTGCGCTGGCAGCAACCGCCGACCAACTCACATTCAAGCCCTTCTTCTGCCTCAACGCCGCAGCCAGCGCCGCGGCCTACGCATTCTACGCGTTCCCGTTCGGCGCAGTCGGCTACAATGCCGGCCGCATCATGGACGGCACCGCGCAAGCCGCCATTTGGGCAGTCAACCGTTCGGAAGCGATAGCACAGCGCGGCGCAGCAACCGCAACACACGCCTCGGCAACGCTCATCCAGCACCGTCAGGTAGCTTTCGCCCTCGGCGCGCTCGCCGCAGGAGCCGTGGCAACACTCGCCACCCTGCCTAACGCCATGCTCTTCGCCGCGCTGCTTGAAGCGGCAACACTCGCAATCGCCTTGCGGCTCCCGCCCTCGCCCCGCAAACGCGTCGTATTCAAACAAGCACTCGCATCGCTGGATCCGCGCAGCAAGACGCGCCTGCTGCACAAGACCGCCCTGATAATGGCTTTGCGCGTCTGCTCGCTCTCGCTCGCCTTCTCATTCACATTGCCATTATTTCTCAAGGCCGAAGGCAACGCGCTCTTCTCGATAGGCATCCTTCTCGCGTTGTATTATTCCGTTCAAGTGCTCTCGATAAACTTCTTCAAGAAAAGAGGCGTAATCAAATTCCATTATTCGCTCGCGGCAATCGCAATCTTTTCAACCGGAGTCGCTCTCCTGGTGCTGGCCCCGCAACTCCCCTTGTTCTTGCCGCTGGTGCTCATGGCAATCGGCGACGGTTTCGCCGCATTCGTCTGGGAAGCGCTCATAGCCAACGCTACTGCAAAGAGCGCCACAATCTCAAGCGATATCGGCCTCATCCACATCCCTGCCAACATCGCCCAAGCAATCGCACTCGTCACCGCCGGAGTAA
Organism: Candidatus Micrarchaeota archaeon CG1_02_55_22; assembly: GCA_001871595.1. Taxonomy (GTDB): domain Archaea; phylum Micrarchaeota; class Micrarchaeia; order Norongarragalinales; family UBA97; genus UBA97. The sequence continues at coordinate 486 of MNVH01000005.1, read as the reverse complement.
TCGTCTCAAACTACGGTTACTCGCCCTCATTCGTTCTTGCCATACCCTTCTTCATTTTATTCCTCCTTACCGCCAACCAAGCCCTCGGCGTCACCCTCCCGCAGCGGCATCGCCCGCCGCACCCGTTACTCCCTCTAAACCCGTCTTGAGTAGTTACTCTTTTAAGTCCGTCCCGACACAAGAAAATAGTAAAACGCTTACCGGTGACGCTAAATGCCAAAACCATTCAAGAAATTCAACAAGAGCTTCTCCCGCGACGGCCCCCGCAGCACCAGCCACCCCTCGCGCGACGAGCGCCGCAGCACCCGCCCAACAGGCGGCGACTCGCGCCCGAGTTCAGGCGGTTTTAGCGGCCCCCGCCGCGAAGGCGGTTTTAGTCGTGATTCTCGTCCAAGCGGTCCGCGTCGTGAAGGCGGTTTTTCTCGTCCCCGTCCGTTCGGTGGCGACCGTGATTCTCGTCCAAGCGGTCCGCGTCGTGAAGGCGGT
>MNVH01000027.1 GCA_001871595.1 Candidatus Micrarchaeota archaeon CG1_02_55_22 | reverse complement strand
CTTTCCTCAAGTACACTGCGTCGAACTCGATTGCCACGCGCGTGCAAGGCCAACCCGACCTTTCCGCCACCGTCGCGTCGTCACAGCCAGTCGATATCTACGCTGGCGATTCGGCTGTAATAAAGCTCCACATCTACAACAAGGGCACCGGGTACGTGACGTCGGCGCGCGCCGCCGCATCGGCAACAGGCATTACGGTAAAGTGGGCGGGCAGTGACTTGCAAATTGGTGCCATTGCGCCACGTTCTTCGACGGACGCGGCCCTTGTAGTCGAGGCTTCGAAGAACTTGTCGCCCGGTAACTATCCGCTCGTGTTGGTGGTTAACTATGTTGCCGAAGATGGTTCGGTTGGCATCTCGCGCTTCTCTTTCGACGTGCCAGTAAAGCCGCGCGCCGACTTCTCGGCCGTTGACGGTGCAAGCGTAGCAATCGGCGAGACGAGTTTGACGGTCGTGACGCTTGAAAACAAGGGTAGTGACGTGGCGCGGAACGTCAAAGTAGTCATCCGTCCCGTGTTCCCGTACAGCGCCGACGGTACCGTGCGCTTCATCGACGAGCTCGCGCCCGGTGCGTCCGTGCCGCTAGATTATTTTGTCTCAGTCGACAAGCAGGCTCTGCCAGGAAAGCAACTCCTTTCGCTCAATATTGAGTATGAGGATGCTGTTGGCAAGAAGTTCTCGGATTCTGCCGACTTCTCGCTTGAAGCGCGGTACAAGACCATTCCGGAAATCGTGCTGGGTTACTGGTATCTTATCGTGCTTGTCATCGTCATCGCCGGCGTTTACTTGAAACGCAAGAAGAAGTAGGCCTATCGTGCGAAAGCTTTTATGGTTGGGCCGGTTTCTTTCTTTCGGTGGCCATAATTGAAGCTTGACGTTGACCTTAATCGGTCTATGAAGCGGCTAGAGGTAGTCACGCGGAAAGTTGTTTCCAGTGCGTTAGTGGGCAACTACAAGAGCGTGTTTAAAGGCCGTGGCCTAGAGTTTGACGGCTTTAGGGAGTATTCCGACGGCGACGACGCTACCTTGATTGATTGGCGTGCGTCGGCGAGGACTGGCGGCAAGGTTCTGATTAAAGAGTTTATTGAGGAAAGAAACCTTTCTGTTGTATTCATCGTTGACTCCAGCGCGTCAATGGTGTTTGGTTCGGGCAAGAAGCTCAAGAGCGAGTATTCCGCCGAGCTAGTAGCATCCCTTGCTTACGCCATGCTCCAGTCGCAGGATTCCGTCGGGCTATTGCTTTTTTCCGATAAGGGTACCGAGTACTTGCGGCCTGAGTCCGGCACGCGGCAGTTTTATTCCATATTGAAGAAGCTTGTCGAGCCACGCAATTACGGGGGCGGGAAGGATTACGATTCCGCGCTCAAGATGGCGCTCGCCTCGTTCGAGTCGGGTACCCTTGTCTTTATTGTCTCGGATTACATCGGTTTCCGCGGGCGCGCTTCGACTACGCTCAAAGTCGCCGCCAACAAGTTTGACCTGGTCGGCGTGTGCATACGCGACCCGCGCGACATGTCTATCCCGCGTGGAAGTGGGGAGGTCGCGTTGGGTGATCCGTTTTCTAAAGATAGCCTTTTAGTAGAGAGCGATTCGGTTGCTGACGATTACGGCCACGAGGCCAAAGCGCAGGTGCTCGACGCCAAGTCGCGTTTCGAGTCTGCCGGTGGTAGTTTCCTGTTCTTAGAGACGGCAAAGCCGTTCGCTGACTCGTTGGCGGAGTTTCTAATTGCGCGTCAGGCGCGGGTGCGTTGAATTGGTTCAAATATATTTCACTAATCCGGGGAACTTGTGGTTCCTCGTCTTCGTTCCGGTAGTTGTCGTCCTGCATTACTTGGGCTTGCGTTCTTCGCGCCAGAAATCCTTGCGTTTCGCGAACTTTGAGGCGGTAAGCAAGGTCATGGGGAAGGGGCGGCGGGAGCCCATGAATTTGTGGATGTTATTCTCTAGGTTGCTCGTGGTAGTATTCCTCGTGCTTGCGGTATCCGGCGCAACGCTGCGTTACGTCGGCGAGGCAAGCAATTCCGATTACGTTATTGCTTTAGATGCTTCGTCAAGCATGCTTGCCGAAGACTTGACGCCCAACCGGTTTGTTGCGGCTAAGGAGGCAGCTTTAGCGTTCATTGACTCGTTGCCGCCGCGCGCCAAGGTGGGCCTGGTAACTTTCGGCGGCACTTCATTCATCCGTGCAGCGCCAACTGAAGACTTGGCCAAGGTAAAGAACGAGCTTAGGGTGGTTGACGTGTCTGACATGGGCGGCACCGCGATTGGGGAAGCCTTGGTAAGTTCGTCCAACTTGTTGCAGGACCGCGAGGCTGCTCGTACAATCATCTTGCTTACCGACGGGCAGAACAACGTCGGAATAGATATTGATGACGCGCTTGTTTACGCGCGCAACCTAAGTATCATCGTTCACACGATTGGCATAGGCACTGCGGAAGGTGGCAGTTTTGGCGGCGTGAGCATTGTCTCGACGCTTGACTCTGAAGCCCTCAAAGAGATTTCTTCGGCCACCAGCGGCGAGTACTTTCAGGCGACTGACGCGGGGGGTTTGAAGGAACGCTTCGTAGGCATTGCCTCGTCTAAAGAGCGATTGCTCGAAACGGATTTAACCGGAGTATTCCTATTGGTTTCGCTCGTGCTCATATCTATTGAGTGGATGTTGGGTTTGTTCAAGTACGCTCGGTTGGAGTGGTAGATTAGATGAGACTGAAATTCGTTGACTCATTGAAGCGGCTCGTCGCAAAAAAGAAATTACAGCCCGCGGTGGATAAGTCGTCTTTTGTAAAAGCGTTCGAGAAAGAGCTTTCTGCGGCTTCGGGTTCTAGGGATGTCGGTAAAGCGGTAGCCCGTTTAGAGTCCGCAGTGCGGGCTTTCTTTCGTGATTATTATTCGCTGGGCTATGCATTCTCGTTCGAAGAGCTTGAGTCTGAGCTTTCGTCAAAGCATGTTCCCGTGCGTTCCCGTGAACCTTTCTTGGCTGGTGTTCGTGTATTGAATGACTTGAGTTACGGTTCTGACGGCGCGTCGAAGAAAGCGGTTACTGACGCGGTTGACGCGTTTCGCAAGGGGCTAGCGGGGTTGGGTTAAAAATGGCGTTCAATTCTTTCTCGGGTTTGACCGAACAGGTATCGAAAACGGTTGTTGGCCAGACCGAGGCATTAAACAAGCTTCTAGTGGCAGTGCTCTCCGGTGGGCACGTGCTCGTCGAGGGCGTGCCTGGCCTTGCCAAGACCTTGTTGGTTAGAAGCATTGCGACTGCGTCGGGTTGCAGTTTCAGTCGCATACAGTTTACTCCCGACCTGTTGCCAACCGATTTGGTAGGTTTTCTCGCTTACTCGAAGGGCGGTTCTTCGCAGGTTGTGAAGGGGCCGTTGTTCGCCAACTTTGTCCTGGCAGATGAGATAAACCGCGCCCCGCCCAAGGTGCAGAGTGCTTTGCTTGAAGTCATGCAGGAAAGACAGGCAACCATTGGAAAACAGGCGTTTCCCTTGCCTAAACCGTTTTTTGTCATGGCGACGCAGAATCCGTTAGAGTCGCTTGGTACGTACCCGTTGCCAAAAGTGCAGTTGGATAGGTTTATGTTCAAACTCGTTATCGGCTATCCTGATGCCGAGAGCGAGAAGGTGATAATGGACCGCAACATTTCATTAAACAAGTTTGAGGATTTTGGTGTAAAGCCCGTGCTTTCGCCGCAGAAGATTGTAGAGCTCCAGCAAAGAGCCCGTGGCGTGGATGTTCCGGACGCGGTAGCTGGATATATAGTCTCGATAGTTGACGCGACTCGCAACCCGAAAGATTACGGCTTCACAAAGGGGCGTTTCCTTGACTGCGGAGTTTCCTCACGCGCTTCAATCAGCCTTAAGTCGGCGGTGCAGGCGCGTGCCTTGATGGAGGGGCGAACGGCGGCGACTAAAGAAGATGTACGCGCGCTGGCGCCCGACGTATTGCGTCATCGTCTAGCAATAAACTTTGAGGGGCAGGCGGAAAGCGTCTCGTCCGACGAGCTCATCAAAGAGCTCTTGCAGAAGGTGAAATAAAATGGCCGGACAAGATCTTTGCAAAGCCGCTCTCAAAGAGATTTCACGCGTCGTTGTCGATAACGACGAGCTCGCGCGCGGACTGCTGGTGGGAATACTTTCCGACGGGAATATTTTGCTGGAGGGATTGCCCGGCACGGGCAAGACCGTGCTGGTGAAGGCGCTCGCCGATGTTTCGGGTTGCAGTTTCGGCCGCATACAGTTCACGCCAGACTTGCTTCCGACTGATTTGGTTGGAGTGACGTCTTATTCGCCGAGCAAGGGCTTTTTCGCAGTCAAGGGCCCGGTTTTCGCCAACTTTGTTTTCGCTAGTGGTATAAACCGTGCGCCGCCAAAGGTGCAGAGCGCGCTCCTTGAAGCGATGCAGGAGCGGCAGGTAACTATTGGCAAGCAGACTTTCCCGCTGCCGCTTCCGTTCTTCGTCATGGCGACGCAGAACCCGCTTGAATCACTCGGCACGTACTCCTTGCCTGACGCGCAAATCGACCGTTTCCTGTTCAAGCTTGACGCCAAGTATCAGGACAAGGCGACTGAGAAGAAGATTTTGGATAACAATTCCGAGTACAATCCAGACGTCAAACTAAACGCAGTGCTTTCTCCTCAAAAGATTACTGGTTTGCAGGAGGATGTAAAGAAAGTCTTCATGGCGCCCAAGGTGCGTGATTACATTGTGCGGTTCGTTGATGCGACGCGCAACCCTAAGCACTACGGTATTTCTGGTGCTAAGTTCGTTCAGTGGGGCGCCTCGCCTCGCGCAACAATCTCTCTGTTCATTGCAGCAAAGGCCAACGCTTTTCTTGCTGGAAAGAAGTTTGCCAGTCCACAAGACGTCAAGGCAGTAGCTCATCCCGTACTACGCCACCGCGTAATCTTGAATTATGAAGGGCAGGCGGAAGGTTATACCGGCGACGAATTCGTCGATGAACTGCTTGACAAGGTTCCGCTCTAGCGATTCTTTAAATAGCTGCCTGAAGTAAGGGTGAGTGGGAGAGATAATTGCGCGTAAGTAGTGTGTTGTTTACTGTTTTTGTTGCACTTGCCTTGCTTCCAATGCTCGTTGCGGCGGATGCTCCGCCCGCGGGCGGCAACTGTACTAGCGGCGCGGTCAACCCGCTTTGCACCGAGGGTGGGGACTGCATCATCAGCGCGTCTTGTTGGATGCATGGACAGCACGCGTTTACTTCTCTAGCGATAAACAGCGCGGCCAATATCACCGTGACTCCGTACAACCGCAGTGGTTACGATGCTATTGCCAATTTGTCTGACGTCGCATCCGGATGGGATGGTACTGGCGTGTTGTACTTGATGGTTTCCGGCGACGTTTCCATTGCGTCTAATTCGTTTATCCTTGCTACCGGCGCAGGCTATTGGGGTGGTAACTCGACAGCAGGATTCGTTGCAGGCAACGGGCGTGGTGGCGGCACTTACTGTGTCGGGACTTCTGGCGGTGGCGGCGGTTACGGCGGGGTCGGTACGAATGGTTGGTGCAGTACTGGCGGGCCTTCTTACGGCGACCTTGTCAACGGCGCTTCAGACATGGGCAGCGGTGGCGGTTACGGTGGTGACGGGCTCAGTGGTCGCGGTGGCGGCGCAATAATGATCAATGCTACCGGCAGCCTCGAGTCGAACGGAACGATTCTTGCCAACGGTGTGGATGGGTCCTCTCGCGGTGGTGGCGGGAGTGGTGGCGGCGTCACGCTAATTGCGAGCACGCTGCATTGGTTTGGTGGAATCAATGTTAGTGGTGGTGCTGGTGGTAGTTCGGGGCCGGGTGGTAATGGCGCTGGCGGACGAGTCACAGTCAACGCGTCAAGCAACCCCGTTGTTTTCGGTACATTGAACGCGTCTTTCGGTAATCCGGGCACGTTGTACTCTAATCAGCCCACGGTTGGTGGAGGGGATTGTTATTCCCGAAACTATGCGTCGTGCGTTCC
>MNVH01000073.1:4481-5817 GCA_001871595.1 Candidatus Micrarchaeota archaeon CG1_02_55_22 | reverse complement strand
GTGCCCGCGTGAATCCAGAGGCCGAGCGTATCCTTGCCCTGCAACAGTTCGGCATTGCAGGGCGGAATTTTCCACGCCAAGGCTGCAGTTGCCAACAGGATTATCGGAATTAGAAGTTTCTTCATCATTACCTCCTTATTGCCTGTCGTCTAATTGGAGAATTACGTTCCCCACGTTGGCCGAATCCGAACTACCAGACAAGGCTGTAATGATGTAGCGTATCCGCAGGCACATGTCAGGATAGTATGTCCTGATATGGCAGCGCGGTGCGCCAGTCGTATCCAGCACGCCGCAAACCGCCAGAGAAATCAGCGTGTCTGTGGCCGACACCCGCTTGGCCGTGTCTTTAACCGCTATCTGGAAGTCAATCTTCAGACGCGCCGAATCGGATGCGCCCACATTGACCCATTCCTGCCAGTAGAGCGTTTGTTCGCGTCCCCGCTCACAGCCGTACCACTTGGTCGTGCAGGCGGCGGTTGACGGAATTGCCATAGTCCTGCTCCCGTTAAGGAACAGAATGTCATACGTCTGCTGTCCGGCCAGCGCAAGGCCGACCAGTAGCAGAACGCTTACCGCAGTCGCTATCTTCATCATTCACTCCTTTTTGTGTTATGGTCGAAATCCTCCGCCGAATCTAAATGGGGCTTTGCCGGTGTCCTTCTGTTTGTAGGTCTGCACGCCAGCGCCTATTTGAGTAGCTCCGAAAACAGGGATAGCCTTTGCCCAAGCCTTAGCAGGAATAGGCTGATACTGCAACGGATGTGGTATTGGTATCCCAAGCGGGCCAGCAGTAATCGGCACTCCTAAAACCCCTTCTGTCCCTTCGTCGCGCATCGCATCGTAAACATCCACCACCCAAAGCATCAACAAGCGTTCGCTAATGCCTCTAGGCCAAGTGAAAGGTCTATTACTGAAATCTTTGCCCCTAAGCGCATCAGCAATCAAGCTGGCGGCAGGAGCTAACTTGTTGGTTGTAAACCGCGAAAGCACATCCAAACGGCTTGTCTTGCCAAAGCCCGGCTCGCTGAGTTTCCTGATGACTCCCGTGTCAGAGCTCTTCGTCCTACCACTCACCATTTGAGCGGCCAAACGGTAGTATTGTTGGAATCCGCCCAACACGTCAAACCGAACGTTGCCCACCCGACCCTTCAGAACGTCCGTGCTTCTCGGGTCAAGCTCGACCTCCACTACGTTAGACGCCTTGCCCGCATACAGTAGGGCAAACATGAAAGCAAGATACTTCGCCATGTCGCCCATCCTGCGCCGTGCAAGCGCTGGGTTCCGCTTCAACTCGGAAAGATACCACCACGGATTCAATGCCTGTAACCGAGCAGTT
>MNVH01000073.1:0-4472 GCA_001871595.1 Candidatus Micrarchaeota archaeon CG1_02_55_22 | reverse complement strand
GGAGAATAACCAATCAGGTTAGCTGCTCTAGCCAGGTCTTGAGGCATAGGCCCACGTCCGGTAAAGATGGCAAGACTTTTTGCCATGTCCCGCATCCTGTCGGCGTCTTTTGTCCCTTTCGGCGCGTAGATATTGGTTATCTCGCCGGTCGTCTGGGCTACATCCAGCCAATTCGAGAATAAGTCTACCCGCGCCTTAGTCAACAACCCGACGTAAGTACGTTCCGCGAAACGAGACAACTGTCCGATTGGGTTTATGTCTATCTTCGTTTTGAACCCAGTAAACACATTCGGAACTTCTATCCGCAGGTCTTGGACTAACCGCGAAACAAACGGCTCTTCGCGCTCCAGCATCACGCCTCGTGGGTCAGTTATCGGCAACTCGCTTTGCCGTATCTGCCTTGCGTATTTGTGACCAGTGGTTAAGTAGTCAAAGTATTCTGCGAACTCCCCCGGAGTAAACCCCCACCGCGTAGCCTTTGCCGTTCCCTTAGCCAATGTAATCGGGTGCGAAATCACCTCAACTCCAGCCTGCCGCATTAGGGCCGACATAAAATCTATCGTCTGTAGCAAACGCGGGACATTGGCGAGAGACTGGGTGTTCTCCCAAATCTTCGCCAACGTGCTACGCTTATTGACAAGCGTTTTCGTGAATGCATCACCAAACACCAGCCGTATATCTGTCAATGCTTTGTCGCCGGGAACTTTACCTTGCAGGATTTCACCGAAAGTTCTCCGTGCGTTCATCTTGTCAGATATACTCCAGTTCGGCATGTCGGTAATCATCTGGTAAAGCACCTGCTTATCAGCTTGCGAGATGAACGGCTCAATCGCAGCGAATGAACGCTCTGCGTCCGATATTAAGCTGCCACCATGATACATTGCACTGGAGATAGCTTGCTCATGGGTAGCAGAACCCATCCGACCAAGATGCTCCAACTGCTGTATAATAGCTTCATACTTCGAGAATGCCTGACTGCGAACAAGCGCGTATTTTTCCTTGATGCCCGGACGCATCTTCTCCGCTGTTTCGAGAGCTGCAATCACTCGCGCTATAGATAGACGGATACTTAGCGGTATCTGTGCTTGAGGAGTGCGCCTGCCGACCGACGCATCGGCATGAGCAATCTCATTCCAGATGTCTCGCGGAACTCTCCCGGTCGCGTCAGCCATCATCTTGATTGCTCCGCCCACGGTATTCGAGTTACCCTTGAGCGGTGGCAATCCGTGGGCCTTGGCGCGCATTTCCACTCGCTTCGCCCAAAACGTAAGAGGATTGTGGCTAGAGGTCATCTTCGACAGTCCGTCCTCGTCTCTGGGTATGTCTATCTTTATGCCCACGTCCTTCAGTTCCTTGGCAACGTCTTCGGCGGTTAGCCTGATTTTGGTTAGCCTGATTTTAGGTTCCGGCACGGTCTTGAACTCAGGCACGTCCACCATCTTCCTAACTTTAATCGTAATCGGTTCCGGCAAACCGCTCGATACGTCAACCCATCCATTCTTTCCGAATCGAACTCTGCGTGATTTCTCGCCAGTGGAAATAGCAGCGAGAGAAATCACCCCGTTCTTGTCAACGCCGACCATTTCCATGCGTTGCGGCTTCGCGCCTTCGATTTTGGCGGTAACGTGAATATGGTCAGAAGCCGTTATGCTGCCCGCTTTGGGTATTTCCCAAGTCTCTTCAGCGGTCGACTTCGGCTTCCTCGGCTGCCGCGTGGTTGTAACCAGCGGCTTCTCCGTGACGGTCTTGGGCTGTTCTCTGACCGATACCTGCGGTTCAACTTTGGCAGTCGGTTTTGCTGTCTCCGCCTTCTTTGCAACGACTTTGCCTTCAGTCCTAGACCACTCTAGATAACGACGATAGGCTTCTTTCTCTGCGGGATTCTTGCTGTTGGCGTATAGTTCGTAGAAGTCGCGCCTTAAAATGCTAAGTTCCCTCGCAGCGCCGGGACTGGCGGCAGCTACGGCGTGCTCGTCTTTCAGATAGGACAACACTTCGTCTGCCCTCATCTCAACAGGAGCGCCCTTAACGGCTGGCGGAACTATCTTAGTTCGCTCTTTGACCGGCTCAACTTCCTTCTTAGGCGCCGCAACCTTCTTCTGCGCTTTGGCTGCCTTCGCCGCCCGGTAAGCGTCCAGTTCAGCTTGCGCTGCTTTGGCCGCATCGGCGTTGCCAGCGGACGTGGCCTCAGCCACCTTGCGTTCAAGGACGCTCTCCTTCGTCGGTCTGCCCTTTGGCCGCGTGACTTGCGTGACCTCCCTCCTTGCCGCGGGTGGTTTCGTTTCCCCCTTCGGCTCAGTTTTGAGGGCAGTTACGGTAACTGGCGTGATTTTCGTTTTCGGCTTCGTGACCGACTTGCCGACCTTCACATCCACCGGGGACGGGATTGCCTGTCCCTCACCACGCCGCATCCAAGCCCCGCTGCTGGTCACGTTCCGCAGTTTGACTATTTCCCCGGTCTCGGTGTGCATGGCGGTAACATTCTGTCCAAAAGCATCCGCAAGGCTGATTCCGGTGATGGTGTAGCCGTCCTTGCCGCCGACTTCCACGGAGCTGCCGACGGTGAGCGAGCCAACCTTAGCCTGCTTCAGAGGGATCTGCTCTGTAGTCTTCTCGGACACAACAGGCTCGCGTGGCTTCCTCGATTTCTTGGTTATCGTAACTGGTATCTGCTGCTTGGGTTGTGGAACGTTCTGAGAATATCTCTCCTTGATAATCCTGTCCTGAGCCTCTATGTCGTAGCCGAGAGAGCGAAGCGCAGCCGAGGCATTGCCAAGAACTCCGTGTGCTTTCGCAATCTTCTTGCTATCGCCCTTTGCCTGTGCTTCTCTCAGCAGACCGAGAGCGTCAGATAGAGCTTTGAACTTCGATTCGTAGCCAGACTTGATTGTTACCGGCTTACCTGGCGTGGCCGTTGCTTGACCAGATGGTTCGGTTGCCGCTGGCTTGGGCTGCGCTTCTGATACTCCCTTCCCGGTAATTACCTGTTCCATCGCCGCTCGTCGCTCCGCTATGTTTGGCAATCCTGCGAATCTACCCGTCCGGCGCAAATACCTGTCTATCGTCGCCCGACGTTCCACGTCCGGCCTGCCGGTCGTGTTGAGCGTGAACATGAAATCAGCCATGAACGTAGGCAACGCCCGGCCGGCGGTCTCCCATGTCATCCCGCCGCTCTTGACCAACTCATAGTAAGTCGGAGAGGAGAGGAACATATTGAGTGCGGTATCCACGGCTTTCGCGCCAATCCCGGCAACCGGCACGGTGGCTACGATGTACGGCGTGATGGTATACGCGATAGTTGCGACGGCCTGCTTGAATCGCTCGGTGAGATTGCCAGTTCCGGTCGCAAAACGAAGCAGCCCGACGCGAAAAGAGTGCCGACCCAGGCTCTGTAAGATGGTCTGCGCCTGTCGCGGGTCTGCTTTGCCTATCGCCGCCATCTGGACAAGGAACGCGCCGGTCTGTGCTGTAGCGTCCAGCAAACCAGCGGTCGCACTCACGGCAGTCCCGGCTTTCTGGGCGTCGTCGAGATACGCGGCGCGACGGCGTTCATACTCTGGCGTGAACACGCCGTTCTTCTCTGGATGCGACAAGAAATCAACCGCCCCCCTCCACCACGCCTGCGCCTTCTGTTTCATCGCCGCGTTCGCAGGCCCGACGACTGGCGTGACATCAATAGCCATCTTCCCTAACCGTGCACCAAGCTCAGACAGCCCGTAGGCTGGACGTTCCAGCAGCATAGACGCGACACCCAAGGCCGGAAACTTGCCCATCTGCACGGCTGGCTTGTAGGCGTCGGTGACTGGCTGCGGCTTCTGCGGCGGGGTCAAAATGCCGGTCATGTGCGTTGCTGGAAGTAGTTCCCGCGCCAACGGTCTGCGGCTCAACACAACGGTCGAGGCCGGGGCTGGCTGCGGCGTCAATGTAGTCGGAATCGAGAACGGCTGCCCTTGCGTGACAACAGACGGATGAAGCGTCACGGCGGTCGAACTTGCGGGCGCGGAAACGGCGGGGAAGGAGGTCAGGGCCGACCTCTGTGCTGTGATGGCCGCAGCTTTCGCCTTCAGTTCGGCAAGGCGTTCGGGAGAAATCGCGGGCGCGGGAGTAGCCGCAGTTGCAGCGCGAGCCGCCATAACTGAATCAGCCCGCGCTCTCAGTTCGGCTAACCGTTTCGCGCTTACCGCCACGTTACTTTCCTGTCACTGCTATCCGGGCAATTTCATAGTCAATCTTCGGGTCTGAATCCATCAGCGCCTTTATCTCAGCGGCCTGCTCTGCGGTAACTCCCGTCAGCGGCGTCGTGGTCTGCGGAGCAACGGGGATTGCGCCGGGCCGAGAGAACACATACTGACTCAAAGAATGGTAAACATCATGCACGTCGGCGGGAATCTGTCCACCAACGTCAGACGGAGCGGGTAGGGCAGTTTGGAGCGCCGCTACCGCTTGGTCGGCATTGATGTCGCCCACCAATT
>MNVH01000024.1 GCA_001871595.1 Candidatus Micrarchaeota archaeon CG1_02_55_22 | reverse complement strand
GCTCGTTCATCTGAAAGGATTGGTAATCCCGGCCGACTTAATTCTACTTTTATTATGCCCGCATCTGAAGTTTTAGCATCCGTTGTTGCCTCGATTATTCCACGCATTCTCCCGCCTTGGAGCGGAGTAGACCCGCAGAGTTTAGCCGCCTGTCCGACTACCACCAGATTTGTTCGCGAATTTGCGGGGTTGTCTGGATCATGGTAGTTACTGCCTGCGTCGGTTTCTATTCTGACATAACGGCGCTGTTCAGAGTAGAACGTAATGGGCTTATCATCAGCCCATACTATTTTAATGTATGTGGGCGGTTCGCGGAGGTCTAGCGGTTTAACTTCGGGCCTGCTGCCCCCGCTTGAACCAGACCGTACCCTAGCAGTAGGCGATTCGTTGCCGGTTATACCGCCGCCGGTAGCTTCAGTGATATCAAAGCCTTGCAGCCGCAGTATTTTTGCAACTTCGTTCCTCATTTCTTTTTCCGCATTTTCGTCTCTTTGGCTCAGGCTGTTGTCTCTAGCAATTTCGTTCAGCCGTTTGAGCTCGTCGTCGGTCTTTAACGCCTTTACGATTTCGTCTTGGATTCTGCTTAGAACTACTCCGCCCCTTGCAGCTTCACGATTAGACACAAACAGTGCGCGTTTGGCTGGAGCGGTTAGAGCATCGCATGCAATATGAGCTATAAGTCTCTGACGCAGATACGGTAGGTCTGCTTCGTTCTTAATGAACGTTTTGGAAAGCTCGGCTTGATTCTGGCCATTTAACGTTAGAATTATTGACCGGCTCGGGTTCACAAAAGCGGTTATGGGAATTTTATTCCCGGATCCGTCCTCGCGATCGGGTCGTTCTAATAGCCAATATTCAATGCCTATACGCCCCCACTCGCCAAGGTCTACATAAAACATTTTCACGTCATATGCCAGTTTTGGCCCGCGTTTTTCGTCATCACCAGCATCGACTGCACCGTTAAGCGCATTTCTAGACCCCTTGATTACGCGTCGATAGTCATGTATTCGGTTATCTAGCCATACTGGGATTACTGGATCGAAAAGCACCGTATTGAGCAAACCGTAGAGGCTATTTGCTCCGACCGGTGACGAATAGTCACTCAAGTCGTATCCGAAATGCTTTACTTGTGTTCCCGAAAGGAATTCTGCTTCAGGCAACTCGGTTTGTAAGACCTGCTCCCCAAGGGTAAGATATGCGTAGTTTCCAATTTTATAAGTGTCTGCTGGAAGATCTACGTATTTAACGACCGTAAATCCGACTATTGAGGTACCCTGTTTTCTTGAACAGATAAGGGTGTACCTTGATGCTGCAAAAGTACTCGAACCGCCCTGACCATAAACTCCAGAGACATAATGCTTCTGCATCTTGTTGCCTTCATTTAAGCTAAGGATGGTACCAGGCATCTCAGTAGGGGCTAGCCCGGTTCCGGTATCTCTGATTTCCACTACTCTACTTTCTTTTCCTTCACCTGGAAGAAGCTGAACAACTACTCTATTTGCAATTGCTTGCCGTTGAGCTGGAGACATGCCGCTTAAGCCGTTGGCGGGAATATTAAGCCACGCAGTTCCAGCCTCTTTGGGAGTACGACAATCAGGTATTCCTTTATGGCTATCATGCTCCGCTTCGAGGACTGCGTCAATGCTGTTAGTCACACGTTCAACAAGCGAACGCCCAGGGTCAGAGGAAACTTCTATTATTCCTCGGTTGTTTTCTCTTGCGCCTACTGGCGCCCAAGATACTTCGGTCTGATGCGCGGCTATAAATTCGTCGAGTGCGGCATCTACTTCGACCACGGTAGTTGCGCGTTGCAGCTTTACGAACAGATTTTGTATAGTCATTAGTTACACCAGCTAATCTAAGCTAAATTCTGTGTTCGGCTTGTCAAAAAGCGATTTTGTACGTTTAAGCTCGCGTTCAATAGTCGAAAATATTTTATCAATTTCTTTTTCGTCGTAATCATAAGTGCTATGATTGGCGCAGTTACCAAGTAACCTGAGATTCTCAAGTATTCTTGAAGTTCTTGCCGTTGCAATTCTCCTGAATTTTCCTTTTTTCGTTTCACCTTCTATCCGAACCTTCACCATAAGTGTACGCCTAATGGCATTAGGATTGCATAAAGTTTATATTAGTTACGGATAAGGCCTCAGTAGACCGAGAATTTTGCTAGAGGATGCCATCCTCTACCAGTGCTTTTTCGAGAATATAGTACAAGGCAATAAAACTCGAACGGATTAGTTCGTAGCTGCGGTCATTAGCAACATCTTTTCCACCGTGAACTAAATTTGATCGGACTCGGTAGATTACTGCCATGATACTGCCAAGATCTGTTTCGTTTAGTACCTTAACGGGAGGACGCGTGCTATTAGGCGTCATATCCTTTACTTCTCCAGCTACATAAAGCGCATGAATAGCTTGCGTTAAATCTGTAGGGTTTGACAGTTGTATAACGTTACCAAATCGAGTGCAAAACTCTTTACGATTCTTTTCAGCTGAATGTTTCTGAAAGGTTCCAAATGCGTAAGCTTCGTAGGCTATAGCCACGCAGATTAATCCATTCGCATCATGCAAACGAGGTTCAGTTGCACTACCGCCAAGACCATCTCTAAGCCCGCTAATTGAATTTCTAGCGTTCAGAAACCATGTCCGAACTATTTCTTTTCGAAGAGTGTCCATAAGCTTGTTTTAGGTTAACCTTGCTTAAAGTTATGGCTAACCCGGAGATTAAAACGACCACTAATTTAGCCGTTAATTTTAAGGGCGAGTGATTTCCTTCCACGCTTACCCTTAATTTCTGCGGTTTTTAGCTAGTTCTGCATTCTGGGATGCGTTTGGTTTACTGCCGCTTGGTTAGCTCCATGTACCTTGTACCTACCCGGGTACGTACGCCTATATCGGCGGGCGGCGCTTATAGCCTTTGAAAAGTGCGGCAATAATTTTCCTCAAAGTACCGCGGGTTACTACCGTGCCGAACTTGGAGTACTTGTACTTTAGTTTCTTGTTGGTGACGAACACGAAAACTTCTGAGTAATTCTCTTTCAGCTCCTCGAAACGTCGTTTCATGCGTTCGGCGTTGCGCTTGAGGTTCTCGCCAGTCTCGATTTCAAAGCAATACTTGTAGTGCTTGTTTCCAAACTCGACGTCCGGACTGCCGAACGAATCCAAATGCACGTCATCAACGTGCTTCTTCAGCTCGGATTCAATCAAGTACACGAAGAACGCGTGTTCCTTGCTCTCGTGCCAGTTAGTTTGCACCCAGTAAAACGCCGCGCCCGAATTGCCAAACGGGCTAATCTTAAGCCGCTTGTAGTCCCTTGACAACAGCTCGTCACGCTGCGCCTTGTTCAAGTTCTTCTCCAAATGCAGGTTAGCCTTCAGGTCGTAGCCTTTGGCCTTCTCGGTGGCTTGCTTTTGCCGTTCCTTCTCGGCCTTGGCTTTGGCGGCTTCGCGTTCTTTCTTTCGCCGGGCGTTCTCCCGCTCGTTCTGCCACGCGGTTTTCTGTGCCTCGCACGCCTTGTAAAACTCGCCGGTTATTTTGAAGGCGGCTTTTTCTGCGGCAACGTGGTTTTTCTTCGTAGAGCATAGCACTTCGCAGAAGGCGTCGAGCTTGCGGCACTCCTCCGCAATTACGGTCTTTTGCTTGTCGGAGAGAAAATCAACTTGCTTGGCGCCCAAGGCTTCGGCCACTTGTTGCACGTGGAGTTCTGTCCAAATCGGGTTTTTCTCGTGCTTAGCCAGGTACGCGAGTTCCTCCAGAGAGAGTTTATTTGCCTTCAATTTGAGTTATCCCCCGGTCGATTCCGTATAGCTGGAGTTTCTTGTAGGCGGTGAAGATTCTAAAGAGCGTTTTCTCGTACTCGATGGCGACGGCCTGGATTTTCTCGTAGGGCCATAGCTCGCTGACGTCGTAAGAGTCCATGATTTCTTGGGCGCTCCTGCCTTGAAACCGGCGGCGGAAGGGCGCTTCGTCAATATTCCAGATTTTTAACGCCAGTTCTTCGAGCATTTCCGCTTGCGCGTCAAGCAGCGCCTTCAATTCCTCCCGTTTCTTCACTAACTCCTCGAACGTAATCAACAATTCGGCTTTCTCTTTGCGTTCTTTTGCTCGCAGGGCGCCGGGGAATAGCTGGTAGTACTTTTGCACTAGCCAACGGTAAAAGTTGACTGCCGCCCGATAGAGCGCTGGGAAGCCGTCGAAAACGCCGGACCAAGCGTAGCGCAGGGCTCTAATCGGTAGTTTGACTAGCCAGATTACCGAGCTGAGGGCAATCTCGAAAAGCAGGTCAAACAAAGTGTACTCTCTCATTTTAGTTCACCAGTCGGTCTACGAGTCCTTTTTCGATTGCTTTTTGGGCTAGGAAGGCTTTGACTTCGGGGTCTTGGTAGAGTTCGGCCATCATTTCGTTGGTTTTAGGGCCGAAAGTGTCGACCAATAGCGCGTGGTTTATTGGTGTGCCGCAACGCGTGCAATACTTGGTTGAGGGCGAGTTTCCTTCGTGGCAGCGCTTGCAGTAAATCAGCTTCATCTTTTCCTCTTCCGAGTCCTGCCGCTTGCCAAATCCCTGCAACGCCAGCAATGCGTTGTCAACGTCCCTGCCGGAGAGATGCACGTACACGCTTGCCATGCCGCTGCCTTGCGTCCAACCGAAGAACTCCTTCATCTGCGCCTCGGTAAGCTTGGAAGCCAACGCCGTAGCTCGCGAGTGGCGGAACAAGTGCGGATGAACTCGCTTCTTAATTCCGGCTTTCACCGCCAGCGTTTGGAGGGTTTTGTAGACCGAACGGTGCACCGCCGACGCCTTGTCCGAGTGGTTGTTGTTCGAGCGCGGCGGCCAAAGCACGGCCTCCGGATTGCCCGCGCCTTCGTAGTTCTCCAGCCACGCGGCTAAAGCCGGGGCGGAGCTGATGATTCGCACGCGGCGGTCGCCGGTTTTGCCGGTGACACGCAGGACGGCGCCGTAGTCGTCGAAAACAACGTTTTTGATTTTGAGGGAGAGGAGTTCTCCGATGCGGCAGCCGCTTTCGTAGATTACTAGGACGAGGGCTTTGTCGCGGGGAGTCGTGGCCGCCCCGGCCATGCGAAGGACTTCGTCTTCGGTTAGCATGTCGTCGGGTAGCTTGTGGGCGCGGTTTTTGACTCTCGGCTTGAGCCAAGAGACTTCTTTGGGAGTTTGCTCGTCGTCGCCGCCTTTGAGCCAGCGGTAGAACGTCTTGAGGACGACTTTAAAGTCGTACTTCGTGTTCTCGGCGTAGCCGGAGGCTTCCAGCCTGCCAACCAAGCCAATCAAATCGTCTTTCGACGCTTCCGCAAATGGCTTGCCCAGGATGCTCGCCAGCTTGCGCAGGCAGTAAACCAGCTTGACCACACGCGTTTCCGTGAAGCCCTTGGCGAGCCACGTGCTAGCGAACTTGGAAACAAGCGCTTTGTCCCCGGCAAGCACGGCCTCATCGCGCTGCAACCGGGCTAGTGCTTTGCTTAAGTCGGTCGTTCCGCTGTAAATCGACTTCTTTTCCATTACCTCAGGCTCTGAGGACGAGGCTATATTAGCTTCAGTGCGAATATCAGCAAAATCATGCTAGATTCTGGGCGAAAACAGCCCGAAAACCAAACAGTTTCTTGCGACTTGAGCCTGTGACTCCGCCTCCGACGGGAGCATTGAACCATAGGCTCAATTCGCCACATTCGCTAAGTCCGCCCACGCTGCTCCTTGAAGCCTAACTAGTACAAAAGGACGGCGGGTGCGCCTCAATATAAAGAGTTTACTATATAGTAAACTATATATAAACGGACAGCCATAAGTAATGCGGGAGTTAGGGTTGCTGCAATGGTCAACGGTTTCAAGGGAAAGTCGGTTCGAGTCGTAATGTACTTGCTCTGCCAAGCGCCCAAAAAACCGGTTTCCCAGAAGCAAATAGTCGAAGTAACAGGGCTGAGCAAGGGCATGGTAAGCCGGATAATGACTTGGCTTATAGGCAAGGGGCTAGTGAAACGGCCGTATAGGAGCAGGTTTGTACTCGAATACCCTGACCGCCTGCTCATAGAGTGGATTGGCCAGCGGGATATTTCATCAAAGAAAGCTTACTTCATTATTGATGACGCCCTGTTGAAGGGCATACCGCACGCCCACACGCTATTGTCCGGGGCTTGGCTGGATTCGGGGTATTTGCGCAACGACTTTACTACGGTATACGTAGAGAAAGACTTCAAGCCCACCGTAGCTATGCGGGCGGAGGAAGGAAGAGTAAGCGATTTCAAGACTAAGGTGGTATTGATTCCGGCCGAAGACAAATTCTATTTCTACGCGAAAAGAAGGATAAAGGGGGAGAACGTGGTGAACCCGTACCTGTTGTACGCGGACCTTGCCAGTATGGGTGGCATTGGTTTGACTGCGCTACAGCAAGTTGCGGAAAAGCACCATCTACAAAAAATTCTGGGCGCGTGAACTGAATGACCGAGATATACGGGCCGGCAATCTGTGAGAAGTCATTCAAGGAAATGCTCAAGTTCGTGTACGCGGCCAACAAGATTGGCGAGTTCCCGTTACTGTTCGGCGGCTGGGCGGTCTACCACTACAACCAATACGCGGGCAGCAAGGATATTGACTTTGCGGTTTCCGACGAGAAATTCGAGGAATTGTACGATTTCCTAGTTAATGATGGCTACGCAATCAGCGAGAACCGGCTTTCCAAGGACGGGATAATCTTCGACCTTTACGAGCGAAGCGGTGAAATACACCCTGACGCGCCCGCGCTAAGATTGCTATACGAAGGAAGCGAAAGGGCCTACCTCAAGAAATATAGTTCAATCCAAGCTGGCGGGGAAGTGCTGATTCCGTCCAAGCCAATGCTTTTGTATTTCAAGATTAACGCGTTATCAGCCAGAAGCGTGCCGAAAGACCGGAATGATGTGATTGCGCTGCTGCTCAAAGCCAGTGAAGAAGAAATAACCGAGCTGGCTGGGCTATTATCAGGAAAGGAAAAGCTGAAAGAAAGGCTTTCAACCCTCAGAAACGACGCGCAAGACTTGGCAATCGTCACGGAGCCAACGCGAAGAAACCTCAACGCGTTAAACGACAAAATCAAGCGGCTAATCTAAACGGGCTAAACCCACCGAGTCCAACGCGAAACAGCCCAAAAACCAAATTGGTTCTTGCGGCATTGAGCCTTCGGCGTCGCTTGCCGGCAGGAGCATCTCACTTTTTCTTGGAGCATTGAACCCCTCGGCTTATGGCGGTTGCTACGCAATCTATGCCCGGTTTAAATACGCGGATTCCCAAAGAATAGTATGGACTTCGAGTACCCGTCGTCTGCGGAAATCATCGAGGCGAACAAGCGGGTATTGCAAGAGATTCCCGTCAAGCGCAAGGACAGCCACGACGTCTTGAGCTACCGCAAGATTGACGCGGTACTCGAGGTGACGCGGTACTCGAGGAATGCAAGAAAACCAAGGGCGACGTGTTCAACCACGCCGCGTGCCTGATAACGGGCTTGACGCGGGCGCACGCGTTCGCAAGCGGCAACCGCCGGACGGCTTATTTGGTGGCAAAGAGCTTCCTTGAGGAGAATAAGAGTAATCTAAAGGTAAAGGACGGAGAAGAAGCGATAGCCGTGTTAAAGAGAGTTCGCGAAGGTAGCATAAACGAGAAAGAACTGAAAGCTTGGCTGAAAGGCGATTAAAAATGGACAAAAAAATTGAATCTAAATGGATTAAGCTCTTCGAGAAAATCATCAAGCAAGACCGCGAAATCCTGTTGATAATCGGCAGAGGCTAGACTCTCACACGTTTCGAGCATTGTCTTTGCTTGCGCTTCCTGGCAGGAGCATTTCTCTTTTTTAGAGCCGTTCTTGCCGCGCGTACCGGCTGACGCGTTCGTCGGTGAGGATTTCGTTTGGCTGGATGGGACGGGCTAGGGTGATGCCGCCCAGCGTGCGGCACCTGCTTAGCGCGACGTAGAGTTGGCCGGGGGCGAACATTCCGCGGCCCGAATCAACGTGCACGCGGTCGAAGGTCTTGCCTTGGCTTTTGTGGACTGTAACGGCCCACGCTAAACGCAAGGGGTATTGGGAGAAGGAGCCGGATTCTTGGGCGGTAATTGCCTTGGTTTTCGGGTCGAGGGCGTACTTGTAGAGAGTCCACTTGAAGCGGCCGACGTTGGCGCTCGTTCCGTCAGGCAACTGCACGCCGATTATTGTCCGGCCCTCCTCGTCAGTAGAAAAGCCGTTCACTACCCCGACGGTGCCGTTCACCCACCTGCCCGCCGAGTCGTTGTTTAACAGCATTACTTGGCAGCCGAGTTTTAGTTCGAGCCGCACCGGAGCGGGCTGGCGCGCTTTATCCGGAGCACCGACCCGGGTTGCCTCAAAGTAGTACGGCGGGCGGCGGATGGATGCGAGTTGTTGTTGGTTGAGCGAGTCGGCAACGTCGTTCGTTGCAGTCAACGTAACACACAACTCGCCGTTTTGTCCGGTTAGTTGGCGTGTTACGCGCGAGTTTAGCACCCCTAGATGGTTTTCGTCGGCGGTGTTGGTGCGGATTGCGTTGAGTAGTTCGATGAACGCGGCGTCTTTCTGCCGATAGACTTTCTCTAGCTCGAATACGTGGACGGACGTTTTTCGAAGCGCGTTTGAGTCAAAAAAGTAGGGGCTATCGTAGGCGCCTTGCAACGCGTCTCGCTCGGACTCGGTTACTACGGGCGGGAGTTGGTGTAAGTCGCCGAAGAAGAGCATTTGTACTCCGCCGAACGGCTCTCTCTTGGAGCGGTTTAGGCGGAGGCTTTTGTCGATGCAGTCGAGCAAATCCGCCCGAACCATTGAGGCTTCGTCGATTATTACTGCGTCGAGGCTCTTGAACAATTCTTGCTTTTCGGCGACGGCGCGGCGGACGTTTGATTCTGTTGTGTTTGGGCGGAAGCCGAAGAACGAGTGGATGGTCTGGCCCTCGACGTTGACTGCGGCGACGCCTGTCGGCGCGAGCACGGCGACTTTCTTGCTCGTGGTGCTGCGGAAGTATTTGAGTAGAGTGCTTTTGCCGGTGCCGGCCTTGCCCGTAACAAAGACGTGTCCGGAAGGACGTTCGAGCAAAGCTAGAGCCTTGTTGAAGTCTTCGCCGAATTCTATTCCCTTGGCAACAGTCCACTTGTCGAGTTTGTTGATGGAGCGGGATAGGTCGGCAGATTTTTGTTGGGTGAATAACATGTGCAACAGAACTTAATCTGCCAAGGCTTAAAAGCAAGCGGGGAGTGGATTGCCGGTGAGCTCCATAGAACAAAGATTTTGGTAGGATTATTTTGCCGGCGTTTTCTTGTCGCGGATTGTTTTTGCCAGGCCTTCGTCGAAAGTCGCCACGGTTACGGTTGGCGGTTTGGCTAGTTCGAGAGTATTAATCCGTAAACGCCAGTTCATCAATTCGCGTGCTCCCGTTCTCCGTACCTTTACCCAAATCAACGGCCTTGAACTCCCTGAAAGCATCTTCCTGCACGTTTCTAATCACCGCTTTAACCAAAAACACCACCCGATTATAAGGAATTTGCAGTTATTAATGATTTTTTCGGGCGGCTCCCACACGCCGACCTCGTCCATTACGCGGTAGGCGGTACGGTACCAGCGGACTTGCGTACGGTGTTCGCGGAGTTGTGTGGCAAAATCGCCTTGCAAACGGGCGATGTTTTCGTCGGTTATTGATGACGGGCCGTTTGCATCGTCTTGCCGTTCAAGTTCGCCTATTACAGGCGTCGCGTCCTCGAGACGCCATGGGCTCAAGATTCCAGTTCGTCGGAACGTGCTTATGGCGTAGCGGCGTGGCCGCTCGGTATCCCATTACTCGTTAGTCATTCCTGTTGCGCGTTTCCAGTACGGCATGTTAACCCATTGGTTGTATGGGCGCCGAATAAAACGGTATCGCAAGCGGCAAGTAGTTAAGCGCTCTCGCCCTGCGTTTTAGTGGAGGCTTTTATTATGGGAATGTCTAAGAGCGATTTACAGCACAAGGCGAGCAACCTCAAGCGCAAGCTCGTGGAATTGGAGGAGAAGGCGAAGGACGATCCTTTGAAGAAGAATTGGAAGCTGCACGAAGAAATCGCTGAGATAAAGAAAAAGCTAGGCGTTTAATTGCCGGAGTCTGCAGTAAGATCGCCTCAAGGGGTTTAATCACGGTTGCAGTCATTTTTTAGTACGGAGTGCTCGGCTTGGACTTACTGGCAATAATTCTTGCGGTAACGGGTTTAGCCGTATTCGAAATCACCACTAGCATCGACAATGCCGTCATCAACGCCGACGTGTTGCGCACGATGTCTAAAAAAGCGCGGCACTGGTTTTTGGTCTGGGGCTTATTTATAGCAGTCTTTCTCGTGCGCGGCCTGCTGCCGTTACTTATCGTTTACTCGACCAACCCCCAGCTTGGCATTCTCGGCGCGCTGACCGCCACGTTCAGCAACGACCCCGCAGTAATCACGGCAATAGAATTATCAAAGCCCTTGCTTCTTTTGGGCGGCGGAGTCTTCTTATTGTTCTTGTTTTTGCATTGGTTATTCCTCGAGCCCAAAAGCTTCGGCTTGAAGAGCGAGAAAAAGTTTTTCGAGAACGGCTTGTGGTTCTACACCGTGGCAGCAGTCCTCCTTGCGGCAATCGTGTGGTTCGCCATCCAGAAACAACCGCTTATGGCATTCTCGGCCGTTGTCGGCTCTACCGCGTACTTCATCATGCACGGCTTCAAGCAGAACGCTGCGGAAAAAGAGAAAGAGCTGCTTGAAGGGAACACGCACTTGAGCGATTTCAGCAAGATACTGTACCTTGAAGTCATTGACGCGTCGTTCTCCATCGACGGAGTCCTCGGCGCGTTCGCGTTCACCCTCTCAGTACCACTAATCCTTATTGGCAACGGCATCGGTGCGGTAGCGGTACGCGAGATGACTATCCGCCACATTGAGACCGTAAAGAAATACAAGTACCTTAAGAACGGTGCGATGTACTCGGTCCTAGTGCTCGGCATAATCATGACTACGGATGCCTTCGGCGCGCACATCCCTGAATGGCTCTCTCCAATTTCAACATTCATTATAATAGGGTACTTCTTCTACAAGTCCAAGCGCGAGCTTGACGCGGCTGCCGCAACGACTAAGAACAAAATAAAAAACCCGACCTGCAAGAAGACGCATTCAAAAGTTGAACCCCTTTGATTCTAGCGGTTATCAGCGGAGCCGCGTTATTGTTCGTCGCAACTTCAATAGGCGCGTTACTCGTCCTGTTGTTCGGCTGCGTTGACGGACGCAAGCAATCGGTTTTGCTTGCTTTCTCGGCAGGCGTGATGTCTTACGCAGTGTACGAAATGGTCGTGCAAGCGCACACTGCCGGCGACGCTGTTGCAGTAGGCGGGTTCATCGCCGGTTTTATTATTCTTTCACTCGTGGAAAGGCTTTTGCCGCACTTGCACTCGTCAATGACGCGCGGCAAGGGCGATGCCAAGCGCAGGGCAACGCTCTTAGCGGGCACGGTAACGCTCCACAACGTTCCTGAAGGTTTGGCTGTCGCTGCGTCTTTCGCCGCTTCACCGGCGTTGGGTTGGGTTACGACGGCGGCGATAGCAGTGCAAGACGTTCCGGAAGGCTTTGTCGTCTCAGCGCCTTTGGCGTGCTACGGAGTAAAACGCGTCAAAGCCGTTGCGTTGGGCGTGCTCTCCGGGGCGGTAGAGGCAGCGGCGTTGCTGGCGGGTTACGCTTTCCTTTACACGGTTGCCGGGGTGGTGCCGCTCGCACTCGCGTTGTCGGCGGGAGCGATGTCGTTCGTCGTGCTAGTCGAGCTATTACCACAAGCTCTAGTAAAGGGGAACGAACGCTTTGGCGGCGCGGCCTTCGTTCTCGGCGTGGTTATAGCGTTCGGGCTGGCGGTAGTGATCAGCTAAACGAACGGTACCGCTTATATGTACCTAATGCGATAGGTTCTTTGATGGCAAAAGCACTCTGGGTTCCGAGGGTCAACGGAGAGGAAACAAGTTGGACAGGATATATCGAGGAGCGCGCCACAGACCGGCACGCAGTCTCACGCGTCAACCACGTCGAACCCGCACATTGGAGCGCTATAGAACGCGTTGCATCGGAACGCGACCAGCAAGTCATATTACCGGTCTTATCAGGAAAGGTGAAGAATCTCAACCAGCTGGCAGTAGAAGCCGAAATACCACGCACAGCGGTGAGCAGTAGGCTTTCTACTGCACTTCACAACGTAGCGCGCTCGCTCAAGCGCCTCGATCACCTGACCCATGCAAATATCACGCGCTTCGTAGCAGAGTTGGCGGATACACAGCACACGCTATCGCCGGAAGAAATCCATTCACTCGTCGGATTGGAGCTCGAACGCGGCGCGCCGCCACTTCACGCGTACTGGATGGAACACCGGCCGCTCTCAGCGCTTTATTCAGCGGTGCGGTCCAGGAATGCCAACGGCGAATTCATTGCCAGTAGGAAAGGAAAAGGCTTCTTCGGCCACGGAAGCTGGTACAACTACGTGCGTAACCAATTCGGAATAGTCGTGCCCAGAATGATCACATACCAAGGAAGACGATATGTACGCAACTTTGAAAAAAGCGAGTTGATACCCGCGATAAATAAACTCGTAGAGGACGTACCGCCAAACTCCCACGAGTGGACGAGCAATCCTGCGTTAAAGTCGTACTATCAAGCAGTATCCGTGAGGGACTCTTCTGGTAACTGGATACCGCTCAAGGCCCGAAAACGAGTCAAGGGATTCTTGGGCCATGGAAGCTGGGAAAAGTTCATCGAACTCGAGCTGGGCCGGGCTATGACGCCCCGCGGACGAAGATCCAAGTTCGGCACTAATGAAGAGCTAAAGGCGCGGATTCGCGCCGAGCTCCAGTGGGCTCCGGCCCACAGCGCGTACTGGCTCGCGCACCCCGAGCTAAAGAAGCTCCACCGAGCGGCGTTCCTCCGCGATGCCAATGGCCGGCAACTCCGTAGCGGAGACCGCACGGAGAACACGTTCTTCGGCCATAAAGACTGGTACACGTTCCTCGAGAAAGAACTGGGGGTAGTGCCGTTGCGCTCGGTAGAATTTGAAGGCCGCGAGTACCGCCGCGACTACCAAGTGAACGAAGCCATGTACGCGATTGCCGCGAAAATAACGCTGGGCACGCCCGATGCTTCTACTGAATGGCGGAGGGATCCCGAACTCAAGAAGCTTTACGCAGTGGCCCGCACAACTGGAAAGAACGGCAAGCACATTAACCAGTCAATCAAATCTACTGAACGATTTTTCGGCCACGGATCTTGGCGCGCCATGATTAAAGTTATAAAACGCGGCGAAATCGAGCCTTGAAAAACTTTTATAACTCTGAGCATTTGCATTAGATAATGCAGTATGCTAGAGAATTTTTAGCAGCGATTGTAGGCTGCGAACTCACAGGAATAATCGAGAGCGTTTTTACCGCGCCCGCGATACAGTCTTGGTACGCAACGCTGGCTAAACCGGCATTCACACCCCCAAGCTGGCTTTTCGCGCCGGTGTGGACGCTCTTGTACGCGTTGATGGGCGTCTCGCTGTGGCTTGTTTGGAAAGAGAAGGCAAAGAAGGGCGCTAAGCAAATTGCTTATGCGGCGTTCGCCCTGCAATTAGCACTCAATGTGTTGTGGTCCATCGCGTTCTTCGGCTTGCACTCGCCGCAGCTCGGTTTTGCAGTCATCGTGCTGTTGTGGCTCGCAATCGGTGCGACAATAAGCTTGTTCTCGCGCTTTTCTTCAAGTGCGGCGTGGCTCTTGGTGCCTTATTGGGCGTGGACAACGTTCGCCGCGGCACTCAACTACGCGGTGTGGCAGCTCAACTAGGCCGCCCGGCAAACGATTATATCCACTGAAAGAGTTCTCTTTCGATATGCACAAAAAGTTCCTCAAAATGGCTGTCGCTGAAGCGTTAGCAAGCGCTAGGGGCAAGGGCGGGCCCTTCGGCGCAGTCGTCGTCAAGAACGGGCGCGTAATTGGCAGGGGCCACAACGCGGTCGTGGCAAGCAGCGACCCTACTGCGCACGCCGAGATGAATGCGATTA
The DNA here is from genome assembly GCA_001871595.1 of Candidatus Micrarchaeota archaeon CG1_02_55_22. Taxonomy (GTDB): domain Archaea; phylum Micrarchaeota; class Micrarchaeia; order Norongarragalinales; family UBA97; genus UBA97. The sequence goes on along the minus strand of MNVH01000024.1, from coordinate 12,512 downwards.
GGCAGGCTGCGAAGAAGTTGAAACGGTTCGACCTCTCGGACTGCGTGCTTTACTCATCGAGCGAGCCGTGCCCAATGTGCCTCGCGGCAGTGCATTGGGCGAAGATGAAGCGTGTGTATTACGGCGCTTCTCGCGGCAAGGCGGCGAAGGCGGGCTTCGACGACTCATTCATCTACGACGTCTTGAAGGGCAAGTCGAAACACAAGCAGGTAAAGCTCGTAAAGGCGGAAGGCGATTACGGGAAAGCGTTCGAGGCGTGGGAAGCAAACCCGGCCCACAAGCATTATTGAGTACACGGGGGCGGCGCGCTGAGTGGTTTTAAAGGTTTTCGTGTCATAATTTGTGAGAGGAATTTCTTTATGGACAAGAATGTTTTTGACGTCATAATCGTTGGAGGCGGCCCCGGCGGAAGCACTGCCGCAACACTGCTTTCTAAGTACGGAAGAAAGGTGCTTTTGCTGGAGAAAGCCAAATTTCCACGCGATAAGACGTGCGGGGACGCGATTAGCGGTAAGAGCGTTGCGGTGCTCAAAGAGTTGGGCTTGACCGACGCGGTAGAGAAGGCACCCCACGCAATAGTCACCGGCGTCACTTTCTCCTCGCCCAACGGCACGCTCGCCGAGATTCCGTTCAAAGTGCAAGAAGGTTACCACGCTTCGGGTTATGTGTGCCGACGCGAGGTCTACGACAATATCTTGTTCCAAAATGCCAAGAAGCAGCCCAACGTTACTACTATTGAACAATTTCAGGTGGACGAGCTAGTGATGGACGGCGCGCGCGTGGCGGGAGTTACCGGCACCGATCTGGTTACGAAAGAGAAACAAGAATTCCGTGCCAGCGTTGTCGTCGGCGCCGACGGAGCCACTTCTGTTGTAGCACGCAAATTGGGCTTGAACGAACTCATGCCTGACCACCACTGCACGGCTTTGCGTATGTACTACAAGGGCGTCAAAGGGATGACGAACAACATCGAGATACACTTCGTGCCCGAGCTCATGCCGGGATACTTCTGGATATTCCCGCTAGAGAACGGTTTGGCCAACGTGGGCAGCGGAATGCTGACAAGCGACATGGCCAAGCGGAAAATCAACTTGAAGGAGATTACTTACAAGGCGATTAAGGAGAACCCGATGTTCAAGGACCGGTTCGCCGACGCAGTCGAAGTCTCGCCGGTAAAGGGATGGAATTTGCCGTTTGGTAGCACGCACCGCAAGAACCACGGCGACGGCTTCGTCCTAGTAGGCGACGCAGCCTCGCTCATCGACCCCTTCAGCGGCGAGGGTATAGGTAACGCCATGACGTCGGGCAGCTTTGCCGCCAAGGCGATTAACGCGGCGTTGAAGTCGGGCGACACGTCTGAAGAGTTCTTCAAGAAGAATTACGACGAACCGTTATGGAAGCTGATTGGCAACGAGCTGAAAAGCAGCTACAACATGCAGCGCTTGGGCAAGAAAGAGTTCCTGCTCAACTACGTGGTAAAGAAAGCAGCTACGAGCGAGCAGGCGCGTGAAATGATTTCTTCCACGCTGGCCAACCCTGAAGCGCGCAACGAATACCAATCCCCGCTGTTCTACCTCAAACTCTTGTTCAGCTAGAAAAGGCGCTCCGAGCGCCCACCTTTTCTTTTCTAACGCCTAGCGGTGTGCCCGCAAGTGTGGCGCGAGGATTTTGTCCACCAAGGGTTTTGCACGCGAGTGGATATCAGGGTGCCACGCGACTACGAGTACGGCTCTACCGAGTCGCGTGTAAACGTGTCAACAATGATTCTGCGCAGCTAATTGCCGGACTGCTTTTCTTTGTGGCGTTTGAAGGCGGCGTGGAGGCGCGCGAGGCGGGCTTCGTAGTCGGCTTGCTCGTCAGGCGTGCGCGTTGGAGTAGTATTAGCGAGGACTTTTTGCAAGAGCGTGGTGTCGGCGGCGTGCTTGACCAGCTTGCCTTCGTGCGTATCTTCGTCGCGCTCGACCTCTCTTTCGTCAGTCATAACTTATACCCTGATTAGCCCCTATTATTAGCACTATGGTAGTTGTCCTCGTTAAAAACACACTTTAACTCAAGATGCGGACCCGGAAAGTCCGCATTACCCATCGTCGAAAAGCTAGTCTGAGCGTTAAAGCCAATCGCGGCCAATATTGTCGGAATCAGCAACGCATCAAAATCAATTAGAGCGTTTTTATTTACCTTGAGTCGTTCAAACTTGTAGGTTCTTCCATCCAAAGTAAATGACATAAAATATTGAGGCCCCAGAAAGGAATGATTATTTATGCGCGCCAAAGTGACATTCTTTAATTCGGACAGCCCTATAGTGCGTCCAAGGGGAAGTAGCACTAGCTTTTCCCGGTACAACTCGAAGGAATCTACATTAGATGCTGACTTCTCATTGGCTAACTTGGTGTAAGACCAGAACATCAAAAGAATTACGGAGATTATAAGAAAGAGGTAGGCCGACGAATATTGTCCCAGTACAAGAGAATACACAATAAATGATACGCTAAGAACTAGGGCCCAAAAAGATAACCGGACTATATTCTGGGAGTATTTGATTGCCGACCCAATCAATACAGGCGCATTGGACTTGTGGTTATACCAGTATTCATTAACCTCGGCGAGCAACTCGGGGGCATCAGGATGAAATGCCAGATTCCAATAAGCATTCCACAAAGGTATGTCAACAGCTAAGCCCGCGATAAGTAGAAATAGCAAGATAAACCAAGAATACCGCTCAAGGGGCAAGTAGCTCACAGTACCAGGTAGAACGCGCGGTTGAATGAATGAAACCGCTAAAACCAAGACTAAAAGAAATGTTAACAATGCGGTAAACTTGAATCTGGTACGGATATTCACAGCCAAATTATGCCGCAGTCATATAAAAAACAGTGGGCGCTAGTGGAATGCGGTGAAGACTTTTGCAACCAAACGCGCCGCGGCCAAATCACTCACGCCCATGCCCGTAGAATCGTAGAAGGATGGTTCGCGGTTGAGCTCGTCGAGTTCCCCGAGCGAAGCTTTGCCGACGGTGCCTGCAACTGGAGCGTTGGGCGTGAAGCGCAATTCCCCGTTTTTGCGGGCGCTTTCCTCCTCATCTACGACCACGGCGCTAGCCAGCAAGACTTTTTCGTCAAAGTTGTGTTGCAACCCATCGCCGGTCATGCTCGAGATGTGGCGCGACTCGTCCATTAAAGCGATTTCCTCTAGAGCAAGGGGCGCGTTGAGGGGGGCGGCCTCGAATAGGACGGGAACGCTTTCTAGCATTGCGCGGCGTTGTTGTTCGTCGTACAAGTCGTAACCACGCACGGCGGCGCCCGTGTTCGCTTCGAGGAATTCGGTGAAGGCTTGTCGTGATTGCTCCGAGCGCGAGGCGAAACGGATTTCTTGTGGCCCGAACAATTCTTGTGCGGCGAGGGCGAACTGTCGCGCCACGTTGCCGGAACCGATTATCGCGATTGCGTCTTGGCGGGGAGCGAGGTATTTTGCGGCGAGCGCGCCTGCAGCGCCCGTTCTTGCGTCCGTGGTGAAGCCACCGTGGATTCTGTAGGTGGTTTCACTCACGGTCTCGGTTAGCTCGGTGACTATAGTTTTGCTAGTCTTGCCGTCGGGCTTGGTCTCGTCAATCGTCTTCTTTAGCAAGTATCCGGGCATGTCGGCTTCGAGAGTGATTTGTACGCGGTACGGGTCCGCGGTAGCAACGATATTCTTGCCCGTGTTTCTTGCGGCGCCGCGGCCGTACAGCCGCCAGACGTGTTCTAGTTCCTTGGCGACCCGGCCTGCGTCAAGGCCGCCGGTTGGGACTAGCAACTCGACGTCTTGCTCGCTGATTTCAATTGTTAGCCCGGTTGTCATTGCAAGTTTAAAGCATGAAAGAAAGAAAACGGTTTGCGTTGGTTGATGCGGCAAAGGCGACGTGATATATTTGTGAAAGAATTGAGAGTAATAACATGGTTTCCGGCGTCCGCGTTGTTAGGCGAAGATTGTTCAGTGAGCTTGAGGCGCGTGCGGCGATGGCTAAAAGAATAAGGATAGCACGGAAAGCCGAGAATTATCCGCTTATTCAAGGCGAGCTTGATGACGCGGTGCAGAACGAGTTGCGCGCCCGGCGGGCTGGTGGGCGAGTGAGTTTTCTTGACGCGGGCGCCGGTCTTGGCAGGGGCGTGCTCGACGCTTTGCGGTTTGGTGTTGATGCGTACGGGTTGGCGCCGCACCCTCCTTTTCCATCGTGGCTTGCTAGCGGGCGCATGGCAGAAAGCGTAAGGAGAGTTTATAGGTCGCGCGTTAAGGGCCGGTGGATTAATGCGCCGTTTGAGTCTGTTGTTATGCCGGAAGCGTTCGACGTTATACAGTCGCGCTTCGGTTTGGTTCACGCGTCCAACCACGCTCTGGCTTTAGAAAACCTCCTAAATTCTCTCAAGCCGGGCGGGGTACTGTTGATTAGGGGAATCGAGTACGGGGGCTCGCTAAGAGTGTTTGGAAAAGTCCCTATTGAGAAATTGCACGAGCACGCGCGGCTGCTTGCGGGTGGCGCGGACTTGGACGCGCTAGAAGAAATTGAGCATGAGCATCCGGAGCTTGAGTGGCTGCGCGTTGCAGAGACTTTGGAAAGGCAGGGTTTTATAGCGCCCGGATTGATTGGAAAAACTAGGTTTTCGGTGGTGCCAATACGGTTTCGGATTGAACGCTTAGGAATAAGGAAGGCGGACTTGAGTGAGTTTTACGGGCACCCGAACAACCGCGTGCCTATTCGTCGCGCTTCTTCGCGAGCGTGACGCGAGCGGATTCCTCTGTCGAGGCGTATTTGGATAGTTTTTGTTGGACTGGTTTTGGCAGCTCGCCTAGCTCTCGGGCGAGCTTGGCTGCGTCGAGGCAGCAGTAGTCGTCCCACAAGCCGGCTTTCTCGAGTATCGAACGTATTTCGAGTGTTTGTGGTGAAGATTTTGCGGGGAGTTTTATGGATTCGAGGAACGAGACTTTGGCTTGGTAGTCGTTGCCGGTTATCACTTCCAGGTTGTTCTTCCGCGCGTAGTCACTGAGCGCTTCTTTAACCCGATCGAGCCGTTCGTCTAACGCCTTTTTCTCGCTGCTTAGTTGGGCGAGTTCGTTGACGAGTTTGACGCCGCCGTCTTTTTTGTATTCGTTGACGGAGAGTAGCTCGACTGAGAGTACGTGCTTCCACAAGGGGCAAATGTTCTGGTACTCGCACCACTGGCACAGCTCGCTCTTTTTAGGGTTGAAATCGTTTTCTTTCTCGGCTGCTTCGACCGCGCGGATGGCCCCGATTGTTTTTTGTTCGAGTTGTTCGAGCTGGCGCGCGTCGCGATTAGAACGCAGTTCCTTGTTAAAGCGCAAATAGTGCCACACGAGGTCGACTTTCTTTGAGTCGGGCCATTGTTTTTGTACGCCGAGCTGGTAGAGCGCGAGTTGTCTGTCGGAATCAAGCTTTTCCTGCGCCGGCAAGGAGCCGCTCGTCTTGTAGTCGTGTATTTCGAACTCGGCAGCGCCCTTGAGTGCGAGGCGGTCGATGTATCCTTGAACGAAAGAACCGTCGGAGAGCTTGACGAGGATGCGCTGCTCTAGTGAAACAACGGTCGAGTCGTTGAACGGTGAGTAGTGGTCATAATAGTCAGTCAAGCACGTTGCGCCGACGTTCCGGTAATCTTTTTCTTCGTACTCTTTGTGCACTATTTTGACGCCTTCGCCCCACTTCTTTTCCCAGTCCTTGGCGTAATAGTCGAGGAGCGCTTCTTTTTCAGGAGTACTGCTCATCTTGACGTGGTTGTAGAGCCATTCAAGAGCGTCGTGTACGCGGCTGCCCAGATACGCCTCGATGCCGATTGCCTCGGGTTCGACTTTGATGCGGTCGACGTACTTGTAACGGTACCGGAGGGGACAGTTCTCGAAAGTTGAGAGCTTTGAGTGCGAATAAGTGGCCATGAAAGCTTTTGCACGGAAAGAGTTTAAAAACGCGAGTGAGGCGCTTTGCCGTTAGCGCAAGAAGCTCGCTTCGCGCGCCCACTGCTCGCATTGGAGGAGCTGGTCGTCGTCGAGCATGCCTCCGTCCTTCAATAAAGCGCGTTCTTTTCGGAGGGAAGTTTGCAGCATTTCGGGCCCGTCGGTATTGATGGTAAACTTGATTTCCTCGTCCAGAAGCGTCTTTACTATTTTGGCGAGCTCGCTCTTGTCGGAAACAACGCCGGTAGAAAGGTTGCTTGACGGGCATAACTCGAGCGTTACGCCCTTATCGCGCAGCAACGCTAGCAGTTCGGGGCGGCCGACGGCTTTGACGCCGTGGCCGATGCGGCTGACTCCGAGTTCCTCGATTGTTGAAGCCAGATTATCAGAAGTTTCCTCGCCCGCGTGCGCGGTGAGGCCCAAGCCAGCCGACGCCGCCTTGGCGTACAACTCTGCGATGTCTTCAACTTTGTAGGCTGGATTTTGTGGTCCGCCGACGTCGATGCCGACCACGCCACGGTGACGGTACTTTATCGCCTTCTCGACGAGGACCTCGTTTTGGCGGGGGCTGAAGCGCCGGTCGAGCATGATAATCAAACCCGCGCGAATAGGGTATTCGAGCGTGGCGCGCTCCATTCCGCGTATGGTGGCGAGGATGATGTGGTCCAAGTCGCGCTCGCCGTTGCGGTTGCGGAGCATGGGGTTGAACCGCATTTCAAGCCGCGTGATCAAATTCTTCCGGTACGCACCCGAGACGACGGAGAGAGCGCTCTCCTCCATTCCTTCCGGCGAGGATTGAATTAATTCAGTGGTGTCGAAGAGCTTCAAGTAGCCTTCAAACGATTTCGGCTGGAGGGGGTTAACGGTGATTGTTTCGAGAAACTCCCAGTAGTCACGATTCTTAGTCTTGATTCCCTGCGAGTGCGCTAGAGACCACATTATTTCGGGCGATACCGCGCCGCCAATGTGGCTGTGTAACTCGGTTAGTTCGTAATCGAATGCGTGCGCCAAGAGAAAAACACCTAGAACAGATTGCTTTATGAGTATTCGGAGCAAAGCGTTTTAATACTTCTAGCAAGCCACTCAAAATTTATTTGCCGACGTGCAAATTCTTTGGATGAGAATTTGGGACTTACCACCGAAGCAGCTTTGCAGGCAACACTTATTGGGCGAGCACCGCGAGTTGCACGCAATCTGGGCGGTACTGACTCACGGTCACAAGGGGTATTCACGGCACCCTGAAACGCTTCGCTGGAAAGGAAAACTCGCCGCACTTTACAAACGACACGCGACTTTAGTCAAGGAGCTCTTGCGACGCGGTTACCAGCATAAAAGCCCGCTCGACGCGCGACTCGCCCGCGGGCGTGCGACGCAAGACGTTTACGTCGACCGACCGGCTAGACAAAAAACGCTGTTAAAGGCTAAAGGATGCGATTGTTTTGCTAGCCGAGCACATCGAGGAGGGCTTGACCGAACGCGGAAGCGCTCTGCGGGCCGTTCGCCGTGACGAGCTTGCCGTCGATTTCAACGGGTTTTGCAGCGTAGTGCGCCCCGACTTGGCGCAAGAGCGAGATTGCTGAGGCGTCGGGGAAGCACGTGACGCGCTTTCCCTGCAATAAGCCGGCTTTGGCGAGTATTCTTGGGGCAATGCATATTGCGGCAACGACTTTGCCCGCCGAAGCAAACTCGCGAGCGATTGATAGTATAGTGTTGTTTTCTTCGAGTGCGTGCTCTTGCACGCCGCTGCCGCCAATGAAAACGACTGCGTCGTAGTGTCGGGCACTTATCTCTCCAACAAGCATGTCACACTTTACAGAAGCTCCGCGGCTGCCTGTTAACGCACCGCGTTGAGTGCTTGCAACATCGCATCGCACGCCCGCCTGCTCGAGCACGGACTTGGAATTAAATAGTTCTTCGTCCCGGTAGTTTCCGGGCGCGACAATGAAAACAACGCGCATAGACAATCGCCCCGTAAAGCAACTATCCAAGCAAGGAATTAAGGCTTTCGCCTGCAAACTCTTTATAAGCAGACGGTGAGAAAGTTGTTTGTGAAACACTTTCTCGCGATGCTGTTTGTTTTCGCGCTCTTCGCCTCGCTCGCCAGCGCCGAGTGCCAGCCGTTCTCTGCAAGAATCGATTCCTCAACACCGGTAATAGACTGCCTAAAGATTGCCGAGTCGCGCGATTGTGGCGCCGGGCTCGTCGTCACTAACTACTGTTCGGGCAGTGTGTTCCTTGTCGAGAACGGAAGATTAGTCAAACCGGAATTGTTGGCGCCGGGCTCGAAGGACTCGCCCACAAGCGTCAACCTTACCGGGCCGATTGAAGTAATCCAAGAACCGTTCAACCTCGCGGAAACTGAAGAGTACGGCGGGATCCCCAAGTACGAGTGCACCTACGGGAACTATTTGGCAATTCTTTCACCGGAATCGTTCAACGCTTCGGGCAGGCGATTAATCGGCGTGCTCTGCCAAGGCGGGTTGCGCGACGGGGAAGAGATGAAGAACTGGACGGTGGGGCTCTCTGTCGGCGGACAAACTGTACTGACCAGCGGACGAACGGTGGCCGGGCCGCCAGCGGCAACTCTGCCCAACTTTAGCCTTACCGGACCGTTGCCGGCCGTCCTCGCATTCGGCGCGCTGATAATCGTGTTGCTCTTGGCGATAATCAAGCTCTCCTCGCGAGGGGGCGATGACGCACCACCGAACTACGAGAAGACTCCGCCGCCAGAAAAACCTCAATCAATCGAAATGCCGCGAATATCATCCTCAGCCGAAGAGCCGCCTAACGGCTTTCTCGGCGAGATAAAGTAACGGCACGCGACGAAAACGCATATGTCCATCGCAAGCAATATAAGCGGTTTCTGCACTATTGCTCTCAGCAAGAATTCAATCAAGTACTATTAAGTTTCACCGTGGCAACCGAGTTCATCATTGGTTTTCGTGAGGCGCTTGAAGCCGCACTGATAGTAGGCATCATGCTCGCCTACCTTAGAAAGACTGGCCACGGTGCGCTGGAAAGGCACGTGCTCTTGGGTGCTGTTGCGGGCGTTGTCGCGAGCGTGCTGACCGCGATTGCGTTCAACGCGTTTTCAGTCGAGTTCGAGGGCGCGAGCGAGCAGCTCTTCGAAGCGGCAACCATGCTCGTCGCTGCAAGCGTTCTTTCGTACATGATGCTCTGGATGGCGCGCAACACACAAGTGCGCCACGAGATAGGCGAATCGGTTAAAAACACGCTCGCCAAGGGGAGCGGCGGGTTGTTTTTGCTGGCTTTTGTGGCAGTTTACCGCGAGGGCGTTGAAACCGTCTTGCTCTTGGCAGCTGCCGCGTTTAACTCGGCCGGCGGGACGAACTTGCCCGAATTCGTACTAGGAATCTCGGGCGCAATTATTGTTGGCTGGCTCATCTTCGAAGCCGGAGTCAGAGTGGATTTGAAGACTCTGTTCCTTGTCACGAGCGTAATCCTGCTTTTCTTCGCCTCCGGTTTGGTTTCGCACGCAGTCGCCGAACTACAGGAAGCAAGCGTTATTACATTCGGCGGGCAACAAGCATGGGATACCAGCGGATTGCTGGGCAAGGGAAACGACGTGTACCTTGTCGCGCGCTCGCTTTTCGGTTACACGCCCACACCAAGCGTTCTTGAAGCAATCGCGTATTTAGCCACTTTATTAGGCTTGGGCTATGCCTACCGCGCTGCGGTGTTAAGCGCAAGACGCAAAGCAGCCGCATGAACGCGTTTTAAATAGCTTTACCGAGAAAAACGTTATTATTAGTGCGAAACTATTTTCGGCTAAATGCCTCGGTAGCTCAGTGGTAGAGCGGCTGCCTCGTAAGCAGCAGGTCGCGAGTTCAAATCTCGTCCGGGGCTCTCGGCTTTTTTTAGCGTTAGTGAATTACCCGGCGTGTTTTCTGCACGACTCCGGCGCGAATAAATATTGGTAGTGCCATTAATTATCACATATGTCGCTTAGTTTCGCCTGCAAGCCCTTCGACTTGGACGAGGTTGTAAGGTGCGGGCTCGGTTTGTCAAAGAGCGAGATGCGCGTTTTCTCGGCTAGCCTCAGGCACGCCGAGTTCAACGCGTCCGGACTGGCGCAAAGGCTCGGCCTCGACCGGACCACGGTGCAGAAAGCCGCCTCGAAACTGCTTGCCAAGGGACTGTTAAAGCGCCTGCAACGCAACCGCGACGGCGGCGGGTACGAGTACGTTTACGCCGCGCCCTCCAAGACGGTGGTGCGCGAGCGCGTGCGCGTGATTGCGGGCGAGTGGTTCAAGGCAGTTGATGCGGGTTTGGAGGGATGGCCGTAAGATGGATGAACTCGAAATTATCAGGCACAAGAAATTCAAGGAGTTGGTGAAAAAGATGAACGAAAAACAGAAAGTGATAGTTTACAGCACGAAGACTTGCCCGTATTGCGTGATGGCTAAAGACTATTTGACCAGCAAGGGCGTGCCGTACGAGGACGTTGACGTTGGAAGCGACAGGGCGCGGGCGCAGGAAATGGTTTCCAAGAGCGGCCAGATGGGAGTCCCCGTACTCGATATTGACGGAAAAGTGATTCTCGGTTTTGACCGCGGCGCGATTGACGCAGCGCTCTCTAACTGAAACAACGGACTGCAACTATTTTAAGTTGGCCCCACCTTTCATTTTTCGGTGGTTTCTTTGGCTCACGCTGGCACATATTTCGCAATACTAGTACTAACCCTTTCCTTGGTAGGGTGCATTGGCGCTGACGCGCCGGCGGCTTCGCAGGTTGCCTCGCCCACGATTAACACGACTGTCACCGCAGACGTTTTCGAGCCCGTGCTGGTTATGGCTACTAGCCAGTTCAACATTTCTTTCGCCGACGACGGGAAAAAGATTTATACTGCGGGCGACGGCAAGGTAGTCTTTCTAGACGAGGAAGGAAACCGCATCGAGCTTGTGGACAATTTTTCGAAGGCGCTACAGAAGGCGTTCTTTGTTGATATTGACGGCGAGCGCGTGCTCGTGACGCTTGGCGGCACTAAAGCGTCGCTCAACTTCTTCCGCGAGAAAGGCGGAGAATGGGTTGGCGAGACGGTGTGGGCTCCAGACTTGGTGCGGTTGCGTGACGCCGAGTACGGCGATGTTGATGGCGACGGCGAGAAAGAGTTTGTTGCCGCGACTCACGATGACGGCGGGGTGTGGCTAGTCAAGCGAGTAAACGGTTCGTGGTTGCCTGAACAGTTGTGGAAGGAGAATGGGACGAATTATACGCACGAGATAGAGCTCGGCGATTTTGATGGCGACGGGGTGCTCGATATCTTTGCGAACCCGAGCGCGCCCAACGTTGATGTCGGCATAAACCAGCCGGGCAGCGTACGCGTGTTCATGTTCCACAACGGCTCTTGGAAGAATGAAGCTCTTTTTTCGTCCAGCCTGACCCACGCCAAGGAGTTGCTTGCTTTCGACGTTAATGGGGATAATCGGAGTGACGTGATTGCGCCGGTTGAAGGACACGGGGTCAAGAACGAGTCGGCACCGTTCGGGTTCAATCTTGTCGAGCCGACGCAGCTGCTTGCTTTCGCGTACGGCGGGAGAAACTATTCGCTTGGTACAGCATCCGACCTGCAGTGCCGTAGCCTTGTCGCGGGTGATGTTGATGGTGACGGCGTGCAGGAGCTTGCGTTGGGGTGCCGCGACACGGGAGTGTACTTGTACTACAAGAATGGTTCCAAGTGGCTGCACAAGTTGATTGATAAGGATTCGCGGGCGGCGGTGCACGCGCTTGCGTTCGTTGACTTCAACGCGGATGGCAAGGAAGAGCTTGTTGTTGCGAACGATAACTCGGATTCGGTCGACGTTTACGCTTTTTCTGACGGGGTTTCAGGCGGAATAGAGCGCAGGCGCCTTGCCTCGATGCCGGAATACGACTGGGTTTGGACGATTTACCCGTTCAAGTAGCCCAATTCGCGCAGTTGTTCCTGATTGGCGTCGAATTCGTCGGCCATGACGCGTGGCAGGGTGACCGGCGGCAGGCTGGCTTGCCAGTCTAGTACTTCGGCCAGTAGTTGTTCGCGGCGCTCTTCTGAGAGCGTTGGTACGAGGTTCTCTCTTTCTAGAGGCTCGTCCTCATAGTAAGTTGTAATTGAATATGTTCGGCTTGTCGAGTTGTATTCAACTACGGTGCGGTTTTGCGGTGTTACGAATCCCGAGAGCTGTAACCAGTTGTTGTAACCGAATCTTATCAAACGTTCAGTGTAGACTTGCCGAAACTCGTTGGGCGGCGTCAATAGGGATTGGCCGCGCGATTGGACGGGGATTGAAAGGTTCAAGTAGGATAGGATTGTAGGCATCAAGTCGATTAGACTTGCCGTGCCGTTCAATACTGCAGACGTTATACCCGGACCCGTTACGACGAGGGGCACGCGGTTTGTTTCCGAGTGGAGCTGCCAGTGGCCGCACATTCCGTGCTCGAGGAATTCTTCACCGTGGTCGGAGACAAAAACGTAGAGCGTGCGGTTCTCAAGGCCTAGCGCCCGCACGGTGTCAACGACGCGGCCGAACTGCTCGTCGGCAGCGCGGATTTCAGCATCGTACTGCGTTATTGC
>MNVH01000034.1 GCA_001871595.1 Candidatus Micrarchaeota archaeon CG1_02_55_22 | reverse complement strand
ATTTCGCCGATTTCCTGCGGGCGTGCGCGGCTGCTCACCACTAATACATCCTTCTCTTTTATCGCCTTGCCGCCGATTGACGCGCCTTGGAGTACGTTTATCGCCGTGCGTCCGTCGCCTTCTGCCACGTATGCTATTGCTTTGGCTGCCGCGTCGTCGAGCGTGATGCCCTCTTTTTCAGCTACGTTCTTGACGATTTGGAGTATTTCGTCGTCGCTCAGCGGGCGGAAGCGGAAGACCGCGCAGCGGCTCTGGATTGGTTCAAGTATTTTTGATGAGTAATTGGCGCTGAGGCAGAATCTGGTGTTCGACGAGTATTTTTCCATCGTTCGTCGCAGGGCTTGCTGGGCGTCGGTTGTCAGCGAGTCGGCTTCGTCAAGAAGTATTATTTTGAACGGGACGTTCGTTAACGGGAGCGTTCGCGCGAAGTCTTTTATCTTGCCGCGTACGATGTCGATTCCGCGCTCATCTGACGCGTTGAGCTCTAGGAAGCACTCTTGCAGGTTGTCTGCATAGAGCTCGCGGGCCATTGCCAGCACGCAGGTGGTCTTTCCTGTGCCCGGCTTTCCTGCAAAGAGCATGTGCGGGATTGCTTTGGAATCGACGTAGGCCTGGAGGCGTCTAACCGTTTCAGTTTGCCCCATGACTTCTGAGAGCTTTTTCGGCCGGTACTTTTCAACCCACGGCGTGAATTCGTTCATGAGTTCTCTTGGGTGCACGCAACGCTTTTTAGGGTTTGGTGGAAAAGTCGAGGACGAGCCGGCCGTCAATTCTATACGCCACGACGCGGTCTTGTCGGGTGAGCAAGTCAATTATTACCGCCCAAGGGAATTCGGCCGGTTTTTCTATGTAAATGCGGTAGCCAGCTCCGGCGATGCTTGCAGTAGCGGTTCCCTTGATTACCGTGCGTATCTCTTCTAGGATGTCTCCCTGCTTGGCGAGTTTTTCAATCGTTTTTACGTACCGTGCGTACTCGTGCGATAGCTGCTTGTTATTCTCTCCGAGCTCTTCTATTATCATGGCCCGTATTTGCGAGCTGTCGATGTCCACGCTTATGCGTCTTGCAAGTATTTCCGCTATTGCCAGCGCCTCTTTTTGCGTGCCGCCAGCCTTGACTATGCTCTTAGTTATCTTGCCTTTGTCGAATTCCTGTTGTGCGCCATTTCTTTTTGTTACCATGACCATGACAATCCCCCCTAGATTAGCAGCGAGAGCTGCAGGTATAATGCTATGAATGCTACCGCCGCGGTGAGTACGACTACTGGCAGCGCGTACCGCATCCATTCCGCCAAGGAAATGTTTGGGAGGCCGCGCCGTTCGAGTATGCCGATTGCGACGATGTTGGCCGTGCTGCCTATTGGGGTAAGGTTGCCGAAGAGCGTTCCGCCGAACAGCATTCCCCACCATAAGTGCCCGGTTGCCACGCCTGCGGCTCCAAGGCTTTGCACGATTGGCACGAATATTGCCACGGCGAGAACATTATCGAGCATTGCGCTTAAAGCGCCGATTGAGAGCATTACTACCGCGAGCGCGGTAACCGGGTTGGTCCCGATGATTTTAAGCATTTCTTTGGCGACCACGTCTGTGACGCCGACATACTTGAGCGAACCAACGGATGCAAAAAGCATCATGAAGAACACTATGGTCCACCAGTCCACCCTGCTTTCAAGAATATTACGGGCATTATCGCCTTCGACGAAGAGGACTATTGACGCGCCGATTAGCGCGGCGCCTAGCAAGAGCGTGTTCTTGCTCAAGTGCAGCGCCTCCTCGACTGAGTGATGCGACAGCAGTAGCGCGAGCACCACTGCGAAAACGAGGCTGCTTACGACCATATTATGGCCGCGTACTTGCTCGAATATCTCACCCTTGGCTGCTTTCAACTTCTTCGAGTATTCCTTGACTGATTTAGAGAACATCCGGAACGCTAGTGGTATTAATACAAGTAGGGAGAGGAGGCTGATGGGTGCGGCCCAGCGCAAGAAGTCGGGAAACGACAGGCCTGCGCGCAGCGCGATAAGTACTCCCACCGGGTTGCCTACCACGGTTGCGCTACTACCTATGTTCGTAGCGAAGACAATCATGAGTACGAACGGTATGGGGTTGACTTTGAGCTTGGACGTCATGTGAAGCATTATCGAGGTCATGAAAAGTATCGAGGTAACCTCGTCTACGAGCGCCGCCGAAAGCGCGGCCATGCCCATGAATAGTATTAGTGATTTTGTCCCACTATGCCCTGAAAAGCGCAGGAGTTTTGAGACTATTACTTCGAAGAACTGGTTTTTTTCGAGGAAACCCACAACTACCATCATCGCTATGAGAAAGACGATGATGTCGAGGGACGCGAACTCGACGAAGTGCGGCACGTCCAATACTCCGAAAACGAATAACGCGCTTATGCCTGCAAACGCGAACGCTACCCGCATGCGCCAGAACAAGAGCGTGCCGTAGATGAACGTCATCATCGTCGTAGCCGAGATTGTCTGCTTGCCATCCATGCCTATTGAGAGCGCTGCCGCCGCAGTGACGAGCATGAGTGCTATGAGGCCTAGGTACCGTTTCTGCGTTTCAGTAATCTTCATGCGAAAAGTTTACGCTATTAACGGATAAAAAGGCACCCGCAGGACGCTGGCATCTGTGCGCTGTCTCATGGCTCGAAGACTCGAACATTTAAGGCGTTCGAACCTGCACAGCTTTTTGTCTTCGACCTTGCAAGGAAGTTTGCACAGCTGAAACAGATAAGACAGGCTAATCGGTTACGGGCTAAGCCGGCCGACGCCGCGTCCTATTCCGTTGAACGCTGCAATCGCCAATCGACATGTTGCACTGCTTGTCCTGCGGGCGCACAAATCATTGCTGTTTTAGCTTTTAATGATTTGCCCTTCCACTAATAGTTGTGACAAAGTTTTTTGTTAAGACTTACGGGTGTACCCACAACCAAGCCGATTCTCTCGAGCTCTCGGCGCGCCTGACCGCCGAAGGCCACGAGCCCGTCGATAGCGAGGGTGCTGCCGACATAGTAGTAGTGAACACGTGCAGCGTCAAAGACGCGACGGAACAGAAAATCCGCAACGAGCTCTCTCGTTTGAATGGCAAGAAACTCCTCGTTACGGGTTGCCTGGCCCAATCGTCGCCCCTTACCGTTCAACGTTTCGCCCCAAACGCGGCCGTGCTTGGAACGAAGAGCCAGCGGGCACGGTTGAGCGAGGCGTTTGATGCCGCGGTCGCCGGAACCGCATTCTTAGACATTTCTGAAAAGCCAGTCGAATTCGTTCCCCTGTCGCTTGTCTTGGGCGTCTCCGCGCCAATACGCATCAATACGGGTTGCGCGAGCGATTGCACGTATTGTTCGACGAAGCTCGCCCGCGGTAGCGTGCAGAGCGTGCGGCCGTCACTACTAGTGGAAACGGCGGAGAAAGCTTTGGCCGCCGGAGCGAAAGAATTATTGCTTACCAGCCAAGATACCGGAGCCTACGGGCTTGACCTCGGTAGCGTGCGTCTTCCCCAGCTCGTTGAACAACTATGCGGATTACCTGGCGACTACAGAATCCGAATAGGTATGTGCAACCCCCAGCACGCCTTACGCGAAGCCGATGCTCTCGGAAGAATATTACTGAACGATAAAGTCTACAGGTTCCTCCACTTGCCGATACAGTCCGGTAGTGACCCGGTGCTGCGGGCGATGAAGCGGGGTTACAACGTTTCGCAAGTCCGGCGCGTCGTTGAAAAACTTCGCGGCGTAGTGCCTAACTTGTCTTTGGAAACCGACGTCATCGTCGGCTATCCAACCGAGTCCGAAGACGATTTTGAACAGACAATGGCCCTGCTTGGAGAGCTGTGTTTCGACGTGGTTAACGTTTCTAAGTTCTCGCCGCGCCCCGGCACGTCCGCTGCGGATTTGGACGTGCTTAGAGCATTAGAACTCAAGCGTCGCGCCGACGCGTGTTACAAGCTTTCCGCGCGCATTGCGTGCGAGAAGAATGCTTTCTTCAAGGGCCGCCGCGTGCGCGCGCTTGCAGTCGAGCCGTGCCGCAACGGCGTGCTCTGCCGTACGGATGAGTACAAGCCGCTCGTCCTGCCCGCCGGCGTCGAGTTGGGCTCGTTCGTCGACGCTGTTGTCGGGCGAACGGGTCAGGCTTTCCTTCTGGCGGAATCGTTTAATACGCTACCCGCCTAAGCGTTGCATGCGTGTTTGGTGGGCCGCGTTAGCGTTATTGTTTATAGCAAGTTCAGCTGCTGCGTTGAATCTGAACGCTTCGAGCTGGCCGCAGCAGGATTTTGATTCCCAGCACACGCGTTACAATCCCGCGTCCAACCTGCCTTCAGGGAATGACTCCCTTTGGCTAGCTAACTTGTCTTCTGGAATCAACGCAGTTACGATAAACGACGGGCGGGTTGCCGCGTCGATAATCTCTAACGGCTTGTTCATACTGAATGAGTCAAACGGTTCGCTAATATGGTCGAACTCTTCCGCCGACCTGACTAGCATGTGGGAGCTAGTGATGGCCAACGGCAAGATATTTACCGGCTTGTCTCAGTCTATGCCTTGGCTTGTTGCATACGACTTGACCGGAAGCGAGGTGTGGAGATATGATTTGTCAATCTTCGGGGCGTCAAGCGGCCTAGTGTATGCCAACAACAGCATCTACATGCGGCACGCGGCGGTTACAAACGAGATTAGCATCACTAATTCGGAGACCGGGTCCACCACATTTTCCTATTACCCGGATAACAACGCGGTTCTTGAGTCACGCGGAGGTTTGGTGGTGGATTCGAACATCGGCTATGGCGGTTTCGACAACATAAGCAACGACTACGCGCCCGGAACCTGTACAACATCCATCAGCGACTGCATTGAAGGGTTTATAATATATTCAGGAACGAATAGCCCGGCAATTCAGGTGTTCAATGAGGATCCGGCGCGGGGCCTTTCCGGCCAGCCGGTTTTTGCGGAAGGGCAAATATACGCGCCAGTAATAAAAAGCACGGCGAGCCCCACGTATTACTTGTACGCACTTTCCACGGGCGGATCAGTAGTCTGGAGCACCACCGCGTCGGCCAGCACATTCCTAAAGGCCTACTATAACAACACGATATATACCACGCTGGGCGGGACAACTCTTTACGCGCTCAACGCCACTACCGGCAACGTAATCTGGTCGTACGCCGCGGGCGCGAGCATAGGCGGTTTGGCGGTTACTGGAGATGCAATGGTAGTAATTACTTCCAATAACGTCGCACGAGCGTTACGGGCGGACAACGGTACGCAAGAATGGATATACGACGCCGGCGTATTGGGCGCGGGCACATTCGCTGGCGTAATTACTGCTGACGACAGCGTTTTCCTGACGTCAGGCAGTCGAATTGCCGCTATAGGCTTCCGCGATACGTCTCCGCCGCAGTGGTCGCTTAACTCGACTAATATTACTTGCGCTGGCGAGCTCGCCAACTTCTCGTCGTATTGGTGGGACAACGTTTCTCTTTCCACGTATATCTTTAGTTTTGATAATGGCTCGGGCACGTTCGTCAACGCTTCGCCCGTCGGTTTTTCTCCAGCAAATAATTCTTGGGCAAACGTCACCAAGTTCGTCAACTTCTCAGCCGGTTCAACGATTCGTTGGTACTGGTGGGCCAACGACACCAGCAACAACGGCAACACCACGCAAATATTCGCGAACACCACTGTGCTGTGCGAGCACCAACTACGCACGTGCACGAACGAAAGCGGCAGCCTTGACGGGTGGGTAGGTGTTAATACCGACTCCGGCGACTGCACTACCATACTGGGCTACGGCCGCAACACAATCGGAACGACGGCCAAAGTCGCCACCGGCTTGTGCTTCTACAGCAACTACTCGTTCTTCAAGTTCAACACGTCCGGCCTGTCTGATAACGCCAACACCACCGGCGTAAACTTCTTGTTCAGCGTCGCCACCGCGTACGACCCTGCTTATACTGAGAAGGAACGCACGATAGCCAACATCTCAACCGACCCGGCAACCGCATCCGACAAGCCCCTAATGGACTACATTTACAACGGCACCAGCGTCGGCATCAGCGACCTCTCGGTGCTGAACGGCCACAACGAAGCGCTCAACCTTGATGGGGTAATCTCGATAAACCAATCGCAGGCGCGGGATTGGGCTGCGCTCGGCATTTCGTCGCCCGCCACATCTTCGATAGCCGAAATATCCGCGAACGAATCCGGCACGCCGGCATGCCTAGTGATAAACTATACCTGCCCGGGCTTCGAGTG
>MNVH01000033.1 GCA_001871595.1 Candidatus Micrarchaeota archaeon CG1_02_55_22 | reverse complement strand
CGGAGTAACTGCGCCGGAAGAGTTCTTCAAGCTGCGTGCAGATATCCCTGGTTTAGTCCTTCCTGCAATGTACGTAGGATTTCCGGGCCTGATGATCATATTGTCAATACTGATGTTCATCGCTGGATTCTACTTTGCCACGGGCAAGGCGGTAAGCAGCAGCAGCCAGTCCACTACCACGGTTGATAGTAACCAGAACCGCAGCAACCGCAGCGGGAGGTTCAAGCCGGGTAGGCATGTAGAGCGGACCCGGACAAAGTCGTCTAAGAGCGAGGGCAACTAGGAAGGCTTGTTTTGGGCGGAGGGGGGCATAGTGCCCCGTTCTCGCCCTTAATGCGTCAGCAGGTTGCAAATTTAGAAAGAAAAGCATTAGGTGATGAGAATGAAGTTCAAGAAAGCAATACAAGGCGTTGGAGACACTGGCGCGCAGGCAGTCAGGGTGACTGCTGAAGTAGTCGGCGGCGTGGCCAAGGAAACCAGCAAGATTGCTGGAACGGTCGGCGAGAAAAGTGGTGCTGTTGTCGGCACGGTTGTTCACGGAGCTGTTAGAGCCGCGGGCAACACCAGCGACTACATCTCAGAAAAAGCTGGTGACGTCGGAAGCGTAGGTGGGCATGTGGCTGATGGAACTGGCCGTGCTATCTCGCATGGGGCTGGAACGGTCGGCGTGAAGGGCGGCGCAGTTATAGGCCACGTTGTTCACGGCACTGAAAAGGCAGTCGGCGACACCAGCGACTACATCGCGGTAAAAACGGGCGAAATCGGCAGTGACGCAGGCAGCGCGGTTGGCGGCTTCATCGGCAAGCCCAAGAAGACACACTAACAACGAAAGATAGAATCCCCCAAGGATTTTGGCCGTCCCCCCAAGGAGGCAATTCTTTGGGTAAGAGATACGAAAGATAGGCAAAGTTGCAGTAAGGAGTGAAGGCTGCGGAGATTCCGCGCTTTCAATCAGTAATGTGAGGCGAACAGTGTAATGGCAATATATTTTGAGATTGGAGCGATTCTAGTAGCATTATTCCTACTCATCCTGCTCTTGAAGTTCATAGCAAACCCGTTGCACCTCATTATAAACTCGGTCGTTGGCATCGTAATCTTCCTGTTGGCGAACACGTTCTTCGGAGCAGGAATACCGATAACCTGGTTGTCGGTGGGTGTAGTTGCAATCGGTGGAATATTTGGCGCAATACTTGTCTTCTTGCTGCATTTCACGGGCTTGGGCTTCTAAGCCCAATTCAGGGCAGTAGGGAGTACTTTAGAGAAAACAGCAAATGAGATGAATGGACAATGAAGAAAACTAGAGGAACCAGGATGGCCGCAGCAATCAGGCTCACGGCTAAAACGGATGAAGAAACCGGCCCCGTGAGGAAACGGGCTATAGGCCGGCAGATTATGAAGACATAGTTAGTAGTGGCGTTTGGCCTGATTTTAGTTGGCGTCGCAATACGCCGGCTAGAAAATACCAAGGGGTTGACAAATAATGGATAGCGTTTTGAAAGTTGTTTTGGCAGTAGCTCTAGTCTCTATCGTGGTTCTTGGCGCGTTTTATTTAAACCAGCCTAATCTTTCACCTAATGGGGCTCCAACGGCAATTCCTTATACGGCGGGAGACAATCCGCCGGTATTTGCGGCTGAATTACCGAACTCCACTGAAGCGGTTTCAACAGCCTCTGTTGCGATATTGTACGGCTCGTTCGTTCCGTCCGCTATCCGTGTTTCTACGGGCGCTACGGTTACTTGGGAGAATCAGGATGGAGTCATTCACAGCATAGCTGCAATAGCAAATTCTCGGGATAATTTCACTTCGGGCATAATCGGAGGTCGACAGATGTGGAGCTACGCGTTCAACCAGTCTGGAACCTACTACTACTTTGACGGCACCACCCAGAGCGCGCAAGGCGTAGTCTACGTACAGTAACCTTGGCACACGTCGTGTCCCTAGCACGGCGCGCGCAAGTTAATTGGGGTATGCCTTGTTTTTCTTGACGAACCCTTGCAAACCGTCCGGACGCGTCGCCGGAGTGAGCAGGTACCGAGCGGTTTAAATATTTATCTGCATAAATACTTTTGTGGATTCTTTTTCGTTGTTCAGCGCGCTCGGCGATAGGACTAGGTTCGAGTTGGTTCTGGCGTTGGCGAAAGGCGAGAAGTGTGCGTGCGAGTTGCCCGCCATCGTCGGACGCGCCCAGCCGACCGTTTCACTTCAGTTAAAGCGCCTCGTCGAGGCAGGCGTGCTCTCTTCGCGTAAGGATGGCCGTAAAGTGTTGTACCGACTCTCTAGTGTTAGGGTGCGCGCGGTTCTCAAGGCCGCTGGTGCCATAAGTTGAATGGTGCTTTGAACCGTGTTACAATTCTTTGCTGACTGGCTTGCTTACTCCGTTTTAGGGCTAGAGCCCGCCAGCCAAATCGGCGCGGCGGTCAATTTCTTCGTCTACGACTCAATTAAGGTCACGCTCCTGCTGGCAATAGTGGTCTTTCTAGTCGGGCTCGTTCGCTCTTTTGTTACCCCCTCAAAGGTCAAGGCGTGGCTTGGTGGCCGGCGCGAAGGCGTTGGAAACGTCTTGGCGGCTTTGTTGGGCGTCCCGACGCCGTTCTGTTCATGCTCTGCCGTACCGTTGTTCATTGGTTTTATTGAGGCAGGCGTGCCTCTAGGAGTGACCTTCTCGTTCCTAGTTGCTTCCCCGCTAGTGAACGAGGTTGCGCTGGCACTGCTCCTCGGCATGTTTGGCTGGCAAATCGCGTTAATTTACTTGGTTAGCGGCCTTGCAGTTGCAATCGTTGCAGGAATAATCATTGGCCGCTTGAACCTTGAAGGCGAGGTCGAAGATTTTGCGGTCAAACGCGCTAATAAAGGGCGTGCCGTGGCTTTGACTTGGCGGGAAAGAATGGTTTACGCATTGGGTGAGTCTAAGCGGATTACGCGCAAAGTCTTGCCGTACTTGCTTTTGGGCATTGGTTTGGGCGCATTCATCCACGGCTACGCGCCGTCAGACTTCCTAGCCTCGCTCGCCGGCAAGGACAACGCCCTGGCAGTTCCAATCGCGGTGCTACTCGGCATACCACTGTACTCTAACGCTGCCGGAATGATTCCGATAGTAGGCGTGTTGGTGGCTAAAGGCGTTGCGCTAGGCACTGCTTTGGCGTTCATGATGAGCGTCATCGGGCTCTCGTTGCCAGAGTTTGTCATACTGCGCAAGGTCCTCAAGCCCAAGCTTCTAGCCGTTTTCGCGGCAACGCTGTTCGTCTCGTTCACGCTTCTAGGGTACTTGTTCAACGCGATACTTTAGCCCGTCGCGACCAACCCGACGCGTAGCAATTATATGCTTTTATTGCACCTATTTTGTGCGAGTGATATTTTGAATGGCTTCAGCTAACATAGGAATTTTTGGTGCAAAGCCCGCGGAGCGCGAGGAAGTAGCGAAGGCGATTGCGAAGAAGGACTCGGACGCCGACGTGTCGTACTACTCAACCATAGCGGACGGGTGCGTCTATTCAGTGGTTGAGCCCACTTTGTACCCGGAGAAGCCCATGCCCGCTGTTTTTGCGGCCAACTTGTCCGATTACTGCGTATTCGTGGCACGCGAGCCGTCGCGCGAGTTCGCCGAGACGCTTGTCCTGCTGGACTTGTTGGGCAAGAAGAAGGGTGCGTTGTTGACGCACGGCGGCCTCGACGACTTTCTCAAGGACACGGTTGTCGAAGGGTACGACCGGCTCGATTCGGTTGACGCGGTAAAACAAGCCGTGCTCGCCTTCCGCGGTGATTCAAAGCTCGACGCCTTGCCGTTAAAGTGTATTGTGGATAACAGTTTCGAGGTCAAAGGAGTCGGGTGCGTGGCGCTCGGCGTAATCCGTCAAGGCGTGCTCAAGCAGTATGATTCTTTGTTTGCCGAGCCGGGCGGATACGAAGTCGGCGTAAAGAGCATTCAAGTGCACGACAAGGACGTCAAGATGGCGTATTCGGGCGACCGGTTCGGCATTGGTTTTAAGGGCGCGTCGGTAGAACAAGTCAAACGTGGAACCGTGTTGTCACACAGCCGCGAAGAGACGAACGAGAATAGTTTCACGGTTACTTTGAGCAAGTTTGCCGACGCAATTGAACCAAACACGGTACTACACGCAATAGTTGGCTTGCAGTTCGTCGGGTGTCATGTCAGTGAAGCGTTAAAGCCCGGCGAGTCAAAGAAGGCCGAAATCGTTTTCGAGAAGCCAGTGTTTTTAGCCGGCGAACCCGTGCTGTTGCTCAACCTCAACGCGAAGAAGAGCCGCATCGTCGGCGTGGGCCGCGTTTAGGCTCGCTTTGTTCTTGTTGGTTTTTGTAGTGCTGGTTTCGACGGGTTCCTCCAACTTGGCACGGCCTCGTTGTCTATCACGAACGCGTACGAGCCGGTCATGCACGAAGTGCAGGCTTTCGGCGTGCCGTCAGGGAGTAGGCCAGCGTGCTCTAAGAGCAGCGGAATGTCTGAGTAGGTTATAGAGTCGGCGCCCGTGTGCTCTTTCACGATTCTCTCGAACTCTGGGTGCAGCGAGGTAATTAGTTGGGGGTCAAGCCCGCCTTTGCCCGGGCGGAGCGCGCGGCGTTGCGGCTTGGTTAGCGCGCTCTTGGCAATCATCTCGGCGTCTTTCATCGCTACGCCCATGTAGCACGATGCTAGTATTGGGGGGGCAGTTGAGACGACGTGGACGCTTGCGGCCCCTGCGTCACGGAACTTTTTGATGAGTCTCTGCATGGTTGTGCCGCGGATGATGGAATCGTCGACGAGTATGATGTGTTTTCCGTTGATTTCTTCAGGGTTCAAGAGAAACTTTTTCTCGATTTCGTCTTCGCGAGGGCCTTCTACTTGAATGAATGAGCGCTGGGTGCCGCGACGACGGATGAGCGCGGGTTTGTCGGTGACAGGCATATGAAGAAAGTCTCTAGCGAATTGCCGCAACTGTGGGGGTGTCGAGTCGCTTCTCGCCATCTTTCTCGCGCGTTGTATTATGGTAAGGTCTTCTCGGGGCTGTCGAGCGACGGTGACGCCGAGGGCTTTGGCCAAGCCTATTCCTTGTGGTATTCCTGAACGGGGCACCGGGACCACTAGCACGCCGTCGGGTGGGTGTTCGGGGTCCGCGTCGCGGATGCGTTGGGCGAGCACGGGGTCGGTTTTGGCGATGTTGTCTATTACGCGCGGCGCGAGGGCTTCGCCGAACTTGGTTCGGTAGTACCATACTTGTTTGCCATTAACAACCGAATCGTGGTGTGCGTAGTATATTGGTTCTAAAATGCAGTGTTGTAGCCCGATGGGAAAGCCTTTGGGCCGGTCTTGGTCGAATGATTGCGCTTGCCCGTTGTTGTTGACGTAATAGATTTCGCCCGGGCGGATATCGCGTGAGTGCTTGGCGTTCACTGCATCAAGCGCGATGGTTTCGCTTGCCAGTATTTTACGTTGGCGGAGTTTTCCAAGCACGAGCGGGCGGTAGCCGAGGAAATCCCGGAACCCGACTAGTTCACCCGCCTTGGTGTACACCACGACGCTGTACGCGCCCTGTAGTTCACGCATCGCGTGCTTTATTCCGCGTATTATGTCGGGCTCTCCGGTTTGCTTGTTTTTGGGGATGCCGCGGCGTATAAGCTCGGTTATTATTTCGGTGTCAACGTTGGTGCGGGGAACCCAGCCATTACTGCCAAGTTTCTTGACTAGTGAATGGTAATTTGTGAGGTTGCCGTTGAAGGATATAGCGAAGTCGTGGCCTTCTTCGGCGAGCGTGGAGTGGAGTTCGTGGTCCGATAGTGTTTGAGGTTCTCCGTAGTTGGCTGGCATGGGTTGGGCGTTGTCAATAACTGCCGTGCCGCTAGTAGTGTAGCGTACGTGTGCAAGGCCGCCGCGGACGTCTCCAATTAGGTGTGCGAAGTCGTTGTGAGAGCGCGCGTGTTCAAACGCGGGCATGTGGGTAAATGCATTTGGCGTGTATTCCGCGTCAACCAGGCCAAGATTTCGCACCGTAACCAGGTTCGCTTGCTGTGAGCCCCCTGGCCAGCAACCGAAAGTCATGCCCGCGCTTTGTAGGCCTCGGTGTTGTAGTACGCTGATTCCATCTAGGAGTAACCGGCTGACTCGTTGGTGCGCGCGGGCTTCAGTAAGACGCGCTTTCGGTGTGTCAGGGCGGTGGCTCACGCCGAACACGCCGCACGCCTGCATTTCCTTCCGGATTATTCGGGCCATCCTTATTCGTTCTAATCTCCCGCCTTTTATGCGCTTTGTTTAGTGCTCAACGCGAGAGTGCCGCGCTGGTGGACTCACATGCCACGCGTAGCCAGTTTCCCTTGTCCGGGCCGTCAATCGCGGGAATCGGTAATTCTTTGACCCGCATTTTTTCTCTTGCTAGCGCTAGAGCGGTCGCAGCCTCGAACCCGTAGTTGTCCTCGCGGCATGAGAGAACGATTTGCACGGCTTTCGGCGAGTAGCACCGCATTCCGCAGAGTACATCGCTGTAACTTGCGCCACTGCGAGCGTTTATTATTCTTGTTGCGATCTTGTTTCCGAGCCACCGTTCGAACGGCATCGTCCCACCGCTTTCGCGCAAGAGGC
This sequence comes from Candidatus Micrarchaeota archaeon CG1_02_55_22, assembly GCA_001871595.1. Taxonomy (GTDB): domain Archaea; phylum Micrarchaeota; class Micrarchaeia; order Norongarragalinales; family UBA97; genus UBA97. The sequence continues at coordinate 34,537 of MNVH01000033.1, read as the reverse complement.
GCGAGCCGAACACCGCGTCCGCTTCGTTGGATAACAAGGGGTGCGCCAGCGTTGGCAATAGTTGGGGCGGGTGTTGTAGGTCTGCGTTTAGCACGCCGATTATTCCGAATCCTTGTTGGAGTGCGGCTTGCAAACCGGTTTTTATCGTGGCTCCCGCGCCCCTGTTTCTTTCGTGCCGCAAGAGCTGGCAAAAGCCCGTCGCGTTCTTGGCCGTGTCGTCCGTGCTGCCGTCGTCGACGACGATTGGCGTAAAGCTCCGTGGGACTAGGTCGAGGACGCGTTCGATTGTTGTTGCCTCGTTGTACGCGGGAATTACTATGCAAGCCTTCATGCCAATTGTTTTTAACGGTTAGAAGGCTAATAATTGGCGATGGTGTCTAGTTTGAAGCCAGAAAAACTCTTGGTAATCGCGATATTGGTTTTCCTAGCTGCTGCCGGGACGAACTTGTTCTACCACGCTTTCGCGATAGACGAGTACACCTACATGAATTCGGCGCAAGCCATGGCCGACGGCTCGTTCTCGCATTCCATTGACTCCACGCGCTTTCCCTTCCTCCCGTTTACGCTCTCACTCTTTCTACGCGTGCTCGGCGACGTTGAGTTAGTAAGCAAACTCTTCTCACTAGCGGCGGGCGTTGCAGGAATTCTCCTTACTTACGCGTTGGCCAAGCGCCTTGCCGGAAAAGACGCCGGTGCGTATTCAGCGGCAATCGTCGCGACCAACCCGCTCTACATCTTCCTGGCAGCCAAGGTTCTAACAGAACCGCTTTTCATTACCTTGTTCGCAGCGTTCGCCTTGCTCGTTGTCATCGCGCTTGAAAAACCGCGTTTCTTGGCCGCTGCCGGCGGAGTACTCGCCTTGGGCACGCTTGCACGGTTCAACGCGCTCATATTCCTCGTTCCCGCCGCGGTATTGTTCGTGTGGCGGAAGCGCCTAGCACCGTCGGCGAAGTGGGTTGCTGCCGCCGGAGTGGTTTTCATTGTCGTTCTCTTGCCGTACCTCTTATTCTCCGTCAGCGTGACGGGTGACCCCGTAGGCCTTGCAAAGGAATTTCTTGCCTCGCAGGCCCGCGTTGACCCATCATATTATTCACTGCCGGACCGCATCCCAAGCAACCTCTTGTTTGTTCCCCTGGTCTTGGGCGCCTTCGCGCCCGTATTCTTGTACGCGTTGTGGAAGTACCGCAAGAAACTGGGCGAGCCTTCGCTTGCGTTCCCACTCGTTTTCGCGCTCTCCTACGCAATCGTCTTCGAGCTCTACGCGTTTGCCAACTTCGCCCTCCTGCGCTACATTGCGGTGGTGATTCCTTTTGTCGCGATTCCTTGCGGCGTCCTCTTGGCTAGGGAGAAAGCGTGGAAGGGAATCAGCTTAAAGAAGATTGCGCTCGTTTTCGCGCTGCTCAACGTTCTCATCGGGATTGCAGCGGTCGGGTATTTTGGCACAATGTACGCCAAGCACTTAGATTACGCCGACGTGGGCAAGCAAGTTACCGCGGCCTGTCAAGGCGTTGTCTTCTCAAACGTGCCGACGGTTGTCGACCATTACTATGCCGGCCAAGTAGAGCACGATTACGAGTGGCTCTCGGCCAATTCGTCCCAATGCATTTTCAAGAGCGGTTACGATTACTGGGGCGGCCCCCGAGAGCTAGTTGGTTACGAAACTTTTTATATTCGCGGCGGCGTAACCCTTTTCCGCAAGAGTTGATTCACCATGCCTAAGATTGTTGCAGTTGTTCCCACGCTCAACGAAGAGAGAGGATTGCCCGCGGTAATCGCCGGACTCAAGGCACAGCACGTGGACGAAATCGTTGTTGTTGATGGCAATAGTACGGACAAAACGCAGGAAATCGCGCGGAGAAACGGTTGCACCCTGATTTTGCAGGACGGCAAGGGTAAGGGCGCTGGGTTTAAGTCGTTCCTTGCCAAGTATGCCTTGCGCGACGACGATTATTACGTGATGCTTGACGGCGATGCAAGCTACGCGTCAGAAGACTTGCCGAAAATCACTGCTTTGCTTGACGCGGGCAACGACGTCGTTTCCGGCTCTCGCCAGTTGCATTTGACTACTATTCGAGACGCGTACCACAACTTGGGCAACTACTTGATTTCAACGCTTTTCTCCCTGCTGTTCTGGCGCGTTGCCGACGTGTGCACGGGGTACTGGGGTTTCAAGGGCAGCGCGCTCAAGAAGCTTGCAATTACAGCGGATAGTTTCGACCTCGAAGCGGATTTGCTTACACAGACGATGCGCCAAGGACTGCGCTTCAAAGTCACGCCCGTGACCTACAGCCCTCGTTTGGGCGAATCCAAGCTCACCGCGCGGCACGGCGTCAAGATAGTAAAGAAGCTTGTTAAGGGGCGGTTTGCCTGAAATGACTCGGAAAGCACTAGATACGCATCGTGCACTTGAAATTGGCCATGGTGCGGGTCCGATTCCTTACCGGCTGATGCTCAACGGAACCGAGCTTCCTGAAAATGTGCACTACACTGCTATTGACACCCAGAGAGAGTTTTTGAAGGGGTGCTCGTCAGACATGGCTAGAATTACTCGGGCGGGAATCAGGTTAACTAGGACCAGGCTTTTGCAGAGGCCGAACACGGAAGTGCTTCGTATGGACGCCCGCAAGATGTCTTTTCCCGATGAGTACTTTGACAGCGTGCACATGAACAACGTACTCAACGCGAACAACTACGAGGGAGTGCCTAACTCTGAGGTTGAATGCATTCTCCGCGAGGCAGGCCGCGTCTTACGGCCCGGGGGACACCTCATGATTGTGCACGATTTGGCTGATGCGCGCTCGGACGTTCTCGAACGCGTCCAGGCGGCGGGCGGTTTTAAGCAGATTAGCGCTAATTCCTCCGGCTTGCCGTCTTGGTACACCAATATTCCGGTTAATTACAAAAAGGTTGACGGGCGCACCTTTGCTAAATGGCCTCCGGAAGTACTAGTCTTTCGTAAGGATTGACGGGCAAAGCGTTTCCCAACCGGTTTTTAATCCTTTTCCGTGTTGTAGTATTAGTTGCTTTAGACGCTTGAACGCTATTTCGGGGGATTTATCATGACAACTCACACTGCGAACGAAGAAAAACGCGACGAGCGCTTCGAGTACTTGCCGTGCAATTTGTGCGGTGCCGACGATTACGCGGTTGTTTACCACGCCGCGCCGCCTGATGCACGCAAGGTTACTAGCGATAACTATTCCGCGGCCAGTTTCCACATCCTTGAAGACCAAGTGGTAAAATGCAACAAGTGCGGATTTCTCTACATCAACCCCCGCCCTAAAAGCGAAATGATTGTCAAAGGGTACAGCGACGCGGTTGATGAAACCTACGTCTCGCAGAGCGAGGGCCGCCTGGCAACATTCAAGGAAGGCCTTGCCCGTATCGAGAAGGCTTACCCGCAAAAAGGCAGAATCCTCGATGTTGGCTGTGCTGCAGGTTTCTTCGTTAAAACGGCGAAGGAAGGCGGCTGGGACGCTTACGGAGTCGAGCCGTCAAGGTGGTTGGCCGAGTGGGGCAACAATAATCTGGGCTTGAACCTAAAGTCGGGCACGCTTGAAGAAGCAGCTTACCCGAACAACTATTTCGACGTAGTGACGTTGTGGGACGTACTCGAGCACGTTCCCGACGCGGCCGCAACATTAAAGGAAATCCATAGAATACTAAAACCAGGCGGCCTCGTGGTAGTAAATTACCCGAACATTGGAAGCAATTTGGCCAAAGTATTTGGGCGAAAATGGTGGTTTCTCCTTTCGGTGCACCTGTACTACTTCACGCCCCACACTATAAAGAAAATGCTTGAACACAACGGCTACGAAATGGTGGTACACAAACACCACTACCAGAAGCTCAAGATTGGCTACTTGGTTTTCCGCGTCAAGCCTTACAGCAAGGCTCTCTTCAAGGTGCTAAACCCGCTTGTCCAAAAGCTCGGCTTGGCGGATAAGGACGTTACCTACTACGCGAGCCAATCGCTCGCCATAGGCAAGAAGAAATAAACCTTTAGCACGCCAAAACCTACGGTTATGACTAAAAAAATCGTGGTGCTAGGTGGCGGTGTTACCGGCCTCAGCACGGCTTGGAAGCTCTCAGAGCACGGCGCCGACGTCCTAGTCCTGGAAAAGAAGGGTATAGTAGGCGGAGTCTCCGGCACGTTCAGCCACGGCGAGTACCGCCTCGACTACGGCCCCCACAAGATTTACACTCAAATCCCCGGAGTGCTCGACGAGTACAAGACGCTTCTAGGCGCCGACCTTAACGCTATACCAAAGAACCAGACTATTCGCGTGCAAGGCAAGTACTATAATTTCCCCGTCAAAATCCAACAACTACTCTTGGGCATGAACCCCCTCACTGCGGTTAAATGTGGAGCAAGCTACGCTGCCGCAATAGCCCGCAAAGCCATTGCGCCTTTACCGAACGATTCCTACGAGAACTACTTACGCAACCGCTTCGGCGACGTTGTTTACTCCATGCTTTTCGAACAGTACGCGTGGAAAGTGTGGGGCGACCCCAAAAAGCTCTCTGCTGACTTGGCCCGCAAGCGCATTAGCGTTCCCTCTCTCTTTGAACTCGTCAAACGCGTCGCGCTAGGCGACCAAGGCGAGAAAGAGCTCAGCGCGTCAACGTTCTTCTACCCCGAAAGAGGTTTTCAAGAGGTAAGCGACAAGATGGTTGAGCGTATCACCAACAACGGCGGGCGCGTAGTCACCGGCGCCACGCCGACGGCAATACGCCACGACGGCAAGGCTATCATTGCAGTCGAATACGAGGCAGCTGGAAAGAAGCAATCCGTTGAAGCAAGCCACGTGATCTCAACAATCCCAATAGGAGAACTGCCCCCGCTCTTTTCGCCCTCAGCGCCCGCCGACGTCGTTGCCGCGGGCAAGGCACTCAAATGGCGCAGCATCATACTAGTGTTCATGGTCGTCGACAAGCCGCGAATCATGAACGAGAACTGGATTTTCTTTCCCGAAGCCGACTACGCGTTCAACCGCGTAAGCGAACAGAAGGGTTTCAACGACAAGATGGTTCCCGCCGACAAGACCGTGGTGTGCGCCGAAGTGACGTGCGACTACTTGGACGAAAAGTGGCGTGCTAGTGACGCTGAAATGTTCGAAAGAGTCATTCCCGGACTCGAAAAGTCCGGCCTCTTCAAGCGCGAGAACGTGAAGGAATACTTTACCGTCAAGCTCAAGGACCCGTACCCAGTCTACGACATCGGTTACGAGGCGAATCTGACTAAAGTCATCGGGTACCTTGACTCCATTAAAGGCGCTCTTACTATCGGACGCATGGGCTTGTTCAACTACAACAACACCGACCACTGCATCGACATGGGCCGCAAAGCCGCAGACTACATACTTTCCGGCAAGACCCTCGACGCGTGGCAAGCCGAGCGAAAGAAGTTCGACGGGTACCTAATCGTTGACTAGCCCGTGTCGCTATTCTCTGAAAGCGTCTTTTCTATCCAGTCCAGCGTAGCGCGTGAATGAGGCTCATTGAACAAGTGCAAATCATGCAGGTACCAAGCTGCGCTTCGTATATGGTGCAGTGGTGCTGGACCGTTTTTCGGGAGTCTTACGCGGCCATAATTCAAGTCGTCAAGTAAGTCTTCGTGGCGCAACTCTTCAAAGCCAGGGTACTTCTCGCGAATTTTGGTCAACAGCTTGTGCTGGTGTTCTTCCATTACCCCAAGAAACCTTGAACCACGTATTTCTAGCTCTGGTTGTAGCACTATCAAAGACGGTGCACCCTTGAAGTCGTGTAGTATTACTTGTGTTCTCGGGTGCATTACTCCGTCTTTTATCAGGCGGCGGTAGAACCGAGCGTGCAGGGTGGCGGCTTGAACTGCGTTGGCACGCGAACCGTATTCTTCCGGAGAAAAGCTTATTGCAGGGTCATAGTGCACCGGATCCATTTGCCTGAATGGTTGGCGAAAAATCTTCTCTAGAGTACCGCCAAGCTTTAGGTATACACCACTAGAATGACGGTAGACGCCCGCGCGAAGGAATTTCAAGCCGGCTGCAAAGTCTTCTGACAACGGCAGGCTAGAAAGCGGTGCGTAACGCAGGTCTTTAAGCCGCTTACGAAAAGCGTTTATCCTTCGAGTGTGAAGAGTCTCGCGGATACGTTTCATTTAACTAGTCACCCAGAAAGAGCTTCAACGCCAGCGGTACCATTGCTAAGACGCCGATTGCAGCGACAAACCACCACGGCTTGACTCGACGAGCCAGCGCGGTGAGCGCGTCCATGGTGAACCACGATGCGATTGCTGAGACAATAATCCCGATTAAGGCAAGCTCGGCAGTCCAGCCCGCGAAGCCGCCCTCGACGAGGTAGAACCCGATTATGGCGGCGACTATCAACGGGAGGCTCATCACGAAACTTAACCGAATAGCTTTCTCGGGCTCAACACCCTGCAACAACAAGGCGCTCTGCGTGATGCCGCTGCGGCTGATGCCGGGAATAACCGCGAGTGCTTGCGCCACGCCAGTCAAGAGCGCGGTTTTGAGCGTGAGCGGCGCGGCGGGCTTGCGGCGAGCGCGGTAGAGAATGCCGGCCATAACAAGCAAAATCAGCCCTACTAATGCAAGCAACGGCTCGCCGGAAATGCTTGTAAATATTTTTTTGACGCCAAGATACACGGGAAGTGCCGCTATAACGGATGCAACGAGCGATGCGACGAGGAACCGCGCGTTCACCGTCTTTTCACCGCCGGAGTAGTCTGCTAGTTTCTTGGGCCGGAGGAAGAATTCTTGCAGCGCCTCAACATATTCGCGGTAGTACTTTACCGCGGCGGCGAGTAGGTCGCCGACGTGAAGGATTAGTGCGAAGGCGATTGCTTGGGCGAAAGAGAGGTTGAAGAAGGCGTTTCCCGCCAAGAGTACCTGCGTCTTACTGCTAACCGGAATCCAAGCGGTAATTCCTTGTATCACGCCTAAAACTATTGCGGCAACGTAGTCCATGTGCTGTGATAGTAAGCTACTCCTGTAACAATAATAAGCGTCGCGTTGCCTGCTTGAAGACGCCTCTTTTTAAGCCGCTTTTGCCATAACTTTACTGGGTGTCTTTAATGCGCGTAGCCCTCGTCAACCCGCCGCTAGTCACGCAGAAGAGCGACTTCTTCAGCAGCGGCATTCCCTATTTTCCTATCGGAATGGCCTACCTAGCCGCAACGCTGCGCAAGAAGGGTTTTGACGTCGAGGTAATCGACCGCTTCGGCCTCGCGCCGCGTAGAATCACCGATTTTAAGGACAAATTCATCGTGCAAGGCATCAGCGAAGAAAACGTTTTAACGCGTATACCGCCGGACACCGAGCTAGTGTGCCTTTACGCCGCGCTCATTACAAGCCACTCTCTCAGCCTGTCCTTGCTGAAAACGTTGCGGGAAAAACTACCGAAAGCCAAGCTCGTCGTTTTCGAGAACTCGCAACAAGTCTACGCGTACTCCCTCAGGGAAGTTTTCCAAGAGTTGCTTGATGCGGGCGCGCATTACGTTGTTTTCGGCGAGCCCGAGGAACGCGTGACTGCAATCGCTCAAGCGTTGGCCAAGAAAAAGCCGTTGCCCGCGGAATCAACGCCCGAGTTCAACGGCGTCGCTTACAAGAACGACGCAGGAATGCAGTTTTTGCTTGAAAAGACATCGTTCATCGCCGACCTTGACGCCCTGCCTTTCCCCGCATTCGAACTCTTTCCGTTAAAGAACTATTGGGACTTGGGGTACAGCCACGGCCCGTACAGCGGCAAATACCTGCCAATACTTACATCCAGAGGCTGCCCTTACGGGTGCAAGTTCTGCGTCGTTCCCTCGACGAACCAGCGCAGGTGGCGCGTGCGCAGCGCGAAGAACATCGTTGACGAGATGGAATACTTTGGTAATACGCTTGGCGTCACCGACTTCCATTGGGAGGACCTAAACCCCAATTTGAACCGCCAGCGCATCGTTGACATGTGCAACGACATCATTGCGCGCGGCCTTAAAGTGACGTGGAAGTTCAGCGCGGGAAGCAAGGGCGAAATCTATGACGAAGAAGAAATCGAGCTAATGGCGAAAGCCGGCTGCGTTTACATAAGCATCTCGCCAGAGAGCGGCTCGCCCCGCGTGCTCAAATTGATGGATAAGCCATTCGACCACGAAAAAGCGCTCAGACTCGTCAAAAAGATGAACGAGGCCGGCATCTCAACGCAGGCGTGCTTCGTGCTCGGCTTTCCCGGTGAGACTGAAGAGGATAGGCGCGCGACTAACGAGTACCTACGTCGTCTCACGGAGGCCGGACTCGACGAGACGAGTTTGTTCATCATGACACCCATTCCCGGTAGCGCACAGTACCCGAACCCCGACTTGCAGGGCTATACCGATTTTGCCGAACTCACCTTCACGCCCGAGTGGCGCACCGACTTCAAAAAACTAGCCTCTTTCCGCGCCAAGCTCTACGCCAAGTTCATCATCTGGAAGGCACGTTACCACCCTGAAAAGCTCGTTGATAACGCGGTAAACTTCCTTTCAGGCAACAAGTTCAAGGTAAAAATCGAGATGACGTTATGGCGCGTGTTCAAGACAAACTTCGTCTACAAAAAATAACTCTCCGGCAAGGGGCCGGGCTCGCTTTCGCAGTGCTAGTGATTGCACTGTTCATCTACTACAACTTTGCAGCCGACGCAAAGTACGCAGGCTACGCGGCAGCGCTGTTGCAGAGAGTTTTTGGCGGTTGAAATGATTCCTTTAATCGAGGCATTGGCCGGAATCGCAATCTTCGCGTCCTGCCTAGCGGTTGGCTTGCGTGCAATACGCTTCCTCAAAGTTAAAACCGATGGAATTACTTCAATCGCCCTCGCGCTTGGTGCGGGCTTGGCAATACACGCGTTCGCATCCTTCTTCATCCTCCTATTCAACCAAGCCACTCCGGCAGTCTACGCCTTACTAGCCGCAATCGGCCTCGCCATAGGGCACAAGGACATTGCAAGGTTATTTCACGCAGCGTCAAAGAACGCACGCGCGCTTGGTTCGCTAAAGCTCGACGGAAGCGAGAAAGCGCTCGCAATACTCTTGTTGCTATTGCTCGTGTTTCAAGCGATAGTAGTACTCGCACCGCCGACAACCGCTGCGGGCGGACCGCAAGACTTTGACTCGCTTAATTACCACCTGCTAATCCCTAAGACGTACTTGCGTCACGGCGGTTTCGTGGCAATGGACTGGTTTCCGCAAGCAAACTGGCCGCACGCAATGGAATCCGTTTACGCTGAAGCGCTCTCGCTCGGCGGCGCGATAGCCGTTCGCGTGTTCTCTCTACTAGTATCAATCGTTTTCGCAGGCGCTCTGTTCGCCTTGGCGCGCAGGTTGCTCGACCGGAAGCACGCCTTGTTAGCAGTGGCAATCTTTGCCAGCATTCCAACCGCCGAGTTCTTTTTCGGTTCTGGCTACGTCGACTTGCACCTCGCGTTCTTCGTCGTTCTTGCAGTGTACGCGTTCCTTGAGTGGCGTAAGACTAACGGCGTTGCGTGGATTGGGCTTGCAGGCGTTTTCGCGGGAATGGCTGCAGCAACCAAAATTATAGGGTTTGCTTACGCCGCACTCCTAACCTTGTTTGTCCTGTATAGCTTGTTCGCGAGCAAGCCGTATCGCGGGGCGAACGCATTCGCGTGGTTCGCTTTGGCCGGCCTCATAGTGGTTGCGCCGTGGCTCTCGCACAACGCTTTCGCGTTAGACCACAACTCGAACGCGTTCTGGCCCTTGCACTACCCTGTTTTTGACGTTTTCGGCGTGCATTCTGACGCGGCAAGCGACTACTTTAACAGGGTGTGGACTAGTTATAGTTCGGGCGCTGGGTTTGGCCAAAGCACGATTGAACTAATCCTGTCACCGTTGCGGGTAACCTTCTCTGGAAGCAAGTTCAACGGGTTAGTTTCACCGTTGCTCTTGGCTTTCCTGCCATTATACCTTTTCGTGCGCCGCGAGAAAGAACTCTCCCTCATCGCGTTATTCGCCGTGCTCAACGCGTTGGTGTGGTTCTATTCCGCTCAAGAAATACGCTTTATTGTGCCCGTACTCGCCTTGCTTTCAATAGTAGCTGCATACTCGGTGAAAGAGTTCTTCAACACGCCCAAGTCGAGCAAGATTGCGTTCGCGCTCGCCTCGTTGGTCCTGTTGTTGACTGCAGGAGTTACCGTAGCATACAAATCCGCCGCATTGCCCGTAGCGCTCGGCTTTGAGTCGCAAGAATCATTCCTCAACCGCACTCACGCGACCTACGGCGTGTGCGAGTACGTCAACGCCAACCTGCCTAAAGACGCAAGAATAGTCTTTTACGCCACGGAGACGGGTTACTACTGCGACCGAGACGTCTACTACGCCACGTTCATTGACTTTAACGGCGCCTCAACGTCCGTGCAACTGCGAGGCAAGTTAAGGGCTTTAAACACGACGCACCTATTGGTTAACGAGAAGACCGTTGGAGAGTTACTAGATAAAGGAGAAAAGCTCGCGCCACTCTTTTCGGCCGTCGAATCAAGCGCCACGCCCCTTTACAAGCAGGGTGATTTGACGCTTTACGAGTTGAATTGAATGAAGAAAGTCGCTTTCGTGTTGGGTACGCGCGCAGAAGCAATCAAGATGCTTTCCATAATCAGGGCGCTAGAGCGCAAGGGGCACGATTACAAGGTACTTTCAACAGGACAGCATGACTTGACTGAGTTCAAGTTCAAAAACTTTGTCGAACTGACGCCCCCGAAAGGAAAGAGCGGAATGTTCTCGTCAAAACTCGGCGCGATTACTTTCCTGCTACGCAACACGCTCAAGCTCCGCCCGCTGCTCAAGGACTGCATCGTCATCGTTCAAGGTGATACCATGTCAACAATGGCCGGCGCTGTTGCGGGACGCCTCGCCAGCGGGGCGCTAGTGTGCCACGTTGAGAGCGGCTTGCGTACTGGCGATTACTTCGCGCCTTTCCCCGAAGAGATAAGCCGGGTCGTCACGGACAACCTTGCTAGACTGCATTTCGCGCCAACACAACTTTCAGCGAGAAACACGCCGAACAGCTCGACCTTCGTGGTAGGCAACACGGTTATTGACGAACTGGTCGCATCCGGCGTCAAACCCGACGAGGGCGATAAGGTAATCGTCTCAATCCACCGGCAGGAGAACATCAATGACCGAAAAGTAATGGTGAAACTCGTTGATGCGGTTGAAGAGCTCGCACTAGTCTTCCCAGTAACATTCATACTAGCAAACAATACAAAAAGAAAGCTTGAAGAGTACGGGTTGCTTGACCGCATCACGCAAGCGTGCCGCACCGAACCAGTCATGCCTTACAACGAGTTCGTCAAGCTGCTTGCGAGTTGCCGGGCGGTACTCTCAGACAGCGGCGGGCTAGCAGAAGAGTGCTCGTTTCTGGGCAAGCCGCTGATGATTTTCCGCACGAAGACCGAGAGAATGGAGGCGGTTAACGCGGGCAACGCACTGCTAGGCTTCCAAGGCGACTTCATTTCATTCATAAAATCGTTCAAAACCACAGACGAACAAAGAAAAGTCTTCGGCGATGGCAATGCCGGAGAAAAAATAGTCGGGATACTAGAGGGACTCGAAAAATGAAGGCGACTTTCGTCAATTATAGTTTCGCGGGCAGCGTCGACGGCTTCGACGTCAAGGGACGCCAGCTCATCGGCGGCGGTGAAGTTTATCTGCACGACTTGTGCGTTGTCTTGCGCGACGCGGGCTGGGAGCCGAGCGTAATTCAGGGCGGCGCTAGCGAAGCTGAGTTCGAGTACGACGGCATTCCCGTAACGCAGGTCAAGTCGCGCGGCAGGTACTGGTTCAACTTCGAGTGGAAGTCCGCGTTGAAAGCCAGTGACGGTTGGGTGCACTTGCACGACGCCAACCACGCTTTTCCGCTCGACAGCGGCCACACGGCAACGTTTCACGGGGTAAGCTGGGACGTCCCGTATCAAGGCGGCGGTCTTGCGCAGTACGCGGACTGGGCAGCGCGTTACCGGTTCTTCAAGCTCTTAATCAACCACGCTATACGCAATTGCAAGGCGATAGTAAGCGTCGATTCGTTTCTCTTGCGCTACGTGCAGAGCGAGCACCCGAACTACCGCGACAAAATAACCGTCATACCCAACTACGTGGACTCACAAACATTCAAGCCCCGCCCGGCAAAGCGCAAGGACGGCAAGTTCGTCGTGCTGTTTCCCCGCAACCTAACGCGCAACCGCGGCACGTACCTGCTCCTCGACGCGCTCAAGCAGCTCCCGCAGAAGGACTTGGAGGTATGGTTTGCTGGCACGAGCTACGGCGCCGAAGCGGTCAAGAAGGCCGCCGAGAAGGACGGCCGCATAAAGTTCCTAGGGCACTTGGATCACTACAAAGACATGCCCGGCGTCTACGCTGAAAGCGACCTAGTGGTGATTCCGAGCCTTGGTGTGGAAGGGACGAGCCTCTCGTGCCTTGAAGCGATGGCTGTCGGAAAACCCGTGCTGGCAAGCAACGTGGGTGGGCTGCTCGATATAATCACGGACGGCCGCGACGGCTTTTTTGCGCGGCCCACGACCGACGCGTTCGCCGAACGCATTAACGAGCTTTACGCGGACAAAAAGTCGCGTGAGGCAGTTGGAAAGAATGCTATTTCTAGGGCGAAAGACTTTTCTAAGGATAAGTGGGCAGCGGCTTGGAGAGAGTTCGCCGAAGAACAAGGTGGAATACAATGACTAGCATAGGCAAGAACCAGCGAGTGTCGGCAAGCGTCTCGTTCCAGTGCAAGAATCTTTCAATTGGGGACAACTGCGTCATACACGACCGTGTTACGTTCTTGGGCGACGAGATAACCATCGGAGACAACGTCTGGATTGGCCAGGACGCGGTGCTTGACGGCACCGGCGGACTAGTTATTGACGATAACGTCACTATAGGCATTCGCGCGTGCATATTCACGCACGCTGGAACAAAGGGGTTCATGCTCAAAAAAGCACCAGTAAAGATAGGCGACTACGCGTGGCTAATGTCGGGCGTGACGGTAAACCCGGGCGTAAAGATTGGCCGCGACGCCCGCGTACTCAACAACGCGCTTGTCACTAAAGACGTTGACGAAGCGTCGGTCGCATCTGGCGCGCCAGCTGTTGTAACCGGCCGTGTGCCGGAAAAAGAGCGCCTAAGCAGAGTGCTCAAACCGCAACAATCTTAAGCTCGGCGGCCACGATTCTTTTGCTATGGCTATGCAGGTAAGTGTGTTCGGGCTCGGCAACCTAGGCTTCCCCACCGCGCTGGCATTATCCGCCCGCGGCTGTATTGTTAGCGGAGTCGATATTGACGCCGAGCGGGTAGAAAGGATAAATGCGGGGGAAAACCTGTTACCGCACGAAAAAGGTTTGCAAGAACTATTGCAGAAAAGCGTTTCCGAGAAATCTTTTTCCGCTACTATCGATGCTGAAAGCGCCGTGCGCAACGCAGCCATTCACGTGATTGTCACACCCGTCCTATTTACTGATAATAACGCGGACGTATCAACCGTTGAAGCTGTTGCGCGAACGATATCTAAAGGCCTCAAGCAAGGCGATTTAGTGATAATTGAGTCATCTATGCCGCCGGGCGGAACAAGGCGACTGGTTCCATTGCTTGAAGAGAGCGGGCTCAAGGCGGGCAAGGACTTTTTCCTCGCATTCTGCCCTGAGCGGGCTTATTCTGGTAGCGTTGTTTCCGACGTCTTGACTCGTTTCCCTAAAATTGTTAGCGGATTAAACAAAGAAAGCGCCGAGCGCGCCAAAGCATTCTACGGAAGAGTGTGCGCGAAAGGCGTAGTTCTAGCGGATTCGCTTGAGGAAGCCGAGTGCCTCAAGCTATTTGAAGGAGTTTACCGCGACGTCAACGTGGCTCTCGCCAACGAGCTCTCGCGCGCTGCAAGCGAGTTGGGCGTTGACTACTGGCACTTGCGCGAAATAGAGCGCAAAGGCACTGAAGGGTACGTTGACTTGCACAAGCCAGGACCCGGCGTAGGCGGCCACTGTATTCCAATCTATCCTAAACTGCTCTTGACCGTGCTTAAAGGCGATTACAAGCTCTTCCCACTCGCGCGGGAGCTCAACGACGCCCAACCACAACAAGTCGTGGAACTCGTCAAACGCCACGCTTCTAGTGGCAAGGCCTGCGTGCTGGGCCTAGCATTCAGGGGGAACGTTCGCGAGCACCGCAACTCGCCCGCTCTCGCAGTTATAGCCGGACTAGAGCACGCGGGGTTTGAAGCGTGGTGTTACGACCCGTACTACGGTGCGGACGAGATTGAACGAATTGCGGGCTGCCGCGGCGGGACGCTTGATGAGTGCGCTCGAGGGGCGAAGGTAATAGTCGTAGTAGCCGGCCACGACGAATACAAACGCATCGATTGGGCGGAACTGGGCGCTAAGATGGCGAACCGAGTGGTTGTGGATTGCAGGAACATTGTCGGCGGGCTGCCGGACGGATTTCTGCTGGTCCGCCTCGGAGCTGCAGCACCTTTAAGGTGTTCTAGCACCTAGACGCGTTATTTATTAGTTTGGCGCCTAAAACAATTGTTGCGGTTAGACATCATGACAGCTATTATTCTCGACGGAAAAGCGCTTAGCAGCAAGGTTCTTGACGAACTGAAAACCAGGGTAACCCGGGGCGTACAGCCTACGCTCGGGATAATACTAGTCGGCGAAGACTCGGCGTCCGAATTGTACGTGCGGCTCAAGAAGGACGCGTGCACGAAGATAGGCGGAGAGTTCGTCTTGAAGCGCCTGCCGGCGTCTGCCGGCACGCGGCAAGTGCTTGCGGCGATCGACGCGTTCAACAACGATTCCAGCGTTGACGGCATACTCTTGCAGTTACCGTTGCCAAAAGGAACAGACGCCGCCGAGTGCCTGGCCGCAATCTCGCCGGAAAAAGACGTTGACGGGCTTAACCCAATAAATCTTGCGCGCATATTCGAGCGCAAGCCCGGCTTTGTAGCCGCAACCGCTAAAGGCATCATGGCACTGCTCCACGCCAACGGAGTCGAGCTGGCGGGAAAGAGGGCAGTCGTAATAGGCCGCAGCCCCGACGTCGGCATTCCCATCGCGGGCCTGCTTCTCGCGGAGGATGCCACGGTAACGATTGCGCATAGCAAGACCGCCAATCTGGCCGAGGTATGCCGCGACGCGGACATCATCGTCTCATCAGTAGGCAAGGCAGGCATCGTAACGCCGGAAATGGTTAAAGACGGCGCGGTTGTCGTTGATGTTGGAACGAATTTTGTCGAGTCCGGCGGGAAACGCAGCGTGGTGGGAGACGTAGACCCACGCGTGTGCGAGAAGGCCTCGTACGTGACGCCGGTTCCAGGCGGCGTGGGCCCAATGACAATTGCAAGCTTGCTGGAAAACTTGGTCGAAGCCGCGCAAGAACGCGCCGCAACTGCCTAGCTTAGAAATGGAAGTGATGTGTGATGGAACGGATACCGCTTTACAGAGTGCACATGCCTAAAGACGTGATGTCCGTACTCGAAGAAGTATTGTTTTCTGGCTATATCGCCCAAGGGCCCAAGTCGGACGAGTTCGAGAAGCGTTTCGGCGAGTGGGTAGGAAACCCTAACACGGTACTGACTAGCTCGTGCACCGGCGCGCTCGCGCTCTCGGTACGCCAAGCGCTCGACTCGGGCGAGCCTACTGAAAAGCCGAACGTGGTCTCAACGCCCATGACTTGCATTGCCACAAACACGCCAATACGCGAGGCCGGGGCGGCAATCAAGTGGGCGGATGTTGAAGAGGACACGGGGAACATTTCGGCGGCGTCGATAGACGAGACTATAGACGAGGACACACGCGCAATCATGCTGGTCCACTGGAGCGGAATGCCTGCCGACTTGGACGCGATACACAGAGTGGCACAAAAGCACGGCGTTCCGGTAGTAGAGGACTCGGCGCACGCGCTTGGCGCGCTTTACAAGAGCAAGAAGATAGGCAACCACTCCGAGTACGCGTGCTTTTCTTTCCAGGCGATAAAACACATTACAACCATCGAGGGCGGCGCGGTCGCGTGCAAGAAACCCGAGGACGCCGAACGCATCACGAAACTGCGGTGGTTTGGCTTGAACCGCAAGGAGCAACGCGACTCGATAAAAGGTTTCGAAGAGTACGCGGGAGCCGGCTACAAGATGAACACGAACGACGTCTCGTCGGCAATAGGTTTAGAGCAGCTGAAGTACTTGGACGGGATTGTGACAAGGCACAAGGAGAACGCCAAGACGCTGAAAAGCGA
This sequence comes from Candidatus Micrarchaeota archaeon CG1_02_55_22, assembly GCA_001871595.1. Lineage (GTDB taxonomy): Archaea > Micrarchaeota > Micrarchaeia > Norongarragalinales > UBA97 > UBA97. Next base: position 18,294 of record MNVH01000033.1, on the reverse strand, counting down.
GCTTGACGGCACGGTTGGGTTCCCGCGCGTTGCCGACGGAGCCGATCCGAGCTACTGGATACTAACTATACTAGTCGAACCCGACAAGAAACGCGCTATATCGGACAGCCTCAGCGCGCAAGGAATAGACAACTCGGTTTCGCACACCCGCAACGACATCTACAAAGGACTAGGCAATGAGGCGCTGGGCGACGACTCGGCCGTAGCACGCTTCGACGCAAGAAAACTCAACATCCCGTGTGGATGGTGGCTCACGCAAGACGACTTGCAGCGCATCGCGAACGCGACAAAGGAGGCTGTGAAAAATGCCTAAAGGCAGCGTAACGGTGCTGCTCATCACGATGGATGAGCTGCCCAACCTGAAAAAAGTCTTGGCAAACTTGTCCCGGCAGACCGTTCCAGTCGAGATAGTCGTGTGCGATAACGCGTCTAGCGACGGAACGAAAGAATTCATAGCAGACAAGGGAATAAAGTACGTTCGCAACGAGCGCAACATTGGCACGCCGGTATTCAACCTCGGCCTGCCGCTTGCAACGGGCGACTACGTGTTTATCGGTGCAACCGACATGGAGTTCGAACCGGACTGCATGAAACGCTTGGCGCGCCACTTGGACGAGCACGAGGACTGCGGCATGGCCGTTCCAGTCAACGTGAACGGCAACGACCGGGCCCGCATCGACATTGGCGGCTCTTGGCTCTCGCGCGGGTTTTACGGCGGAGCGGTGCACACCTGGCCGCAAGGCACGGTTAATATGCCATTCTCAGGCGTGGGCCTCGTGCGCCGCAGCGCACTGGAGAAAGCCGGCGGGTTCCTTTACGAACCGTCATTCTTCATCTACGCCGAAGACGTCGACTTGGGCTTGCGCTTGTTGCGCGCAGGATACCTAACTGAAATGCTTTCCGACGCCGTGCTCTACCACATGGGCTACCAGGCGCGCAAGATATTCACGCCCGGAGAGCTCACTACGCGCATCGAGCGCAACATGCTTGTCACAATGATAAGCCACCTGCCGGCTGGGCGGCTGGCTGCATATTTTCCTTACGCGGTACTCTTACGTATAGCAGTCATCGCAAAAGACTTGGTAAAACGCGATTGGCAGAGGGCGCGTGCACGCGCTGGCGTGCTAGCTGGGTTGTTTGACGTGCTTCGCGACGGGCTCGCGCGACGCAGGAAACTCGCTGGATTCCTTGGATCCCCGTCGAGAACGCCATTTTTTGGCGGTTTCTTCTCCGAGTCACCGCTTAAAAGAATATTCTTGTCATACGTTTAATGCAAAGGGGCGATTTAATGGACGATCAGACGCTTTTGAAGGGAAAAAACGTGCTTGTCACGGGCGGCACGGGGAGCTTCGGCAACCAGATTGTAGACCGGCTGCTCTTGATGAACCCGGCAAAGATAACCATATTCAGCCGCGACGAGAACAAGCAGTACCACATGTGCAACAAGTATGCCGAGCACAAGGACTTGCTGAAGTTCCAAATCGGCGACGTACGCGACGCGGCTCGCTTGGACGAAGTCATGTACGGCGTTGACGTGGTTTTCCACGCCGCGGCGCTCAAGCACGTACCGCAGTGCGAGTACTTCCCGTTCGAGGCGGTGAAAACCAATATTATTGGCTCGAAGAACGTTGTCGAGGCCGCAATCGATGCTGGCGTCGGTCAAGTCGTCACGGTCAGTACCGACAAGGCGGTTAAGCCCATCAACGCAATGGGCATGTCTAAAGCTATTCAGGAAAAGATTTTCTTTGCGGCCAATGGGCGCAGCGATACCCGATTCATGTGCGTACGTTACGGCAACGTCATTGGCAGCCGTGGTTCGGTCATCCCGCGCTTCCAGCAGCTCATCAAGGACGGAAAGCCGCTTACAATTACGGACGAACGCATGACGCGATTCTGGCTCACCCTAGACGAGGCAATCAACCTTGTTTTCCTCGCGGTGAGCGAGGGCAAGGGCGGGGAGACGTTCGTACGCAAGATGCCCGCGTGCAAGATCACCCAACTCGCCCGCGTGATGGGCGAAGTCTACGCCAACCGCGCGGACTACCCCGTCAAGGTCACTGGCCTGCGTCCGGGGGAGAAGATTCACGAGATTCTTGTCAGCGAGGAAGAAATGACGCGGACGCACGAGTTCGACGACCACTTCGTCACGTACTGGTACGACCAGGCAAAAGGCGCGAAGCTGCGCAAGGACTGGTTCGAGTACGACAGCAAGGGCACGGAACAACTCTCTGACGAACAGATAAAGGCGTTGCTGAAGAAGATTACGCCTCCCGACGAGGTCGTGCCAGAATTCAAGCCGTTCGATGCAAAGGCGAAGTAAATGGATTACGACTTTACTTTCAACCACTACAAAGAAGTTATCACTAAAGCGCTTGAAGCGGGCTACACGTTCTATACCTTCAGCGAGTACCACACAAAGAAGCCCAAAGGAAAGACGTTCTTGTTACGCCACGACGTGGACAACTTTTTTGAGCGCGCTGCGGGATTCGCGCGCGTGGAAGACGAACTGGGCGTTAAAGCGACGTACTTCTTGCGCGTGCACACTCACTACAACCCGTTCGAGTACAACAATTACGCGTTGCTCAAGCGCCTCGAGTCCGCCGGCCACGAGCTGGGTTTACACACCGAGGCGAGCGAGTTTGCAGCAATGCACGGTGCAGAGAAACCTGACGCGCTTCTTGCGCGCGAGAAAGCGTTCCTTGAAGCCTGCCTTGGCCACGAGGTCCACGGCCTAGCGCCCCACCGCGACATAAATTACGCCGCGAACACGCTCCCGTTGTTGCAGGGAATGGATTTAGCTGCAATGGGCTTTGACTACCAGGCGTACGAAGACGTTTTTGTCAAAGAATCCAAGTACGTTTCCGAGAGGATTGACGGCCACATCGGGTGGTACGAGCACGGCCCTGAAGAGTACATCGACAAGTTTGACAAGATAACGCTCTTGACGCACCCGCAGTGGTGGTTCGAGAAGCACCCGCGGGAAGGGCGGATTGCTTGAATACTCCAAAGCGCAGGATTGTCTTCGTATCCTACCGCGACTGGGCCAACCGCATCGTTGAAGCGCTCAAAGAAGACGGCCACGAGGTCCTGCACGTATCGACGAAAGCCGGGCTCACACGCGCGGCAGTCGACGCTTTCGCGCCAGACCTGTTCTTCATGGCGGGCTGGAACTGGTTCGTACCGGCCGAACTGTACGAGGAATACCTCATTATCGGCCTGCACCCGTCGTTACTGCCGAAGTATCGCGGCGGGAGCCCGATACAGAACCAGATTATTGCCGGCGAACGCGTCGGCGGCGTGTCGCTCTTCCAGCTGACTGAAAAGTTTGACGAGGGGCCTCTTTACGGACAGGAACAGATGCCGCTCGACGGCCACCTCGACGAAGTGCTCGACCGCATCACATCAACTGGACTAAAACTGTTCCGCAAGCTCGTCACGGATTACCCTGACTTGAAGCCTGTTTTGCAGGACCACTCGCAAGCCACGCTAGTAAAGCGCCGCACGCCGGAAGAGAGCGAACTGTCAGCGGAAAAAATTGCGTCAATGACCGCGGGAGAGTTGTACGACTTTGTTCGCTGCCTTGAAGACCCGTACCCGAACGCGTTCTTGCGCGGCAAGGACGGCAAGAAACTATTGATTAAACGCGCGGAACTAGAAAAATAGGCGGTCAACCTATTTGTTTGCAAGCAGGCGTATCACGCCGAGCTTTCCGTACAGCTTCGACGGTAACTCTCCGAGCCGCCCGCCATTGAACCAGTAGGCATAGACGCTTTGCAGCGTGGCAAACGACGAGTATTCACCGGTCAAGTGCAGCACGAACAATAACACCGTCCACGCAGTTGCCGCGGCGACGAGCCACTTCGCCTTGACAAACTTATCCAACAATACTGCGGTGCCGATGAGAAAGACGATGAAGAGTGCGGCAAAGTAACGGTGGCTGAAAGAAAAGCCGGTAGTGCCGTGGAAAGACGAGCCGGTAACCCACAGCATTACTGCGAAAAGGCCGAGTAGAACCCATTTGCGGCGGTTCTCCCACAACGCCAATCCAATCAACGCAATTATGCATATTGGAGTCCACCAAGCCAAGGCTTGAGGGTCGGGTTGCATCGAGAAGAGGACGTTGCCAATGCCCCACGGTATTAACGAGATATTACCGGTGAGGCTGCCGCTTGCGGTGTAGCTGGTGATGAACGGCGAGCCGAACTGGGCCCACCAGTAAGACATCACGCCGAGCACGAAGGGCACGGCTCCGGCGACGGCGAGGGCCGCGTCACGCCAGCGCTTGCGCCATGCGTAGTAGGCGAGAAAAGGCACAAGAAGCGCGATGCTAGTGTAACGGACTAGCGTCATTGCACCCATCACCGCGCCGATAAGCAGGCTCTTCTTGTCGTCGGTGAAGAAGATGAAGACTGCGATTGCAAGTATTCCTGCCTCTATTGCGTGTGTATACGTTAAATCGTAGGTAGCGTAGCGGATTAAGGGCGTGCCGAAGAATGCTGCGAGGAGTGCGAGGGGTGCGTGGCGCTTGAGGCCCAGCCTACCGAGGAGTTCGAGGCCGAGCAGGAGCGCGACAGCGACAAATATTAACGAGGTTAGCGCGACGCTCGCCATGTGTACCAGTATGTCGCCGCGTTCGGCGATAAAGAAGGAGTCGGAAACATGGAATACACGGAAATCGTCTAGCACCAAGCTTACTGCGTAGAGCGGTGCCGATGCAATGGCGAGCCCGGGCGCGTACTGCGTCGCGTAAACTCCACTCGGCGCGTAAAAGAATACCGTGCTGCCGTTGGTGACGTTGTTGTAGTGATATTGTTGGGAGAGATTGAGAGTATGGTCGCGCACCGCGCCTTCAAGCACGGTGTAATAGCCAAACCCGTCGCCTGCAACTACGGGCTTGAAGAACAGCACGATGAATAGCGCGATTGCGGCGAGAGCAATCCACTCAGAGCGCGTGCGCCGGGCTGCAAACATTTTTGCCCGCGCGTAAACGCCGGGCTTGGCCGATTTACTCATTGTACAAAGTTTATGCTGCGCGCAGCCTAATAAATCGGTTTGGGCTATAAATAATGCGTTATGAAAATACGCGAATTCGTGCACCGGCTTTTCGGCGTCATCCTTGTTCCCCTCGCGGTTTTTGGTCCGTTCAGCTTTATCCGGGTGTGGGCAAACAAGGCCCGCGGCGTAAGGATTGGACGCGGGGTATGGATTGGGTACTTGGCGTTTATTGACCAACCCCCTGAGATTAAGGAGACGATGGTTGAGATAGGCGAAGGCACAGGAATCGGTTTTCGTAACAGCATTTTCTCGCACGACTCTTCGCCCGAATGGCACGGCAGCGAGTGCGACTTTAGGAAAGTAGTCATCGGAAAGAACGTGTACTTGGGCGCCAACGTAACGATAATGCCGGGCGTTACAATTGGTGACGGCGCTGTGATTGGTGCGTGCGCGCTGGTAAACAAGGACATTCCTGCTAATACGGTCGCGGTCGGCGTGCCGGCGCGCCCGATTAAGAAGATTGTACGGAAAAGCGACGGCTCGGTAGAGTACGTGGCACTTAAATGAGCGGGTCTAGAACCCTGTCGCAGTGAACAGTAATCCTATCACGTAACCTGCCAGCGCGGAGAGTATACCTATTACGGCCAGCTCGGCTGCGCCCTTGATTGGCTTGCCGGTAGTGAACCGTGCCTTGATTGCGCCGGCTGCAAGAAGGATTATTCCAGAAAATATTAGTGATGCTATCGTCGCGGGCCCGGAGGGCATGAAGAAGAACGGGGCGAGGGGGATTAGGGAGCCGACAAAAGAGGCGATTCCGACAACAAACGCTTCGCGGCTTGGCGCATCGAACTCGCTATCCGTCATGCCGAGCTCTCCCACCATCATTTCACTAGCCCAACGAGCCTTGTTAGAAGTAATGTGTTTGACTACCTCGGCTAGGAGCTTGCCGCGGAAGCCCTTCTTGTAGTAGATGTCGTGGATTTCCTTGCGTTCGAACTTCGGGAATACTTCAATCTCGTACTTTTCCTCGTCGAGCTTCTTCTGGTAGTACTCCTTTTGCGCTTTAGTTGAAGTGTAAGCGACGGCGGCCATGGAAATGCTTTCGGCGAACGTCGCGGCGACGCCGGATAATAGGACGAGGCGGGAATCGCCCGTGGCGGTCGCCACTCCGAGCACTATTCCGAGAACATTGACGAGGCCGTCCTGCCCGCCAAGTATAATCTGCCGCATCACGGCGCCACGGATTTCCTCCTTGTTGAACTCCTCGTGAGTAGCGTGGTCGTTGTACTTGCTTAAAGGCACGCGCTTCATCACAAAAAAGCTTACGCACAAGTGGCTTAAAAGCGTTTGTCAGTACTTGTAGAATCCTTCGCCCGTTTTTCTTCCAAGCTTGCCTTCATTCAAGAGCTTTAGGGCTAAGGGGCGGGGAGCAAAAGATTTGTCGCCGGTTTTTCTCTGCAGCTCGCGCATTATTTCGACGAATACGTCGATGCCAATCAAGTCCACTAACGCGAGTGGGCCCATTGGATGGTTGAGCCCGAGCTTTACAGCTGAGTCTATTGTCGCTGGCTCGGAAACGCCTTCTTCGACGAGCCGTACGGCATCGTTCAGGAATGGCATTAACAAACGATTAACGATGAAGCCTGGCGAGTCCTTGACTGTTATAGGCGTCTTGCCGAGCTGGTGTGCTAGTTCAGAAATGGTTTTCTCCGCCTCGTCATTAGTCTCGTTAGTCTTAACCACTTCGACGAGCTGCATTTTTGAGACCGGGTTGAAGAAATGCATTCCTGCAACTCTTTCCTTGTGGCGGCAGTTTGCGGCGATTTCCTTTATTGATAGCGAGGACGTGTTCGAGGCGAGTACGATATTAGGTGGGAGCACGGCGTCAAGCTCACTGAAAAGTTTTTGCTTTATTGCGAGGTCTTCGGCAACTGCCTCGACTACGATTTGACAGCCCGATAGGCCGCTCGGCGCGAGCGTTGTCGAGAAGCGTTTAGCGGTAGAACTTGCCTGTGCGTCATCCATTTTCTTAGCGAGTTGTTTACTGACTGCGGAAGCGAGCTTTTCCGCGGCGGCAGCGCTGCGGGCTTTTGCCACGACGTTAAGCTCGTTTTCAAGGCATAGCAACGCAATGCCCGCAGCCATTACCCCGGTGCCAGCGATTCCCACGTGGGAAACGGTACCCTTGCCTTCCAAGTCAAAGCTTTGCCCTATTTCGGGCAACTTGAACGTCTTACGGACGTGGTGCTTGCCGTCAGAGTCGCGCAAGAGCGCTACGTGGTACGGAACCGACGGGTGCTCCTTTGATGGGGCGTGCACGGTAGTGAAGCCGATTGTTCTAGCAGTTTTCTTTGCAGTCGTCATTCTACTGCCTCCAGTACTTGTATTGCCGCGGTACCGCCGATTCCACCAACGTTATGGCACAAACCGGTTTTTGCGCCGTCAACTTGTCGCTTGCCCGCCTCGCGCGAGAGTTGCAGCGTAAGTTCGACTGCTTGGGCGACGCCGGTTGCACCTATGGGGTGGCCGTCGGCCTTGAGCCCACCATCCGTGTTGACTGGCAGAGCACCGTTGAGTTCGGTTGCGTGGCTACGAACGAGTTGCTTGCCTTCGCCGGCGGACGCGAAACCCAAGTCCTCGTAAGCGACGAGTTCGGCTATGGTAAAGCAATCGTGGACTTCAGCTAAATCAACGTCGGCGGGAGTGATGCCAGCCTCGGCGTAGGCTGCTGCGGCGGCTTGGCGGACGGCCTTGAAAGACGTCAAATCGTTACGTTCAATTAGGGAGATGGTGTCGGTGCGCAATTGCGAGGCGCTGACGCGTGCTCTCGCGCGGCCCGCGTCCTTTTCCAGCAGTACGGCTGCGGCGCCGTCGCTTATTGGTGAACAATCAAAGAGGCGTAGAGGCGTGGAAACCAACGGGGATTGTTCAATCATCTCGCGGGTAACATTTTTCGAGTAGAAGTGCGCTTTAGGGTTGAGGTTTGCGTTGGCGTGGTTTTTGAGGCTTATTAACGTCAAGTCGTCGATAGAGGAACCATAACGGAGGAAATGTTGCTGTGCGAGGAGCGCGTAGGCTGCGGGAAAGATGATGCCGTTTTGCTGGTCGAGGATGCGCCCGCCGGCCATGGCAATGCTTGACGACGCGGTCTTAGAGTCCGTGCCCGAAAGCTTTTCAACGCCCACCACAAGCACGCGGTCGAACTTTTGGAGTGCAGCAATGCCTTGGTTGAGCGCAACGGCGCCGGACGCGCACGCGGCTTCTACGCGGAGGGCCGGTTTCTCGAACCCATAAATGCTGGAGAAGAGCGCGTTTAAGTGGAGCTGTGATTCTTGCGGCCCGCCGAGAAAGTTTGCCAAGTAAACCGCGTCGACGTCGTTGATGGTTCGACCAGCGTTTTCCAGGCACTCGTCCACCGCCTTTTGCAATAGTTGGGATAAGGATTCGGATAGCACGCCGAACTTGGTCTTTCCTGTTCCGGTGATGAACGCAGTCATTTTAGCATCTCGATTTCTTCGTTCGTCGTGGTTACGCGAGCGATTTGACTCATAGTCTTGGTTTGCAGCCCTTGCTTCTTGACGTGGCCGAGCACGGCATCGAGTATTTTCGGCCGCACTGCTCCCTCAAAGTAATCGTGGCCGTATAATACCGCATAATCGCCCGCGTCGTCAATGCGCCGGCACACCTGGCTGATTACCGCGTCATCGCTCATTCCCTGACTTGAGAACGATTCGATTAACGGGTCGGTTGAGGGTTGCCTGAGGTTGACCGGCACTTGAACGTGGTTGAAACGTTTTTTACCGATTATTGGGTGAAAGGCGTGTTCGCCGGGCAAGTCGCCGGCGCAAACATAGCCCTCGCGGTCGAGCGCTTCGAGCACGGCGAGGCTGGTGCGGTAGGCGGGGGCGGCGAACGAGGAAGGCTTGAAACCAAATATTTTTGTGAATGCAAGGGTTGCGAGGCGGACGTGTTCTGCGGCGTCTATCTTGTCTAGCGCCCGCGTCCACGCGCGGTGCTTGAATGCGTGTACGCCGAGCTCGTGTCCTTGAGCGATAAGGTTGTCTTTAAGCCAGCCCGCGTTTTCTTCGGCAAAGTTTCGGGGCAGTAGAGCCATGCGAAGGATTTCCTGTTTTGGCAGGCTCACGCCGCCCATTGCGCCGCGGGAGCCACCGCGGTAGCGGAATAAGTCGGCGAGGCTGCTTTCGCCGCCGGTTGGGATGAAGAACGACGCTTTCACGTCGTGGCGGCGCAACGATTCGAGTATGTTGGGCAGCCCGTGCAGCAGGCCGTAACGGCTATCGATGTCGATTCGCAGCGAGAACACTTAATGCACCGTTTAGCCGTTTTACCCCGTGTATTCTTTGCTTTGTGAAAGTATTTTAAAGCTGCATTGACCGAATGACTATCAAGCGCGGTTAGTTAGTTGGCGCGGAGTGGATTTTAATGGCAGACGGAGCTACTTTAGACTTTTTCATCAGACTCCTGCTGCAGCTCGCAATCTTTTCATTCATTCCAGCTACCGCATTCACTGCCGCACTGCTTCGCGGCGTCAAGCTCTCGTTCTTCGATAAAGCGATAATCGCGCTCATCTCCGGGCTCGTTCTCACGCCCACCATGGCGATAGTCGAGTTCGTGTTCCTCGGGATGAAGCTCTCCCCCTTATTGATGGTAGCAAACTCTTTACTGGTTCTCTTCATTGGAATAATCGGCCTGTATTTGCAGGGTTTTGAGTTCTCGCTCGAGAACATGCTGCCGAAGCTGCCAAAAATATCGCCCAAGTCGTTCAGCGCCAAAGAAAACATTGCCCGCGTACTGCTAGTACTTATTATTCTGCTGGCGTTCTACGTACGCTTCGAGCCGGGCTGGTCTACAAGCTTCCAAGAAATCGACCCTATCTACTATGACCACGTCACCGCCATGCTAGTGCAGAACGGTGCTGTCCCGGTATCGAGCTTTGAGGTTTATTACCCTCTTGAAAAGACGTACCGCGTCTACCCTGAAGCAATCTATATGACCGCGTCGTGGGTTCACGCGGATACTCTTTTGACGGGAGCCAGATTCGACAAGTACCGAGTCATGCTTACCGCACAATTCTACCCGCCACTCGTCGCTGCACTAATGTGTTTCCTTGCGTTCATCCTCGTGCGCGAAGAGTACGGCGACTTCGTCGGAGTCATCGCAGCCGGCGTTTTCGCGTTCACACCCCAGCTCGTGACGAAATTCGGGGCGGGAGTCAACGAGCTCCAGCCGTTCGGATTGTACTCCGCCATCCTCCTATTTTCATTGTACTGGCTTTCCAACAAGCGCAAGAGCCTCCGCCTCGGAGCGTTGGCCGCGTTCTTCACCGTAACTACAATACTAGGCTCGGCACAAGCAATCTGGCCCTTGCTAGTCATCGGGCTCTTCCTTTTCCTGCACTCGTTCATTGTATTCTGGCGAGGCGAGCTGGACGACAGAACCGCTTTGGTCGACCTGGGAATAATCGTCGGCAGCATAGTGGGCTACTTTATTCTCGGTGCGTATACTACTAATGGATTCAGCTTTACCGCGCAACTCCTCGTGCTGATTGCGGCCGCCGTGCCCATGATATTCTTCATTCTAGTCAACAAGTTCTTCGGAAAGGAAGGACAACTAGAAAAGCATGACCGAAAGAAGGTACTGGCCGCGGTAGTAATCCTTTTCGCCGCAATCATGGCTGCAGCGCCCGGGCTAGTGTCGCGCGTTACCACGTATATCAACGCAACCGCCGGTTTCGCCGAGGCATCTAGCGCGCTCGGCAAGACCGTAGCAGAGGAGGGTGCAACTAACCCGGGAATATTCAAGGGTGCATTCGGCGCGCTCGACCCCACATTCTTGCTGCCCGTGCTAACGCTCCTCATCGTCGCGGCCAGCATTCACTCGCTCTACCAGAACAAAAGCAAGGCGGCTGCCGGCATCGTGGCGCTCTTGGCGGTGCTCGTCATTGTATTCAACAACCAGCTTGACGCGTTGCTACTCTGGTTTGTTAACTCGTTTGTCTCACAGTTTGCACTCCTAGCAAAATTCATTTCCTCTAGCGACGTATTCCTCTACCTCCTAATCTCCATTATCGCCATACTAACCGACTACGCCCTCTCCAAACACAAGCTCTCCTACGGGCCCTTGTTCTTCGCGCTAATCATACTGCCCGTATCATACATTGGGCTCAATAAAGTCAAGTACATCCTCCACCTCGCAGTAGCACTCGCGCTCGCCTTGCCCGTGATTCTCGGTTTATTGTTAGATTTCTCACGCCGATTCACCGAATCGCTCGAAAAAGAATCGGATCGCACCATGTTAGCCAAGGCCGCCCTCGCAATCATCTTCCTAGCCGGCCTGTACGTAGTATTCGCTCAAGGCGCCACTGTCGGCGATCCGCAAGGCGCGATGGCGCAGTTGCGGTATTCACGCATAAACGCTGACTGGCTCGCCGCCTATGATTGGATGAGTACGACGCCGGGCTTCACCGACGACGCGTGCCTTAAAGAGTACGGCTTCAAGTGCCGCGTCCTCTCGTGGTGGGATTACGGCCACTGGACGACGTTCTTCGGAGAAACGCAGAGCGTTCTCGACCCCGGCAACGAACAACCCCAATTCAACCACGAAACCGCGCGCAGCTTTGTCGACGGCAACCCCGAAAACTTGCGCTTTACGGCAACGTACCACCAGGCAACGCACATACTCGTCGACAACGAGCTCATACCCAAATGGGGCGCGCTCGTCTTTCTTAGTGGAACGTGCACCAAGGACATTTCGCCAATATGCCCCGAAACATCGGAGATAGACTGGAAGAACGGCGCGGGCAGCAGCACTTACGAGGCCGAACACTACTTCGAATACTTAACCGTCACAGGGCAATGCCCCAAAACTGCCGTGCCTGTTGACATGCCCGCGCTTAGAAGCAGCCTCACCGGCGCCACGTACTGCCTTGCAAACGACCGGCTCCTCTTGTTGCAGGACCAGAACACCCTTGCAGCAGGCTACGAGCGCCGCTTCGTCCTCTTCGGGCGCGACGCATACGACAAGACCGACTTGAACGAGGACACGAGCTTCCTCGTTCCCGCCGGCAACAACCAGTTCATCAACATCAACCCCGACCTCTCCTACGCAATCGGCCAGAACGGCGCGCTGGACAACCGCGTCTTCTACTCGGCGTACGCGCGCCTATTCTTCTTCGAGTACCTCAAAGGCACCACGCTCGAGTACGTCTCGCCCAACGGCCTCATCAAGGTATACCGCATCGACCCGTCTTTCTACCTATCTAAAACTGAACTCGCCCAAACACTAGCTGGCAATCCCTTGCCAGCACCAACGCCTTTGCCCGTGACAACACCAACGCCGGAAACCAACTCGTCGGTAAACGCCACCAATGCAACGACGAATTCATCCACGTGACTGACGGAAATACGCTAATTAAAAGGCTTGAAAGCGTTAACCAGAATAGTATGGGCAAGGATTCCACCAGCATTGACGGGCTCAAGACTATACTACTCGGCGCAGGCTTTGCCGCAGTCGGTTTAGTGCTCTCAAAAATATTCCAGTACGGCACGCGCGCGGTAGTCGCACGCTACGATACCGCCAGCTACGGATTATTCTCCATAGCCCTAACAACCATCACGCTGGCCTTCCTGCTTTCAACCCTCGGGCTCGACCAAGCCGTCCTCTTCTTCGCTACGAAAAGCGCGGAGAAAGGTGACCGCGAAGGCGTGAAGCGAGTCATTCGCCGTGCTATAAGTATAGCTTTGCCTGCAAGCGTCGCGGTTGCAATAGCGCTCTACCTCGGCGCGGGGTGGCTTGCCAACGCAGTCTTCCGCCAGCCTGACGCGGCGCCGCTCATAGCAATCGCCGCGCTCGCCATACCCTTTACTGTTCTAGCCATGGTTCTCGCCGCATCGTTCCGCGCCTTACGGAGAATCGAGTACGAAGTTGCAACCCGCAGCCTCGTCGAAACGGGCGCTCGCCTCGCATTCATCGTGCTCTTCCTCTACGTGCTCGGCTTGGGCATTGAAGGCGCGGCGCTCGGACTCGCACTCGGCTCGCTCGCAGCGGCGGCAATGGCAATCTACTTATTGTACAAACTATTCCCCGGTGGGCTAGGTTTCAACGGCAAGCGCTCGCCACTCAAGGAAATGCTTTACTTTGCCTTACCACTCGCGCTCGTGGCCGTGCTCTACCAGCTCATCCCGTGGATTGCGATGGCTGCGCTCAGCATCAACTCTGACGCGGTGCAAGTCGGCGTACTAAGCGCGGTTCTTCCAACCGCGGACATCATGTTCCTCTTCCCGATAGTCCTTTTCTCGCTCTTCGTCCCCGCAATGACGAAACTCATCGTGTTCGGCAAAAAAACTGAGGCTCGGGCAACTTTCACCCACTTAACCAAATGGTCTCTAATGGGACAACTGCCCATCGCTATACTAATCATATACTACTCGGCACAACTCCTCTCCGCGCTCTTCGGGCCAGCGTACGCCGCGGGCTCGAGCGCGCTTGTGCTCCTCGCCGCGGGATACTTCATCCACGCACTCTTCCTCCCATCTCTCATCGTACTGCAAATCCGCGAGAAACCGTTGCTCGTTCTTGCCAGCATTGCCGTCGGCGTAGTGCTAAGCCTCGTGCTCTCCTACGGCCTTGCGCCCGGCTACGGAATCCTCGGCGTCTCGGCGGGCGCGGCCGCGGCCATGGCGTGCTATGGAATAGTAGGCGGAATCTTTGCCAAACGCGAGTACGGCGTACAAATCTTCTCGCACTACCACTACCGCGTGCTCGCCGCCTCGCTCGTAGCATTCGCCGTGCTCACCCAAGCCGACAAACTCATCACCAACCACGCGTTGTGGGAATTGGGCTTCCTCGCACTCGTCTACGCAATAGTCTACATTCCCGCGCTCTGGCTATTGGGTGGCTTGGAAGAAAACGATATCGCACTGTTGCACGCGATAAGAAAGAAGGCAGGGCTCTAGGCTGGAATCTGTTCCCGCCTGAAGAACACTTTACCGTCGCGCTCGACTCGGCGATACACTCCGACTTGTAGGCCTTTGCGACCGTGCTGGTGCACCATCAAAAGCCCATTGGGCTTGAGGCTTGCCGCGAGGTTGTCGAACACGCGCTGGAGAACCTCTGGGAAGAGATACTGCGCGACGTTGCCGAGTCGGATGTAGTCGTATTTAGTGGGCAGCCGCCGCGTTCGGTAATCAGACTTGAACAATTTCACACCGCTATCAATAGCAGAACGCTGGAGAACACCGAAATCGTCCGGAACTACCACGTCAACGCCGTGAACCGCTACATTCACGCCCCTCGCCCGCAACTTTCTTTTGGTAAGCAGGGTTTCGGGTGCGTTAGCAAGCATTCCGCAACCTACGTCACAATAAGTCAACGGCTCGTCAGAAGAACGCCGTCTAGCGTCTTGAACCACGAATTCATTCAAACGGTCGTACCTGCCAACAAGAACATGCGTACTGAAGCGATAATTCCGCCTATGTACGGGCTCAAGCGTCTTGTAAACAAGCCTCAGGGCGCGCCGCAATGAGTCCGGGCTATTAGCATCCCTGAAAGCGTCTCGAATAGACTTATCATCAATATGCGCTATGCGTTGCGTCGGACCCCCGTCGAGTCGGTCCAAAGCATGTACTATACGAGAAGTATAGCCGCTCGAAGGAGGACGCTGCGAGTTGTACTCCCCGTACGCCCGCAAGTGCTCCAGGAAAGGATTGGGTTTTCCAGCGACGTATTCAAACTCTTTAATCGGCATTAGCTAGAGATAAGTCAAGCGAAATAAAAGGTTGTCGGGCTAGCCGACTTTAACCATGGCAAAAGCGAAGGCGATTACTAGGAACTCGAGCGCGACGAGGAAGAGCACGAGCTGGCGTTCGTTCCACTTGGGCTTCATCTTCTGCCCGATTTTCATTGCCACGTGCGTGAGCGAGTAAATCTTTGGGTAAGGAGCTTTTATCGAGCCGTCGCGCTGGAGGTCTCCGTACGAACGCACGGCGAACTTGCCGCGGAGCTTGAGGAAGGCCTCGATAATCCACGGGATGAAGAGCGCGAGGCCGAGCTTTTCCACGTTTCCAAGAATAATGGCGGTAACGAACATCGCCCCGCTGAAGTAGGTCAACGAGTCTCCGGGCAGCATCCTTGACGGATGCCAGTTGAACCACAGGAATGCAAGGAGCGACGCGGCGCCGAGAGCGGCGATTATCGCGCCCTCAACGTTCGAGAACCGGTACGACCAATAGGCTACAACGAGTGCC
Organism: Candidatus Micrarchaeota archaeon CG1_02_55_22; assembly: GCA_001871595.1. Classification (GTDB taxonomy): domain Archaea; phylum Micrarchaeota; class Micrarchaeia; order Norongarragalinales; family UBA97; genus UBA97. The sequence goes on along the minus strand of MNVH01000033.1, from coordinate 3,034 downwards.
GGCGGAACCATCAAGGCGGCCTCGAGCCCGTTGAGGCCGGCCAGCATGTTTGTCGCGTTAGACACGCACACCACTGCGAGGGGAATTAGCAACAGCGGATAAGCCCAGCCCAATTGCACTACTCCGATGAACGGGAACGTCATCGACGTGGCGCCGGCGTACACCGCCATTAAAGGTATTGCCGCGACGAGCGTTAGCAACGGTTTCTGCCACTGCTTTAGGCCGACGCGGTACTCTTTCGCGGCCGACGCATTCATTACAAGCGTTTTTCTGACGTACAAGTCGTCGAAAAATCCTACTAACGCGATTGCAAAGGTCGAGAGGCCGGCGGCGAGGAGGAGGTTTAAGTCGGCGTGCGTGCCGAAGACGAACGTGTTGAGCGCAATAAAAGTCATGAGACCAAGGAAGAATGCGAAGACAACGGGCATTCCGCCGCTGGTGGGTATTTGGGGCTTGTTGCGTTTTTGTTGGTCTATGCCGGTGATGCCGATGTTGCGCATGAAGCGCATGAAGTACGGCGTCGCGACTAACGCGGCAACGAAGGACACGGCTGCCGAGAGGAGTATCGGGACGATAACCGAATAGGCGACCATTACATACTTGTTGCCGGCGGCGCATTAAAATACTTTGCAAACGCTAACCAAAACCATGGCCCTGCAGCTTGACGAGGCGTTTGAAACAGTAAGCCAAGCCATCACTAACGGCAAGCTATTGCTCGTCGTGGGACGGTGCCGCGTCAAGTACGAGGGCCGCGCTGCGTCAAAACTATCCGAGGGGGACAGGCTGTTGGTCGTAAAACACGATGGCACGTTCCTCGTTCACCAGAACGGCAAGATGAACGCCATAAACTACCAGGGCCCCGGCGCCAAAATTTCTTGCGAACTAGCCTTCGACGCCAATTCTAAGAAGAAAGAACCGACGGGCATTATAGTGCGCGCGACGCGGCGTTTGCCGAACAAGGCAATAGAACAAATCGAGGTCTACTTTTACTCCGTCGAATTTGCACAAAGCTTTTCGTTGCAGGACGACTCACAACTCAAGTTGTACGGCACCGAACGCGAGCTCTCCGGCCTGATAATGCAGGACCTGCATATGCTAGAGAAAGGCTTGATTCCGTTAAAGAAGGAGAGTCTCGTCCGTAAAGGCGCGATAGACATTCTCGCCGAAGATTCGCAAAAGCGTTTGGTGGCAATAGAGGTCAAGCGCCGCAACGCCGGGCTTGACGCAGTCACGCAACTCGCCCGCTACGTAAAGGAGTTGCGCGAGCGGCGTGGCGTTACGGTGCGCGGAATATTGTGCTCGCCAGAAATCACGCCCAACGCCTTGACGATGCTTGAAAAGGAGGGCCTCGAGTACTTCAAGCTCGACTACGAGATAGGCAACCCGTCGGCGAAGATTCGCGGGCTAGAAAAGAAGCAGAAGGTATTGGGCGAGTACTCTTGAAGCTTTTCAAGCGTTTGCGCGAACGTGGAAAGGAAAACACGGAAATAGTTCGGGCCAGGAAGAATCTTGAAACAGCAGACATGACGCGATACCGGGGCGCCAGCCTTGAACCGCACAAGTATGCACGAGCAAACATACGGAATGCGCTTGAACAAGTCCACGCGCGCTTCCCGCCCCACACTACGCCCCGACTGACGGTAGTGGAACTGGGCGCGGGAGAAGGCAACGCGAGTGCCGAGCTTGCCGCTGATGGATGGCACCGCGTCATTGGCTTGGATGTCGTCAAGCCGGAAGACAATTGGGCAAAGGCACGCTCGACGGGCGCTGCAATGATGGTCGCTGACGCGCACAACCTGCCGTTGGCCGACAACTCGGCGCACTTTATTCTTTCTCGCGCGATGCACAATTATTGCCCGGACAAGCTCGGCGTGCTCTCTGAAGTGCACCGGATAATGGCCCAGCGAGGAATTGCGGTTTTAGACATTAATCCGACAATGCCGGTACTCTTCAAATCCGGGAGGAATCGACTCGTACTTTCAATGGCTGAAACCCTGGCCACGTTAAAGCTATTCGGTTTTCATTCCAGATTGAGCCCGGAAAGCGATAGTTATGGTTCGCTGGAACTGAATAAGCGCAACGGCTTCCCTTTCACATTCAAGTTTTCTGGAACAACAAGCCCGGGAAGGCTCAGACCAGGCTATAAAGCATTCTGGCTGTCAAACCCAAAGAGTCAATACCTTGAAAGATCAAGCGTCTACGAACTTTCACCCGTCGACTTTGAGCGCCTCAAGAAAGCAGCCGTCCACTTCACCCGCTACCGCCGGGAAACCGTTTCTAATCAGCGAGCAAGCGTTTTTAATTGCGGCGCGCGTTATGCTTCTCATGCCTAAAATCGCGATTGTCGGAGCGGGTTTTGTCGGTAGTACTACGGCGTACGCGTTGTTGTTGCAGGGCGTGGCCCGCGAAATCGTCTTAGTCGATGTTAACGGCGAGAAGGCGAAGGGCGAGGCGATGGATTTAGAGCACGGACTCCAGTTCCTTCCCGCAGCTAAAGTCTCTTACTCAAGCGACTACTCGGCGTGCAAGGACGCGGACATCGTCGTCGTGTGCGCCGGGGCCAACCAGAAGCCGGGCGAAACGCGTTTGGACTTGACGAAGAAGAACGCGGCCATCTTCCGGGGCATGATTCCAAAGATTGCCAAGGCCGCGCCAAATACAATCCTGCTAATAATAACCAACCCTGTCGACGTTCTTACGCGCTTGTCGCTAAAACTATCCAAATTCCCGCCGTCGCGCGTCATTGGTTCGGGCACCACGCTCGACACGGCTCGCCTTAGGTGTCTTATCGGCAAGCACTACGGATTGCACCCGTCGAGCGTGCACGCATACATATTGGGCGAGCACGGCGACTCGTCTTTCCCTGCTTGGAGCACTGCCTCGATAGGTGGAATCGACTTGAAGCGTTACCCGGAATACGATAGGAAGAAGCTTGATGTGCTCTACCAAGAAACACGCAAGGCCGCTTACGAGATTATCAGCCGCAAGGGCGCGACGTACTACGCGATAGGCATCGCCGTGTCCATGCTTTGCA
>MNVH01000041.1 GCA_001871595.1 Candidatus Micrarchaeota archaeon CG1_02_55_22 | reverse complement strand
AGCGTCAGAAGAAAGCGGTGGCGAACTGCTTGTATACTACTCTACGGTTTTCCCGCGGTTTGCAAATGTTCGTTCCGATTTAGAGCGGAAAAACGTCAATATTGCAAATTCCTTCACCAAAAGATATGAAACGTGGCTTGCAGCGCACTCAATACTATTAGAGCACGACAAAGGAGATGCTGAAGCAACTAGCCTTGAATCAACTTCTACTTCGCAGGGTTCAACCCCCGAACAAGAAGAAGCATATGAACGGAGAGAGCGCTGTAGAATTGCTGCTATGTCCGCACTTTTTGCTGCGAGAGAAATTAAATCTCCCAGTCTCATGGCCGACGCGGACTAAGCACTAGCTTTTCGAAAGAACTAGAACGCGATCTATTTTAGTCGCATTTCCTCGGCGTGCTCCCCAGATTTTAGAAACTTTAGTGTCATCGCTAATGACATCCGCAGCTATCGGCTCCTTCAACTCAAATCCAAGCGGCTCAGCACAATTTTCCCAAACAAATTGACCTAAGTTAAAGACTTTGTCGGAGGTTCTGTCCTTTACATCACCGATTACAAAAACGGCTGTTCCGTCAGACTTCAAAACGCGCATAGTTTCAGTTAGAACGCCAGTCATGAATTCCTGATACTTGAAAAGTGACTGGGTGCATAGGAGTTTTCTGTCAACTTCTTTTGCATCCTTTCCTAAGAACCAAAGCCGTATCCAATTGAATGCACCATAGCGTATTACTCGAGTGTAAGGCGGCGAGGTCATCACAAGGCTAACCGAGTCGTTCCTTATTTTCGTCAGTTTTCTAGCGTCGCTTCGGTACACTTGCCCTTTAGAAGCTGGCTGCTCATAACAGCGCCCAGCCTTGCGCCTAAGTAAATTGAAAACATTCCGGTCTGGTCGTTCTAGTTCATGCCCGGCTATATAGCCCCGGATATAATTGGGTGACATCGAGAAGGTATTCGGCATTTTGATTGAGAGGTATCCGTCAGAATTTCCGTGGAGTATTCCTAGAACCATAGCGGTTACGAATGCATCAACATTATTCGTGTCCCAACAAAGGTTCTCTTTCATGAATAATAACTGCTTTAATGTGTAGTCGCTGAAAAGCATCCTTATTTTCCAATCTTCCTGGGTTAAGTTGATGTCCGCCTCGCCTTGGGCGTAATCGCCTTCGAGCTGTTCAATTTTCGAAGAAATGCGACCAATGCTCGGAGTCTGAACCTTTGCTAAGGTCAACACATAAGCAAGGGGATTCCGGTCGTTACCTATACCAATACGATTACTAGTACAAGCTTCTAGCGGGGTAGTGCCTCGACCAGAAAACGGGTCAAGAACCACGTCGCCTTCGTCAGTATATTTCTGGATAAAGTGATTAGGTATTGACGGCGGAAACATGGCAATGTAGCTGCAAAGGGAATGGAGCTTGTTAGGTACCCGTTTTGGCTCGGTTTTCCATTCTGGCAACTGCACCAAATCGCTGCTAGCCATATAACCGATTACACTACTGAACCTTTTAAAGCAGTCTAGAGTACGTTGCCGATGGCTCGTAACAAACGTAGTTTCGTCGCTTGCCTAGCCGTCCCTCGTCATCCGCCTAACCGGCGCAGTCTTTTTATAGTCGTCTTGCTTCAGGGAGCAGCGTGGACGAGTTTAGCGAAAGTGGCGAATTGAGCCTGTGGTTCAATGCTCCCGTCGGAACCGGAGGCTACGGCTCTATGCCGCAAGAAAACGGGGAATTGAGCCGGTGGTTCAATGCTCCTGCCGGGATTTGAACCCGGGTTACTGAATGGCTCCGCGGCCTTCAGCCTCGTTTTGGGCTGTGTTTCAACCAAGCGTGTTGACGTGGAAACCGCGCAACCGCTTTTGGTCGAGCTTTTCGTACTGCGAGCGAGCCGAGCCAGCGGGCGGCGCAGCGAAGCAGTACGGAAAAGGTCGCGTGAGAGTCCAGTGTCCTGGACCGGGCTAGACTACAGGAGCCCGTATTAGTTGTGTCCGGTAAAGGCTTTAAATCGTGCGGGTTAGTTGCGTTGGAGGGTGAGCTGGAAGCTCACGGTGTCGGTCTTGCGGTCTGTCGGCGTAGTCTTCGTCAGGTTAACCGCCCTACCTACGTGCAAGCTGGCTCTTGCAAGGCCGTGTTCGAGGCACGCTTTGAGTACGTTTGGGCCGCTGCCGTAATGCATGTACTGCTTTTTAGGGTGTAAAGTCACGGTGGCGATTGTTTTTCCGTTTTGTTCGCTTACCTCGTGCGTGGTTGTCCACGGACCGTAAGCGCCCAAGAGCACCGGATTCTCTTCATGTATTAGTTTGAGCGCGTGCTCGCACCCGCGGCCGACTTGTTCGTGAAGCGCATTTGCCATTAGTATCTCGGTCTTCTCACTAGCTTTCGGCGGGTTGAATAGAAAAGGCTTTTCCTTGCGGCGCAACGAGCTACGGGTTATTAACCGGGCTTTGCGTTGTCTAGAGTTATGGCGTTCGATAGCCTTGCCGGATTGACGCCCGCCGAAGCGGGTTTAATAGTAGACCACCAAGCCGGAATAGACGAGGCGTACGCTTCTTTCGCTGACTTGGTAGTAAAAGGAAGAGTTGTTTTCGTTGGGAGCCCGCCCAACCGCGTTTTCTCGTGGGACGGCAAGCTCGACGGGCTTGACGCGCACGAGAAATTTGTCCTGCAAACCGTTTTCGTCGAACCCAAGGCAGGCGAAGAAGCTGCTTCCAAGAGGATTGGTAGCATTCGGCCGTTACAGTTTGCCGCGTCGGTTGCCGATGGTTGCCGCGAGGACGGCGTGTACTCGTTCAACGCGGGCGAAGCGCTCTACTTGAATCTTGCCAAGTACCGTCTTACTTGGAGCGCGGTCTTGCTCGGGGCATTGTTCTTCCTAGCACCATTCCTCTCCTTTCTTCTCGCCGGACTGGCGGTAGTTTCCGTTTCGCTTGCCGGTTACGGTTCAGGGCAAGCACTTTTCGTAGCGTTTTCGCTGGCCGTAATGCTCTGGGTTCCAATCTACTTGGGGGCTATAGCCATCGCGGTGTTAGGCCTTTCAAAGAAAGGGTTTATCTCAGTCGGCCGCGACGAACCCACCCTGCCGTACAAAGTACTGCTAGTAATCTTGGGCGCAGTGTTCTGGTGGTTCTTCTTAGCTCTTTTAGTAATCGCGGGTGCAATAATTGTTTTCAACCTTGGTGTTGGCGTGATGACTGACCTTGACTCGAAGCTCACGCCGGCGGGTAAGAAAAAGAAAGAGCGTTACCTTGAACTAAAAGAATTCTTAGAAACGCATAGTTTGGCGCAGAGCCGTTTAGCCAACGAGTACGAGCCTTACCGCATCGCGTTCGGCCTCGCCCGCAACTGCAGAAAGATACCCGCGTAGTTTTGGTCGAGCTTTTTGTCATAGCGAGCGAGTCGAGTGCGCAGCGTCGCACGACGCAGCGAGCGGAGGCAAAAAGGTCGGAGTGGGCCTGAACCGACCTTTTCTTCGAACCTCACTGAGACTCGGTTCTTGAAAAGCTCGATCAAAAGTATTTCGCGGGGGGTTCGAATGTCGACTTTTCAGGGGGGTGTCCCCCCTAGGAAGCCGGAGTGGGCCTGCTGGGATTCGAACCCAGGAACCTTTCGATTATCAGTCGAACGCTCTGTCCAGGCTGAGCTACAAGCCCATCGGAGAGAATAGTCTCTTACCGTATATTCTTGTGGCGGCGCAGTTTTATAAAACGGGTTGGCGCGGCCTCAAATCAAGGCCGCGTCTGCGTCTAGTTCACTTCTTTTTGTCAGTGAACGCCTTGAACGCTTCAAGTATCTCGACGGGCGTGAGGATGATGATTTTGCTTGACGGGTCAGAGCTGATGTCGCTTATTGTCTGCAGCGTGCGCAAGTGCAACGCGCCGGGCGTAGTGCCCATTGTTTTGGCTGCTTGAGCCAAATTTACAGAGGCTTGGACTTCGCCTTTAGAGATGATGATTGTGGCGCGTTTCTCGCGTTCGGCTTCCGCCTCGCGGGCCATGGCGCGCTTCATGTCCATAGGTAGTTCAATGTCCTGGATTTTTATCGCGGTAACGTCGATTCCCCACTCGTCCGTTTCCTTATCAACTATTTCGCGTATCTGCCCCGCTATTTTCTCGCGGTCGGAGAGTACCTCGTCGAGCGAGACGTTGCCGACAACGTCGCGTAAAGCGGTTTGCGCGTACTGAGACAAAGCGTAAGTGTAGTCTTGAATCTTGATGACCGCGTCTTCCGGGCGGATGACTTTAAAGTAAACAACTGCGTTGACGTTGACTGGCACGTTGTCGCGCGTCATCACTTCTTGTTTAGGAATGTCGAGCGTCCTTATGCGCAAATCAATAGTAATCGAGCGTTGGAATATGGGGATTATTAAGTTGAATCCGGGTGGTAGCGTCCTAGAGTAGCGGCCCATTGTCAAGACAATTGCTTGCTCCCACTGGTTTATCACGCGAATGCCTTTAGCTAAGAGCACAAGAATAATTACTGCAACTACTGCCAGTTCGAATAAAGCCATTGAAAACCACCTGCAAGTATTAGCCCGCAGGGGGTTAAAAGCGTTGCCTGTTGCCTAGCAACCGTTAAATACCTTGCCGCGGCAATTCCTTCGGTCGTCCTTCAACACGGGCGGTTCGCATTCGTAAAAACTGTTTCTTCAACACGAACTAGCAAAGAAGGTGTATTGACGTGGAAGGAGCAAAGAATATCGATATCGAAGTACTCAACAGGGCCAAGTCGCAAGTCGAAATCGTTGAACGCAAGGGCTTGGGGCATCCGGACTCCTTGTGCGATGGTATAGTCGAAGAAATCAGCGTACGCCTGTCAGAGGAGTACCTGAAGGAGACGGGCATGATACTCCACCATAACGTGGACAAGATGCTCATTGCTGCGGGCGAAGCGGAAGTCGACTTCGGCGGCGGAAAAATCACTAAACCCATATTCCTAGACTTGGCCGGCCGAGCCATCGCCAAGTACGGCGGCAAGGAGTTCGACGTGCACGGTATCGCCGAGGCAACTGCCCGCGACTACTTGAAGAAGAACTGCCGGTATCTAGATGTAGATAACGACGTCAAGGTAATGTGCAACATCGGCCGCGGGAGCGCGGATTTGGTTGACGGCTTTTCGCGCAAGAACAAGAAGTCGAGCAACGACACGAGCTTTGGTACGGGTTTCGCGCCGTTCACCGTGCTCGAACAGACCGTGCTCGAGCTCGAAAACCACTTGAACAGCACTGATGTTAAGACGCGCATTCCCTCCATCGGCGAGGACATCAAGGTGATGGGCATGCGCCAAGAGAACGACATCAAGGTCACCGTCGCAATTGCCTACGTAGCAAAGCACATCGCCGGGCTCGAAGCGTACAAGGAAGCCAAGGCAAGGACGCTTGAAGAAGCCCGGAAAGTCGTTGAGAAGTTCGAGGGCGACCACAAGATCGAGGTCTTGATAAACACGCTAGACGACTACGACAAGCCCAGCGTCTACATTACTGCCACGGGTTTGAGCGCTGAGAACGGCGACGACGGAAGCGTTGGCCGCGGAAACCGCGTGAACGGCCTCATCACGCCCATGCGTCCAATGAGTTTGGAAGCAGCGGCGGGAAAGAACCCTGTAACGCACGTTGGTAAGATTTACAACACCGCCGCGTTCCGCATCGCCCGCGACGTCGCCGAAACGTACTCCGGCGACGTGCGCGACTGCGAGGTCTACCTCTTATCGCAAATCGGCAAGCCCATAAGCGAGCCCAAGGTCGCGAGCATCAAGCTCGAGACGATTGACGGCAAGCTCGACGGCGTGCGCGACGGCGTGCGAGACCTAGTGGACAAGCACCTAGAGAACATATCGGAAATAACCGACCTCTTCGTGCAACGCAAAGAGAAGGTCTTTTAACTAGTTCAAGCCCCGGCCCGACTGGCCGGTTTTTTATTCTTTTACGCGCTACCTTTCGGTATGGATGGCGTAGTCATTGTGACCGGCGCGAGCCGGGGAATCGGGCTGGCAACAGCCGTTGAACTGGCCCGGCGCGGGCTCAAGGTCGTACTGTGTTCGCGTGACGCCGTGCAAGCCGAGGCGGCGGCTAAAACCGTTGGCAACGGTGCAATCGGCGTGGCTGCCGACGTCTCGCGCCCGGAGGAATGTGGGAAGCTCTTCGACATTGCCGAGCAGAGGTTCGGGCGCGTCGATTTCCTCGTCAACAATGCCGGGACAGGGCGTGCCGGAAAGCTTGCCGAGGCGGCTGACGCCGAGATTCGTGACACGGTGGCGACAAATCTTGAGGGAGTTATTTACTGTTGCCGCGAGGCCGCCCGGAGGATGAATGCGGGCGCCATAGTGAACGTCTCCTCTTTCTACGGGTCGCATGCGCCCGCCGGGGTTTCGGTGTACGCCGCGACAAAGCACGCGGTGAATGCGTTGAGCAAGTCGCTTTCGCAGGAGCTGTACCCCTGCGTCAAGGTGTTCGTGGTGAGTCCGGCGGCGGTGGACACGCGGCTGTTGCGTGAGGGTTTCGGCGGCTCCGGCCGCGCGCAGCCGCCCGAGCGTATTGCGGAAATCATCGCTGGCCTCCTTGAAAAGTGGCGGGAGACCGATTCGGGGACGTTCATCGACGTCTGGAAGCTGCCGGGCTAGAGGAACGCCACGCGCGCCTCGCCGTCGACGCATACGGTGCCGCCGCGGGTTGCCCGGGTCGAGTAGCTGGCGGTCCGGGTGGATTCCGAGTAACTTTTGAGGGAGAATTCTATTTCGAGCTCGTCGCCGATGTAGACGGGCAAGCGGAAGTTGAGCGTCTGCCCGAGGTAGAGCACGCCGTCGGTGCCGAGGCGTTTGCCGACGCATTGCGAGAAGAATGAGGCGACGAGCATGCCGTGCGCCACGCGGTGGCCGAACTTGGTCTTGGCGGCGTACGCTTCGTCGACATGCAGTGGGTTGTCGTCCCCGGATACTGCCACGAAAGCGTCCACATCGCCCCTCGTCACGGTCTTCTTGAAAGAGGCTTTTTCCGGCGGTTTCAATCCATCTTTACCCCGTGCTTTTCAAGGAGCCGCTTGACGTCGCCGTACGTGGCCGCGTTGATTATTTCGTCGGTGGTGAAGTGCACGCCGAACGCCTCTTCGACCGAGGTAATTATCTGCAGGTTGTTGAACGAGTCCCAGTTGGGTATCTCGCCCACCTTCCTGTCGTCGCGGAGTTCCTTTTCCGTCACGCCCAGTATGCCCGTGATGATTCCCGCAAGCTTGGTCGTATTGCTCATTTCAGTCGTCCCTCGAATATTATGTGGTTTGGGTAGTTAAAATTTCCTTCCGACAGCTCGGTTGAGTACCTGCCGCCGCCTTCGTCGTGGAGCCCGGCTTTGGCGTAGAAGTCGAGGAATGCCTTGTTCTTGGCCGTTGGAATCGCTTCCGCGGTGACGCGTTCGCTGCCGTTGGCGCGGGCGTGGTCGAGCACTTTCCACAGGAATGAGCCTTCGATGCCCTTGCCGAGCACGCGGCAGCTCATGAAGAACGAGTCGATTTCGGCGGTGGAACCGTCCCGGATTATGCACGCGCCGACGACGCCGTAGTCCCCGAAGCGGTCCTCCACCGACATCCAGTATGCCGAGAATCCGCTTGAAAGCATTTTTTTGAGCGCCGTTTCGTCGTAGCGGCGCGTCGTCATGTTGAACTGGTTGGTGCGCTGGCTCAGCTGCGCGATGCGGGGGATGGTGTAGTCGTCGGCGTCGGAGACCGTCATCTTGAGCTCCAGCGAGGCCAGGAAGTCTTCGTACGTGCCGAAGGATTTCTCGTTTTCCTTGCGCCGGCGTTCCTGGGCGTAGGACGCGCCGCGCTTGAGGTCGTCGTCGGTGACGCTTGCCGAGTCGAAGAGCTTTAGGGTTTTTACCAGCAGCGCGTACCCGGATGGGTCCCTTGGCAGTAGTATGGTCGTCACTTGGGGGAGCCTCTCGTTTACGAGGCCGGTGTTGAATGCGTCGTCGTCTATGAACACCATCGAGTCGAGCCCTATGTTGAGTTCCGCCGCGAGCTCCTCGAGGTTGGCGGCCTTGTCCTGCCAGTTGGCGCGGATGGCCGCGAAGTGCTCTTCGCGCAGCACCATCTCAGGGTGGCCGCGTATCGCTTCGAGCGCGTCGGCCTCGTTGTTCCTGCTGTTCAGCGCCAGTATCACGCCGCGCTTGTGCAGGCGCAGGAGTTCCTTCTGGAACTCGCGGAAGGCTTTGCCGGCCGCGTCGTTCTGGCCGAGGCGTATGCCCGCGAGGCCGTCCTCGCCGACGACGCCACCCCAGAGCGTGTTGTCCAGGTCGAGTACGATGCACTTCTTGCCGGCGCCGCGCAGCGCGATGAGCTGTCCTAGGACTTCTTCGGCGAGTTGGACGGACTGCTTGAAGTTGAGGCGCACGTCGCCGAGCAGGCGGAAGCGTTCGTCTTCCACGTTGAGCTTGCCCGCGTTGGCGCATGCCGCGTCGAGGTCTACCAGGGCCGCCCCCCCGTTCCTGGCGCATTCGTCGGCGAGCGCGTGGTTGAGTTCGTGGACGAAGCGGCGCTCGCCCCGCAAGGCGTTTTCGCGCGAGCCGTAGACGCTCGTCGCCGGGGCGGTGAAGTTACTCAGCAGTATCCTTCCGCCGCAAGTCTTGGCCCGTTCCACGAGTTTCCTGCAGTAGGAGAGCGCGTGTTCCTTGAGGGCGGAGTGATTTTCCTTGCGCCACGTCTCCGCTGCGTCTGCGCCGAGCGCGTCTTGCAGTTCGAGCACGAAGAGCGAGTAGTTGGGTTTGTACGCTGCCAGCTCGCTCTCCGGGTCGCTGATTTGCCGTTCGATTTGCGCGTAAGGCGCGGTCCACACGTTCGCGGTGATGCCGTTCTCGTAGAGGCGCACTGCGAGCACGCGCGAGAAGTAACCGAGCGTGTGCGAGCCGAGGACCGCGATGCGGACGGCGCTCTCGGCTTCCAACGTTCCTGATGCCTCCAGCTTGGCGTATTCGGCGTGGTACTGGCCGCTTGATTTCTCCCAGGGCGGTTTGTACTGCATTCAAGCATCACACATTATTCGATTACAACTATTGCTGCGGCATCCGTCTTTGTGTGTGTCACGCTCGCGTGTATGCGCCGCGCGAGCCTTCCATTCAAGCGAACCGCGAGGCCGCGGGGCGAGTTGAGGAACTCGGCGTGGCGGTAGTCGCACGGCCCGGCCGCCTTGAAGTAGGCCTCCTTTGCGGCGAAGCGGGCAGCTAGGCTTTGGGCGGGATTGGGTTTGGCGAAGCACTCGGCCGCTTCGGCCGGAGTGAAGCACCTTTTTACCAGCGCGCTCCCCGGCGAGAGCTTGTAGAACCGCTCCACTTTTTCGAGGTCTATGCCTATCTTCATAGCCTTATAGTGTCACCCAAGAAAGAATAGCTTTTGCATTATGGCAGAGGCGAGGGGCAGGGGGGCGGCGAAGAGGCTGAAGCTCACGGTCACGACGAGGAAGTTGAATAGCACGGCCGCCGCGTTGGCCCACTTCGAATTGTACCAGCCCGCGTTGGAGAATCGGGGCTTCAGCGTGCGCGTATAAACGTAGTAGAGCGCGACGGCGACGCCGTGGAACGCGCCCCACGCAATGAAGTTCCAGTCCGCGCCGTGCCATATGCCGGAGAGGATGAACACGGCGAGCACTGCCGCGATGAATCCGGCCAGCTTGTACGCGCGCCAGCGCAATGATAATGGCGTGAACACGTAGTCGTTGAGCCACGAGTACAGCGACATGTGCCACTTGCGCCAGAACTGGGCGATGTTGCGCGTTAGGAAGGGATAGTCGAAGTTCTCGGGGATTCGCAGGCCGAAGAGCCGGGCGCTGCCGATGGCGATGTCGGTGTACCCGGAGAAGTCGAAGTACACTTTGAAGGTGAATGCGAGGAGGGCGAACCATACTTGGTAGGGGGAGGCGTGCTCGATGTAGAACCCGCTCGCCAGTACCGAGGAGAAGTACCCCAGCGAGTCGGCGAGCACGAGTTTCTTGAAGAGCCCGACGAGGATGCGGAAGCAGCCGGCGAAGGCGTCCTTCGCGCCTGCGGGCGGGGCTTCGCGCAGCTGTGCGCTGAAGTCTTGGAAGCGTTTTATCGGTCCCGCCGCCATTGATGGGAAGAAGAACGCGAAGGCGAGGAATTCCTTGAGCGACGCGCGATCCACGCGGCCTCGGAAGTAGTCGAAGGAGTAGTGGAGGAACTCGAAGGTGAAGAACGAGATAGCCAGCGGGAACGCGATGTACATGAACGGGTTGTCCTTTGGCAGGAGGCCGGCGCCCACAACCGTGCCGTAAGCGAAGCCCGAGTACTTATAGTAGCCGAGCACGGCGAGCGGGAGCGCAAGGGCGGCGGCGTGTGCGAACCGCGTCTTGCGCGTGGTCAGCGCGTATACCGCCAGAGTTTCTGCGGCGAGGAGCCAGACGAATCCCGTCGCGTAGTACGCGTAGAACGCGATTCCGCTTGCCGTAACGATCCAAGGCTTGTGCTCGCGCGGCGCGAAGCGGTAGAGCAAGGCCACTATCGCAAGGAAGATGAAGTATGCGATGTCGGTGAAAATCAATTCAATCCCTTGAATCGCGCGGTAAGCTCTTGGTGGAGTGCTTCGGCGACGGCGCGGTTGCCGTTGTCCAGCGTGTGCATTGTGTCGGTGTAGTCGCTTGGTTCGAGGCCGAGGTCTCTGGCTTGCGGTGCGTAGAACCCGCCGCCTGCCTCCGTCACGACGCGTTCAGCTGCCCGCACGTTTGCCGAGTAGTTGGTTGATTCCATGCCGTGGAGCGCTGGGTTGTGCGGCGAGAAGTAGAAAAAGAGCCTTCCTTCGGATTCGTGCGCCATTCTGCGCCAGTATTTGAGGGGTACGAGTGACTCGTTTGCGAGGGGTGCGAGCTTGAGTTCGGGGGAAGCGAGGATGGTTAGGCGCGTTTGTTCGGGCTTGTCCGTGAACGCAGTGTACCGGGCGAGCGCGCACCTGCCGAACGCGGCGCACTGGAGCCAGCGGAGGAGTTGGCGCGGTTTCTCCTCGGGCGAGTCCCCGAAGATTGCTTGCTGGATGAGCTGACGGTTGCGGTATACCGAGATGCCGCGGGCGAGCGAGTCGAAGAAGTATTCGGCTTTCTTTTCGCCGTGGGCCGGTGCGGCCATTCCGGCAGAGTCGGCATCCACGACGTTCGGTAGGAATGTGTACTCGGGGTGCGCCACGTATTCGAGCCCGTCGCCGCCAGCTTGAGGTATCTGGAACCACCCGTAGTATGCGCTTACTACGATATAGTCCGCGTGCGCGTTGATTGCCTTGAAGACGAGGTAGTCGTCGGTCGGGCGGTTGCCGTCGGCCGCGAGGTTGTACACCCGCACGCTTGACGCGTTGGCCTCTGTGAAACGGTGTTGGAGGTGGCACGAAATCGTTTCGTCTGGTCCTCCCGAGGCCCCGTATGCCGTAGAACCGCCGATGAGGACTAGCGTGGTAAACCCGGCGCGCTTTGCATCTGCGACGCGGCGTACGAGCTCGTCGAGAGTCGCCGCGCTCTCGCTGACGCGGTAGCAGTCGTCGAAGGCGTTGCTATTGGCCGCTTCGAAGTGGCCTCCCACTAAAAGTTCTATTGCCGCAACGCCGACGAGGAAACCCAGCAGTATCATTGTCGCTGCCCGCGGGTCTGGGGTTTCGAAGTCCTGGAAACGCATTATTCTTAGGCGGTGCTTCATTCGTAGTAGTGCATATTGGGTTAAAAACTTTTAACTAGATAGCTTTTGTATGGATTTCGGCTCCTTCAAGGCCTTCTTGTTCGGGTTAGCCCTTGCCCTGCTATTCTTTCTCGTCCTCATTTTCCTCAACAACTCCACCAAGTTCATCTATATAAACTTCTAATCTTCAGGCATCGCCGTTAAAAAGGTTGAATGAGAAATTGAGTTCGATGGTCAAAAAGCCCGCCCGCAAAGACGTTGTCCGTAAAGAGCTCGCGCGAAGCGTTCTAGTCGCAATTGGGCTCATTGTCGCGGCGTTGGTTTGCCTTAAAGCGTTAAACTATTTCTTTCCCGACCTCTTCACTGGAATACAGGCCGCTGTTGCGGCTTACGGCCTCTTCGGCGCCTTCATCGTTGTGCTACTGGGCAGTTCCCTAGCGCCGTTTCCTACAGACGCGTTCTTCGTCTCGGCGGTAACGCTCTCGCCAGAGCCCGTGCTCTTCGTTGCGGTGGCAATGGTGGCGGCGTTTCTTGGCGGGTTCATCAACTACGCCCTTGCGTTCTACCTTTCCGAGGCATGGGTTGAGAAGCAGGTGGGCAAGAGCGTGCTTGCCGAAGCGAAGGGCTGGTTCGACCACTGGGGGCCTTTCGCCATATTCTTCTTCGGCGTGCTTCCCATAAGCGCGATAATTGACCCGTTGACCTTTGTCGCCGGCCTCGCCCGCATGGATGTGAAGACTTTCGCGTTGTACTCGGCAGCTGCGAGGGTAGTACACTTCGGCGTGCTTGCCTTAATCGCTCTAGGGCTGCTTGCCATTTAGCGCGTTGAATATCAGCGCTTTAAATTTAGCTTAAATACCGAGCGGCAATTATCTATTCGTGCAGGCTCGAATCGCAATCAATGAAACCGCGTTAATAGTGATAGACGTAATCAACAGCTGCTGCCACGAAAATTGTGAAACGCGTAACTGGGGCGTTTCGTTCAAGAAAATTAGGCGAATGGTTCCCGCCTTGAACGCCTTTATTTCGGCTTATAGGCTTGCAGGCGGGCGGGTGATTTTCGTCAATTGCACGCCGTGGACCAAGGCGTTTCTGCCAAGAAACTTAGTGGAATTATACGAAAATCCGCGGTGCCGGTATTACTCTTCTGACGCGTCCGGCTTTCCCGAGAAATTCTTTGGCGTTTCGCCCGAAAAGGGGGATGGGATTGTGACGAAGAACACTTACGACGCCTTTACGAATCCTAAGCTGGACAAAATCCTTAGAAAGCAAAAAGCAAAGTGCATTATCATTGCCGGCGTCTTTGGCGAGGGGTGTGTGCATTCCACGATTCAAGGCGCTTTCTCAAAGGGCTATAATCTGATAATTCTGAAAGACTTGATCGAGACCACGGATGTCAAGGCCAGGCAACGATTGCAGGCCCTGCTTAAGGACTATACGTGGCCGGTAATGTTTGGAAAGACTTTGAATTCAAAAGACTTCTTCAGGCTTGTCCGGTAGCGGTTGAACAGCTAGCACTACGACCAACGTTTTTAAATGCGGATGCGGTTATCCTAAACGGAATGGTTTACCAGGAGCTCATTACGTACGTTCGCGACGCAAGAGAAAAGGGCGCTTCCGACGAAGACATCCACCGCGCGCTAATCGGTGCCGGCTGGAGCGTTGACGACGTCGACGTCGCACTAAAAGTATCCACCCGCCTAGACGAGCGCGTGCAATCGCGCCTTGACGCCGATGCCGCGGTAACAGCGGCTGCTGCAGCAAAACCAGTCCAGCAACCAGTGCAACCAAGCAACGAGGTGAGCCTCTCGGACTTGGGTGCCTCGCAAGAAAAGCCCGTGCAGGAGAAGAAGTCCGTACAACCATTACGCCCGGCAATATTTACCTCTAAAAACCTTCAGACCGAGAATTCTATTGTTAGCGAGATCAAGCCCCCAGAAGAAATAGTGCAACAAACCAAAGCGCAGGCAAAGCTCGTTAGAACGCCGGACGACTTGGCTTGGCTAAAACAGCAGGCCGACGCGAAGATTGCAGGCCAGCCCGCCCAACCCGAGGCATCGGATTACTCTTCAACCGACGTTCCCGTATTCTACGCGCACTGGCTAAAAGTCTTACTGCATCCCGCTGATTCTTTCAAGCGTGAAATCTACCACGCCTCGCTGGGAAGGAGTTACGCTAACATTCTCGTCCCGTACGTTATCTTACTTGTTTTCGCCGGAATACTAGCCACTTTTGTTGCTTCAATGTTCGGGCCAATCGAACAACTAATCTACCAACTCCCTCTAAGCGGCGCGGCATTCCTTCTCTTAGCGCCGCTTGTTGGCATAGTTTACGGTTCTTTCGCGTTCCTGGCGCTCATACTAGTTACCGTTCCCTCTTTCATCATAGCAAGCGCCCTCTCCGGGCGCAACCGTTTCTCCCAACAAGTGCACGCCTTCACAGTAATCGTGCCTGCAATGCTCCTCCTTTCAATGCTGTTCACCGCGTTCTCGGTCCTCCTCGTGCAAGTAAGCGTCTTCCTCCCGTTAATCTTCGCCCTGCTGTTGGTATTGTACTGCCTAGTGTTGCAGGCAATAGCACTCAAAGTCGTCTACGGGTTCGGGTGGGTGAAAGCGCTCGTATCCTTACTGTTGCCGTGGGTGCTAGTAATCGTAGTGTTAGTTGGAATAGCGGTATGGCTTTCAAGCGGCGTGTTCGACCTATCCGCCTTCGCATCAGCAGGCGTGCCAATCAACACCTTTGCTTCCCCGGTGGCCTTGGCTTCGCCGTTGCCTTTTGCCTAGAACCACTTTTTGAGCGATGCCTGGTTAGAGTCTAAAGGCTCCTTGTAGGCGCGTGAAATCGCTCCCTCGACGCGCTCGCGGGAAAACTCGTGCTCGTCAACCATGAACGCGACTAGTTCGCTCCGGTTCATTTCCTTCGGACGCAATTCGTCGCGCGACACTTCCTTGTAAGGCGGGTTCAAGAATAATTCCTCGACGGGCGCGTAATCAAACCCCTTGGCCTTCTCGCCCAACTTTTCAGTAATCGCTTCAAAAGAATCAAACTCTTTCACCAGCTTCAAGCCCTTCTTCCCGCCAATACCGTACACTCCAGAGTTGAAGTCCGTTCCCGCCAGCAAAGCTATCCACACCAGGCGCTTGCGGTCAATACCCAAACGCGCCAAGTTTTCCTGCAACGAAATCTCTTCAGGCACGACATCGACGTAAATACTGCGGCGCGGCACCTTGCGCTTGCCGGCAATCGTGACGTTACGGTAAAGCTGGGGCGCTCCGAAGAGCAACGCGTCGTAATCCTGCGAGCCAACCGCGTCAACCACTCCGCGCGAGGCCATCACCGCGCACTGCGCCTCGCCCTCGCTCGGCGCTTGAACGAACGGCACGCCCATCAAGTCAAGCAAGTGCATTGCCTCGGCAGCCATCTCCTTGTTCATGCGCACCGTCCGTTGAGAGAGCGCCGCAGCCTCCTCTATCCTGCCAGCTTCGAGCGCTTTCTTCAACGCTTCTTCCGCCTGCGCCTTTCTAGCTTCGCGTTCCTCGAGAGTCTTGCGCTTTAATTCAGATGGCTTGCCGTCGAAAACATAGCACGGAAGCACGCCTTTTTCGAGCAGGTTGGCGGTCCTATAAAACAAGCCACTCAAGTGGCTCGTGATGCGCCTCTTCGAGTCCATCAACGGCGTGCCGTCCGGCTGCCGTATAGTAGTCAAAAACTGGTAGAGCGTATTGTACGCGTCAATCGCGATGCGCCTGCCCTTCAACTCGTCGAGCGACGCCTCGCGCCTCTCGAGAATCCCACCCAAGTCTACGCCCATGAAACGATTTAGTCTCAACCGGAATATAATAGCCTGCCAGCCCAATCGTTTTATAAGAACTCCGCGAGTAATGAACTGTGAGGTAACCGGGGAGATAAGTCATGGCTACTAATTACTGTGATGTTTGCGGAAAACCGGCCACGGGGTTGGCTCTAATCGAGGGAGTCCGCATGCGCGTGTGCCCCAAGTGCTCGTGCCACGGCAAGCCCCTCTTTGAGCCGCGTCCAGCATCGCCCGGTGCAACCGGCGGGTCTGGTTACAAGCCCGTTTTGAGGACCGAGATTCAAGAAGTCTTCGTCGTCGACGGTTATTCGAACATCGTTAGAGTGGCGCGGGAAAGCAAGGGCCTTGAACTAAGCGAGTTAGCAAAGAAGCTATTCATTAACGAGGCCTACCTCCGCCAGATAGAGTCTGGTTCAAGAAAGCCGGACGAAAAGGTGGGGCGAAAGCTCGAAGCCGAGCTAGGCGTCAAGCTCTACACCGAGGCACCGAAGGGAGCACAAGCTAAGGGGCTCGACGCGGCCGGCGCGCTTTCTTCAGGCGGCGGCCTCACGTTAGGGGATATAGTTTCTGTCAAGAAGAGGAAGCAATAACATGCGCCTTGCCGACAAACTCGTATTATCCGCGGTAGTGCTCGCATCCTTACTCTTGTTCTTTGCAACCGCGCTCTCCGAACTCGACAACTACGTCAAGTTCTTGGCAATAATTGGGATTATGACGCTCTCGGGCGCGTACATCAAGCGCGTCACCGGCTCATGGGGCCGTTTCGGAGTAGTCATGCTGCGCGGCAAGAACGGCTTGGATTTGATGAAGAGCCTTGGGGACCGTTACCCTGAGGCATTCCGCAAGCTCGCCGACTTCGGGCTCACGCTGTGCTTCGGCATACCTTACGGTTACTACGTTTTCAGAAAAGAGCCAAAGAAACTCCTCATCCACTCATTAATCCTAGCAGTATTCGCCCTCGGCCTCCACTTCACGCCCCTCGTTACAGCGGTTCCGTGGGCTGACGAGCTCGTACTAGGAGTCGTACTCTTATTCGGTCTCGCGGGTATAGGGCTGCTCTCCCTCTTCGCCTCGGCAATCTCAATCTTTGCCAGCAAGGCTGCAGCGCCCGGCGTCGCGCCGCTCGTGCCCGGCGTCACCGTGCCCTACGAAGCCGCAGTGGCAATGGTAATCATCCTCATCGTCCACGAAGTCGCGCACGGCATCCTCGCACGCATCGAACGCGTTAAAGTCCGCTCTTCAGGAATCGTTTTATGGGGAGTCCTGCCAGTCGGCGCATTCGTTGAGCCCGACGAGAAAGCGCTTGGCAAAGCCGACTTGATGAAGAAGCGCCGCGTCCTCATCGCCGGCAGCGCGTCAAACTTCTACTTCTTCCTCCTCTTCGCAGTAATTACGCTCGCCTTCTCGCTCCTCGCGCCGTTGCTTGCCGGAGGCGTGGCAATCGCTTCAGTTCAAGCTGGCTCGCCCGCACTCGGCCTCCTCCATTCGGGTGAACCAGTCATCGCAATCAACGGAACACTAATTTCAAGCGCTTCCGACGTCCTGCCGTACTACTTGGCTGGCGGGCCAGTGCTGATAGACAACGGTTCAGCAACAAAGCTGGTCCAGCCGTCCAGCCTTGTCGTGCGCGACGTTGAGGCACCGTCATTTGGCATTCTAAAGCAAGGCGATGTGCTCAAGACGGTTGACGGCGAGAAAGTTTATTCGAGTGACGGGTTGCGCGCCGCGTTGAAGGGCAAGGAAGGAGTTGCAATAGGCTTGCTGCGCGACGGCGAGGCAGAAAACGTTTCAGTTTACCTGGATAATGGTGGCCGCTTGGGTATAACCGTAATACAACAACCGTCTTTCGCAGTCAACACCGTGGCAAAACCCGGCCTTGCGTGGCCTTTCGCGCTCTACATCCTGCTCTTCAGTATCCTCACCTTCACCGCGCTGTTAAACTTTGCCCTCGCGGTTGTCAACGTGCTTCCCCTCTTTATTACCGACGGTCACCAGATACTTCAAGCCGAACTCATCGAAGCGTTCGGCAAGAAGCGCGGCATCGCCGTCTCCCTCGCCGTGGGCGCAATCGCCCTCGTGCTCATACTCATAAACTTGGCCCGGTGGTTCAAGGTATTATAGACAAGGTGGTTTCAATGGTCGTCACAGTAAGCGAGCTCTCAAGCAAGATATCGTTCGTCTCCCCGCAAGACAAGTTGGTTAAAGCAATTTCCGTAATCAAGTCGGACCGCGCCCGCGCAGTCGGCGTCGGCAGCGAGAAAGAGTTCCTCGGTTTGATTGACGACCGGTGCCTCCGCGATTTCGCTCACTCGCCCGAAACAACGAACGCCGGCACTGTAGCATTCATGCCCGCAATTGTCACTAGTGAGACGAGCGCCGAAGAAGTGGTAAGGCTCTTCCTTGACAGCATGAACTCGGCGGTAGCGTACTCTTCCGGCAACGGAGTAGTTGACGGCATCATCCTCCGCAATCAAGCCCTGCGCTTAATACTCGACGCGTCCAACGTGCGCTCGGCAACCGTAGCGGATTACGCCAGCCACGCCGACGCGGTTGTACCAGACTTTACCACAATAGCCACCGCGCGAAACAAGATGCGCGACATCGGCGTCCACCATCTCATGCTTACCAACCCGCAAAAAGAGTTCGTAGGCGTCGTCTCTTCTTTCGATATCGTGACCAAGGCGCTGCCCAACTCGGCCGAGCAACTCCGCCCCGCTCCCGCCAACAAGGTCGACGTTTTCAACTCGCCCGTTTCCGGCATCGCTTCAATGCAGGCGGTGACAATCGCGCCGGGCGAGAAGCTCGCCGTTGCGATAAAGAAGATGATTGACACCAATGTTGCAGCGCTCGCCGTAGTCGAAGGCGGCAAGCCCGTCAGCATACTCACCGTTCGGGACGCGTTGCACGCTGTCCTCCTATCGCAATCAGAACCCGTCCAAGTTTTTGGCTTGCGCAACGACGAGAAGGCAATGCAGCAATCCATAATAGATATGGGCGCGGCTTTCCTAGGCAAAGCAGGGCGCAAGATGCCCACCGATTACTTGGCAATCCACGTCAAGACTGTTTTGGAAGGAAAGAAGCGGCGCTACATGGTGAAAGGCAAAATCTTCATTAACGGCAAGATGTATACGGCGTCTACGCCGGAGAACTCGAGCCATAAAGGCATCTGGGAGCCCCGCACCGCTGTCAAGGAAGTCCTCGACGACCTCGGCCGCGTAATATCGGACCACGTTCACAGTAAGCCCCGTTCGCTTGAACGAGAACGCGGTGAAGAAAAGCGTCGCGGCGAGTGAAAAGAGTAATGGAGCGGCTCGTCTTGAATGTTTCGGGCGACGTGCACGGAGTCGGCTACCGGGCGCACTGCAAGCAACTCGCACTTTCATTCGGCCTTGCCGGATTTGCGCGCAACGATGACGACGGCACGGTTTCAATCGAAGTCATTGGTCGGCCATCGCAACTCGACGAATTCCTTGAACAACTCCGAGCAACCGCACCCGGCAGCGCCGCAGTCGAAAAAATCTCTGTAAAAGCACGCGGCCCCGCGCCCGTTGTGCCTCAAGGCTTCAAGATAATGTGAAGTATAATGGAGAAACTCGTTGTCGCAGTAGTGCTTTTGGCCGTCGCCTTGGCCGGCTATGCGTTCGTCCAATACCCGCCCGCAGGTTACAGCGCGCTGTACGTAAACGACGCGTCAAACTTTTCGGTCACTATTGAAAATCATTGGCCGCAGTCAGTTGGTTACAAGCTCTCCGTGACCGACGGCGTTTCAACGACTCAAAACAACTTTTCATTGCCGCCCGCCGGTAACACGTCCTATTCCTATAGCTTCGCTTCCGGCACCGCAGTCCTCTTGGATGAGTACGGTAACGAGTACCGCGTACAAAGGAGTTAAAAACCCGGCGCGGCTTATCTTCCTTGAAATGAGAATCGCTTTTATTGACGTGGAAGGCAACGCGGTAGACGTCTTTCAAGCCGTTTCGGGCTATATTGAACAGAACGCGTCCGACATCGAGCTCTCGCGCTCTACCGCGCCCGACATAATGAAGATTCCGGCCGCTGCCAAGCGCGCCTTGAGCGAGTACAACGACGTCGCACTCGTTTTTGCAACAGCTACAGCCGAGGACGAGCGCGCCCTCGATTTGGTGCACGAAAAAATCGTTGACGTCGAGGTTAGCACGGGGAAATACGTCTTCCTCGCCCTCGCTTTTAGCGACGACGCGCGCACGCCCGAAAAGCTCGAGCAAGAAGCAATCAACGCCGTAGAGGACCAAGTAAGCCGTATCATCAAGTCCGCCCGCGGAATCGCTCCCCTGACGCAAGCCCCGCCCGACCTCGCGAACGCCTTGCCCGGCTTCGGTAACGAGCAGCCTGGCGAGTCTCTGGGAGATTCAACAGGCGACGCGACGAAAGACTTGCACAGCTTATTCTAGCCGCTTTCGGTCTCTACTCGCATCACGCCGGCAATAAGGAGGAGCTCAAACACGCTCAACAGCGTGAGGCCGGCGAACTGCATTCCCGCGAATAGTACGGCGAAACCGTTGGCGATTCCGGCGATTACAAATAATAGCGCGGTGAAGAACTGGCTCTGCAGGAAGTGCTTTCGGCCGGGTTCGTGGTACGTCATGGACACGCTTCCCTTTAGAAGCCATCTTTTTGGGTAGAGCCACCGCACGCCCATTGCTGTGAGCGAGTCCTCGAACAAATGCAGTAAATACCCGCCGGCAATGCCTACCGTAAACGCTATCGCGTAACCAACAGCTATGCCGCCGTACTTTGACACGCCCAACGCGATAAAGCCCCAGAGCGCGGTCGCGGCCAAGGCGCCGACGAGCGAGTGCATCACCCCTCGATGCAAACGCGCTTCCTTGAACCCAACTAGGTAGAGAATGGTTGCAATGGGCAGGAACAAGGCGTAACGCGTGAGCAGGCCAGCGGCCTTGAAGCGGGATTTGAAGATGTGCGCCTCGCTAACGTCCGAGTCCGGTAAGAGTACTCCGATGAGCACGCCCAGCAACAACACTGCGGAGAGCTCGATTGCCTGAGGTGCTCCGGCGAAGAGCGCCAGAGCGAAAGGCAGGCAAAATATTCCCGCGGTAGCAAAGTGGAGTTTGCCAATCATTTTTCTCGCAACAATCACTCTCGCCCGGAATAAAAACCAGTCTATTCAACGCATGCGCGCGCCGAAAAGCCATTTCGTCGCCTTGAGTTTAGAGCGTGCAAGCGTCCACACCACCGCAACGCACGCCAAGCCCAACAGCACCGTTGCCAAAGCGAAGGCCGGCGTAACTGCGCCGTCGGGCAGCGCGCGGGAGTACGTGGCGAACGAAGAGTAGTCCATGAAATCTCCCAAGAGGAGCCACGCCATGGCAAGGGCAAGGTGCTTAGCCGAGAGGCGTTGCTTTAGGGAGAGTGCCGCGCCCTGCAGTGCCTCGCCTGCGTGCAGAACGAATAGTACGGCGAACCACGCAACAACGCCGGTGGAAAGGAAGTGGTCTGGAAATGCTAGTATCACTCCCATGCTCCACAACCCCCATTTGAGCCCGCTTGCTGCGGCTATTGCGTCAAGCCACGCATTGCTTTTGCCTTTCAAGAGCAGCGCGTAAGAAACGGCGGCCAACAGCACTGGCAATGGGGAGTCGAGCACGAAGAGCCACTGCCACACCGGTGTTGAGAGCAGCTGGTTCCAGTAGAAGTATACTCCGAGCACGGTGCCGGCGAGGTTGACTGCAATGAGCGCCAGCAACAAGTTCTTGTTCACGATTAATATTATTGGCGCCACAAACAATTAAATTCGCGTTCCGCCTCCAAGATTGGTGTTTCACTGTGTAGCGCCCGGAAAAAGGAGCCGCCTCACGCTCGCGCTCTTCGCAATCATTCTAGCAGTGCTAGTGTTCGACGCCTACATCTTCGCGTCTTTCGGCGGCGTGCCTGCGGGCGCGTACTATTTGCTCGGCGCAGTAATCGCAATAGCGCTCTGGGCAGCTTACGCCATGTGGTCGATGCGTTTCGAAGCGTCGCCCGACGGCATTAGCGCGTACTTCTTCCCGTTCACCTACCGCATTCCGGCCAAGGAAATCTCTTCAATCCAATGCGGGGAAAAAGTCGAGTGGTGGCGCGGCCTCGGCGTACGACTGGGTTGGGGTAGTTTGTGGTTCGTTTCGGCTCACTCTAAAACGGTAAAGATAGAGAAACGTTCCGGTTTCTTCCGCACCATCCTATTCACGCCCGAGCATCCGGAAAAGTTTGCTGAATGCGCCCAACGCGCTCTGCATATCTCGCGCGCACGAAGCTAGCGCTTGCGTAACCGCATGGGCACGCCTTCGGCAAACGCGTTGTCGGGCACATCGGCGTTCACAAGCGTCATCGCGCTCACAATCGCGTTCTCCCCTAAAACGACCCCTGCTAGGACCGTGGAGTTCGCGCCGACTAACGCGTTTCTGCCAATCTTTGTGCGGCCCTTGCGCCACTCGCCCTGCAGGAATTCGTGGCTAAGAATGGTTGCGTTGAAGCCTATGATGCAGTCTTCGCCGAGCTCGATTAGTTCTGGGAAGAAGAAGTCGAAGGAAGCCATCTGGCCAACGGCCGCGCCATGGCCAACCTTCATTCCCGTGCAACGCAATAGCAGCCTCTTAAGACGCAGCGAGGGTGCAAAGCGCGAGAGCTGGATGAAGAAGAAGTTCCACGCTACTGTCAAAGGATTTCTAGCATTGCGCCATTGGGCGAGCGAGTTGCCCTTGACGGTAAAGCGTTCGAGGCGTCGCGCGCCTCGCGGAAAGGCCATTTCTACAAGTTCAGTAACTCGCTCAGGCGCGCCTGCACCAAGGGGTTGAAGCCCTTGAGGGAATTGCCCCCGGTTTCGATGAACGGTTCGATTGCGTTGCCCGCGTTGCGCAGCACGTGCTCTGCCCACCTTGCGTTGGTCGTCACGTCGCGTTCGTCAACGATGACGCCGTTGCGCTTGAAGAATTCGCGGGCTTTAACCGTTTCAGGGTTGTTCGGGATGCAGTACATCACCACGGTTTTGCGGCCTTCCGGCTTTGCAGCGTCTTTCTTGTAATTGTCGGGAAGCAATGGGTCAGCGTTCAATTCAATCCACCTCGGTTACTCGGTAATACTTATACGTCGCAAAGACTTTTTAACCGTCCCGCAGTAACGCTTAAACCCGCCAGGTTGTCGTGAATGAGGTTAGTCTACAAAAAGAGGAAGCCCGTACTCCAGCTTGCTGGCTTCGAACTCGGCCTCGACTGTTTTGCGGGTGAAAAGAGCGTGGTAACGCACGCCCACAGCGACCACTCCTCTTTTGCGAGTCGTCCCAGCGAGATACTTGCTAGCCAAACTACTCGCGAACTCATTGTCGCCCGCGGCGGCAGGGCACCTGCGCCAGCCATTGACTCGCTCTCACTCGATAGCGTGCATGCCGAATTGTTCGAGGCAGGCCATGTGCTCGGCTCAAAACAGCTCTACGCCGAGGCGGACGGCGCATCCTTCGTTTACACCGGCGACTTTAACCCCGTAGAATCGCTCACCACGCCCTCTGCCGGCGTGCGCGAGTGCGATACTCTGTTTATGGAGTGCACCTACGGCAGGCAAGAGTACTCTTTCCCCGACCGCTTCGCAATTTATGAAGACCTCTCGGGCTGGGTCAAGCAAAACCAGTCTGAGGGCGCGATAACTGTTTTTGGTGCTTATACTTTAGGTAAGACGCAAGAACTCGTCGCGTGCCTCAACGAGTACGCCGGAATTGCACCCGTCGTGACTCCGGCAGCGAAACGCTTCAGCGATGTTTACGAACGCAATAACATCAAGCAGGATTGCATCGACAATTCTTCCGTTGAAGCGGCGAGCGAACTCAAAGGGGCCTTCACCGCAATCGTTCCCTCAAACAAGGCAACCGTGCAGCTGGCCGCGGTGTTGCAAGAGCACTATTGCCGGCCAGTGCGCATCGCACAGGCAACCGGTTGGGCAAACAACTCCTCCCTTGCAGGCGCCCACCGTGCGTTTGCTTTAAGCGACCACGCCGACTTTAATGGTTTGATGGATTACGCTCTTTCCACGAACGCGAAGACCGTATACTGTACCCACGGCTTCTCAGCAGAATTCGCCCAATCCTTGCGCAGCAAGGGCATAAACGCAGTCGATTGCGCTGCCCTCAGGGAGGGTCAGCGAACGCTAATCATGGATTGAGAATTCCGCTAATCGCCCATTGCCGTGTGGATTCCAAAGCCTGCAACTAATAGTATTATTCCGAGAAGGAAATCTCCAAAACTCATGAATAGGACTCCCCCAATCATCAACAAGACGTCAACATACATCGAGCTACTGTGACCGCGAACCAACAAAACACCTCTATATGTATGTTATAATAGGTATTAAGGAATACATATATTTGTTGCGATTATTCGCCGGAAAGAAAGTGCAGTGCCCCGCCGGCGACAAGCAGTCCCGCACCCCAGAACCACGAGCCGAAAGTCAGCAAGACCACTCCTGCGACTATCATCAAGTCGTCGATGTGCATCAGTCCCGCGCTTCCTTTAAACATTTTTATAATCACCGGGACAAGTACTAGGGCTGACAAAATATAAACCGGTGCGGTTGGATACTTGCGTACGCGTAATATTAGCGTCGGGCCGCTGCCGCGACTAGCTCTTCGGCCAACTGCACCGCGAGTTCGGCAGCGCGAACGTCGCCTTTAGCTGACTCAAAAAAGCCCACCGCGCGTGGCTTGCACTTGCGAATCGCACCAATAACGTCGTCGGGCGACAAGCGTCCCTTGTTGTATTCGGCGGTAAATCCGTGCTTTTCATCGAATACGTCGATGTCAACGTCAATCAAGTCGGCGTTGTTGGTGGATGGTTCAATTTTGTAAGGCGCTTCGCCCTCGCGCACGCCTAGGCCGACGATTTCATCCGCGGCCTTGATACCGTTGCGGATTGAGGCGCACACGTAGTTGTTGCGCGTGACCTCGTCGTCACCGCACGTGTCCGGCGTGCTGCAGGCATCCGAGTGCTGGTCGAAGCGGGCCACTCTGCCGGGGAGGCCGTAGAAAACGAGTCCGCCCGCGTGGTCGCCGCCGACGGCGAACACTGCGTCAAAATCACTGCAGGCGCCGGCGAATTCGTGCGCTAACTCGACGAGCCCTTTCTCGTGCAGCCCGAAGTGGCCTTCAAAGGTTTCTTCCGGTTCAAGCATTACCTCGCCCAAGTCGGTGACTTCGACGACGATGTCGCGTTGAAGCAGTGCCGGGCTCTCCTTCAAGCTGGAAACAAGCTCGTGCCTAAGCCAATCCGTGGCCTTCGGTGAAAAGCATTCGAAGAGCTTGTCCTTGGACACTTTAGGTTTCTTACCGCGTATCTTGAATGTAGCGCGCTCGCGCCATGCCTGCGTAGGGCGCGAAATAACAGGGATGCCGACAATTGCCAGTCTAACCGTCTTCTTCATAACCTTGATTATGGCGAGAAACGCTTATTAGACGCGCGGCCTTGGCCTTTTGCGTTCGAGGCGCGCGCGGTGTACGTCCTGGTGGTGCCGCGCGATTTCAAGCAGTATGGTTACAAGTTCAGCGTGCTCGGCAGTAAGGCCTAGTTCGTAGGCTTTCTTCAACGCACTAGCTCTGATAACCGCCTCGCGGGATCCATCCTCGTTGGACACGCCGCTTTCTAGTTTTATTTCGGCGACCTCGCGAGCAGCGTTAGTGCGTCCTGATAAGTGCGCGAGTACTTTTTCTATCGTGGCTTCGAACTGCGGGCCGGAAGACAGCATGACCGGGGCTTTGCCGTGTTTGCACGGGTGGTTCAATGCGGCATCGCGCAAGAATCCGGCAATATTTTTACCGTCAGTTCTTCTAAGTTCTTTTCTTAGTGCCATTTCTCCCGCGTTAGCAATTGCTAGGTTAATTCTATTACAGCGTAGGGGTCTTCCCTGCACTGGCTCTAATCCAGCAGCTAGCACTTCCAACGCCTTATCGTTGTGAGTGTCAATTACTTCGCGTAGTTGCTCGAGTGTTCTACGTGTAGGCATAACTACTTTGACTAGGGCGGGGTTTAAACCTTTTTCGATACCGTGGTGTTGCTGACTATTCGGTTGCGCGCCGTTTCTGCGGTGATTATGCGCGTCAAACCCAGTTTGTACGCTGCCTTGCGCAGGCTTAGCCCTTCTTTCAGCGCCGTTTTTGAAACTCCGTTCGCAGCATCAATCATTTTTGAGGAGAGCCTTGAGTTGATTTCGTCTTCCGTCCACTGCTTGCCGAGTCGGTTTTGCAGCCATTCGAAATAGCTTACAACCACTCCGCCCGCGTTCGCCAGCACGTCCGGTACTATGGTTGTTCCAATTGAATCAAGTAAGGCGTCGGCTTCCGGCGTCACGGGTGCGTTAGATAGTTCCAGTATTGTGCTTGCCTTAATCTTGCTTGCATTCTGCGCAGTTATTGCCCCGCCCAGCGCTGCTGGTACCAGAACATCCGCACCCAAGTACAACAAGTCATCGCGTGCAAGCTCTTTCCCGAAACCCGTCAAACCCTTATAGGGGTATTGCGCCGCAAGCGCGGCAACGTCAAGGCCGCCCTCTTCGTAAACGCACGAGTTCACATCGCTTATCGCCACGACGCGGTATCCGCGCTCGAAAGCAATGCGTGCAAAATTCATTCCCACGTTACCGAACCCTTGCACTGCAACAGTGGTTTTCTCAGCCTTCTTTTTACTGAGTGCTTCGAGCACCATCAATCCGCCCAGCGACGTTGAGTATTTACGGCCAAGGCTCCCGCCCAAAATAATAGGCTTGCCCGTGAACGCTGCCGGAGTCCACCGTCCGGAAAGGCGCGAGTACTCGTCTGTCATCCACGCCATCTCGCGCTCGCCCGTATTGACGTCGGGCGCCGGAACGTCGGAGTCGGGTCCGATGACCCCGTAAAACTCGCGAACGTACTTTCTGCTTAATTCCTCCTTCTCCGCAAGCGTCATGCCTGCCGGGTCGATTGCCACGCCGCCCTTGGAGCCTCCCAGAGGAATGTCGGCAACCGCGCATTTTACTGCCATGAGAAACGCGAGTTCGGTAACCTCGTCGAGCGATACGGACGAGTGAAAACGAATGCCGCCCTTGAAAGGCCCCCGGCTGTCGCTGTACTGGACGCGGAAGGCTTCAGCCAGACGCGTTTGGCCCCCAGCGCGGACTGGGATGCGGCTGCAAACCGTGCGCTGCGGCCGCTTCAAAGAGTCGAGTTCGCCCTCAGAAAACCATTTTTCTGCACCAACCGCTTTAAGCAAACCACTAACCGTCATGAAAACCACCACTAAACAACTAAGACAATAGTACTTCGACTGCATAATAGTTAAACGATTATGCTAGAAAGTCAAACAATTGTTCAGAAAGCGTTGTCGAAGCCAGTACGAACTGAACGCCTTGGCCGGCCTTTTGCGTTTAACGTATTATATTGTGCGAAGCTTTCCGTCAGCGCCGACGGGCTCTGAACTCGCCAAGTAATCCAGCTCTAGCGCCTTGAGCTTCTCAACCGCTTCCTTTCCGGCAATGTATTCGAGCTCTTCAAGGCACGCGCGGAACACCGTCGTCGCGTGGTTCTCCTTTTTCGAACACCACAAGCTACCGTCGAGAGTCGAGTCGGGCTTGATGACCCCGTCTTCCTCAAAAAGCGGGTAGAGGATGCACGCCGACGGTTTGTACGCCCACTTGTCTTTACCTTGCCTTCTAGCAAGTTCTTGGAGCGCGCAACCAAAAGACGGGTTGTAGAAATTACAGTAACCTTCACCTGTGCCGGTCACGAAAACGCCTTCCTTGTCCTCTTCTTTTAGCGGTTTCTCGCTCCCTCGCGTCAAATCTTCTTCGTCCGGCGCAGAGAACCATTTTTCGGGGTTCTTTCTGTCGGGCATCAATAATGGCAGCAAATCTTCTTTAACCGAAACAATCTTGTCGCGTTCTTCCTCGTCAATGAGCACTCCCGCCTCGCAGCACAAGCTAGAGCACTTGCCGCAATCGCATCCTTTCGGAAAGCCGGTCGTGAAGATAGCCGAATCAAACTTCAACCGCGCACCAACGTCTATTATAGCCAAAAAGAAAACCGCAGA
>MNVH01000029.1 GCA_001871595.1 Candidatus Micrarchaeota archaeon CG1_02_55_22 | reverse complement strand
GCCTGCGCGCGTACTACGGCGTGCCAAAAGAATTTGAAGGCAAGCCCGCCGAAAAACACGCCAAAAAGCTCGCCTGCCGTACGCTCAGCATGGAAGAGCTCTCGGCCAGATTAGGATTCAAGAGTGGTTAAAAATGGCTGCACGAAAAAAGAAAGTACAAAAAGTTGAACGCGGAAAACGCAAGGCCGCCATCGCACGCGCACTCGTAACCGCAGGTAAGGGCCGCGTCTCGATAAACGGGCTCTCGGTCGAATCAATAAGCAATCCCATCGTCCGCGAAACCATGCTCGAGCCATTGCTCTTCGTTGAACGCAATTCATACGACGTTTCAGTTACCGTTCACGGTGGTGGCGTTATGGGTCAAGCCCAAGCTGTACGCACTGCCATCGCACGCGCGCTGGTCAGCCACACGAATGACGAGTCGTTGCGTGAAAAAATGATGGGCTTAGACAAGTCGCTGCTTGTCGAAGACCCGCGTCGCGTCGAGCCCAAGAAGTTCAAGGGACCAAAGGCACGCGCTCGCTTCACCAAATCATACCGTTAAATGGATAACTGGATTAAAGTATGCGCGAATTGCCTCGCGCCTGTGAACCCCGCGGTGTTCAAAATACCCGCCGCGGCGGCTTACGGTGCAACCGAGGACTACGCATGCGAAAAGTGCGGGCACTTCGGCAAGCCAATCGAAGTAACGCCGAAGATGCTCGAAAAAATCCAAAAGGAAAAGACGCCCGAAAAGAAAGGTGAGTAAAGAATGCTGATACCAATTCGATGCTTTACGTGTGGCAAGCCCATAGGAGACAAGTACGCGGCTTACAACAAAGAACTAGCCGAAGGCAAGAAAGCGCCGGAGGCGTTCGAGGATTTGGGTATAGAGCGCTACTGCTGCAAGCGCATGTTCGTCGGCCAAGCCGACCTCACCGAAGAAATCAAGAAATACCCCCGGTTCTAAACCGACCTTTTCTTCGAACCGTTCGCCGACTCGCCTGCTGGCTGCGTCGCTCACGGTTCTCGAAAAGCTCGACCAAAACGGTATTTTTCGAGGCTTCCGGCAACAACCGGCAAGCCACCCTCGCTTTATTTTTATTTCCCGACTGCTTGAGCCAGTAATGGACCCCTTCTACGACGCCGATTTGGCCAAGCTCGTCAGCTACGTCACCTTCGACGGGCACTTATGCAAGATGTTGTCCTATTTCTATCTCTCTTCGTCTAATCCGGCCGCTCTCGAAGATTTTCGCAAGATTGTCGAAAAGAAGTTCGGTTTAACGCCGCGTTACGAAGCGGGAATGGGTTTTGGTAAGAGCACAAAGTGCAAGTTCAGCAATTCTGCCGCCGCTCGTTTTCTGCACGCGGCAGGTGCGCCGAAGGGTGATAAGATGCTCACGCCCTTCCGTGTGCCGGAGTGGATAAAGAACGACCGCGAATATTCCCGCGTATACCTTTCAGTTGCATTTCAATGCGAGGGCTACGTTCACAAGAACAATTTGTTTGACTCTTTCTACGTCGGATTTCAACTCAATAAAGCCGAAGAACTGCTCGGCGATGGACTGGCGTTTATTGACGAGCTAAAGTCCCTGCTGAACGATCGGGGCATATTAACTAGTCGGACGACCGTTCGGTTTGGCAACCTCCGGAACCGGGACGGTAAAACGACGCGGAAGATGACTTTTACGGTTCGTGCAAGGTCGTGCGCCGCCTTTCACGACAACATAGGTTTCAACGTGGATTCTGATAAGAACGCTGCCCTTGACGATGCGGCTAGGGTTGCCGCCAGGCCGCGCAAATCAGAGCTGGACGCGCTGTGGTTCGTTACTCCAGGCACGCTTTCTGAGGCATGGCGCATTACATTGCCGTCTTTACGCGACCCGGAGCTGGCCAAGTTCTATGCGCTCGTGCTTCGTTACGGCGGTCTCACCAGTGATTTGAGGCAGTTTTATATATCATCTTCCTCCCCAAATATAATCGTAGACTTTGCGCGGCTACTCCGTGAGAAGTTCGGCTTGACCGTTCCCTACGCGAGGAAGACTGGTCACCATAGTTACCGGTGCCTTGTTTCCAGCCTCAAGATAGGGCGGTGGTTGAACCAGCACGGATTGCCGTCCGGAAAACGCGAGGCTCTGGCCGCCCCGATTCCTCGATGGATTTCGGAAAACCCGGAGAACCTCGCCGCTTTCGAGGCCACGCGCAACGAGTGAAGTTAGGGGGATTGGGGTAGCCTGGCATCCTTGTGCCCTGGGGGGGCATAGACCTGAGTTCGAATCTCAGATCCCCCATTTTTTCCACCCTAGAAACAAGCTTGTAGTGCCTAAATATTAGGCACTACGCCAAGCCTAGGCGTCCGCTGACTACTTGACTGCCTCTTTCTCGACGTCTATCGCGGCTTGTACAAGCACCGCAAACACTTTCCCGATTATCTCGACGTCGCCTTGTTCTACACCGAGCCCCCGTGCCTTCTCCTTGCGGGCGTCAAGCGCCTTGTCGAGAGTAAAGCCTTCCGGTAATACTGATAACCCTTGCGCCTTCTTTATCGCGCCCATCTTTCGAGCTATATTCATCCTTTCGAGTACCGCCGCGATTATCGCCGTATCGATAAGGCCCATTTCTTGTCGTGCTAAACTAAGTTCATCCAATCAAACCACCTTCGTATCGCAACTCGTAGACAACTATTCCGTTTTTGCTGATTTGCTCTCTGCCATGGAATCTTTCCGGCGAACCGTGCCACTCGTTCGAGTATTCAAGCACGTCGCTTGCCAACCGCGCTCGCCCCCTGTACGGAGCTTCTTTAGTGACTTCTTTCAGTGCAGCTTTAAGGAACGCGTACAACTCGTCGGTTTCCGTTCGGTCTAGGGTTGCACCGTAGTAGCTCATTGCCCATGCTGGTTTTCCTTGTTTGAATACGGTTTCTTGTCCGGCGAAGTCGGTAGAACCATAGTAGACGTCTTGGTAGTGCAGGCCGCCGCGGGAGTACTCGAATTTCTTCGCGCCGTCGCTCGACTGCTGCTCGCCGCCTTCACCGACCGCCGCGTAAGTAGCTTTCTTTGCTTCAACTATGAACTCGGTAAGTTCAGTATCCATCGCTTAAACTCTTAGCCCAAACCGGTTTTATTGCCTTCGGTTGGCTCCGATAAACG
The DNA here is from genome assembly GCA_001871595.1 of Candidatus Micrarchaeota archaeon CG1_02_55_22. Classification (GTDB taxonomy): domain Archaea; phylum Micrarchaeota; class Micrarchaeia; order Norongarragalinales; family UBA97; genus UBA97. Next base: position 24,908 of record MNVH01000029.1, on the reverse strand, counting down.
CAATTAAAAGCGTTTTCCGACCAAAATAGTACATAGTCGCGGCTGTGGTCTAATGGTATGACCCGAGCCCTCCAAGCTCGTGGCCCGGGTTCGATTCCCGGCGGCCGCACTCTACTTCGGGCTCAGTTCCTACTCCGCATAATCGTGCTGATATCGGCACGATTGTGCTAATTCTCGTAGGCTTATCACCTCGGTGGACTTGAAGCTAGAGAGATTTATAAGCACTGCACAGGCATCTCTTCCACGACGAGGTTGTTTTAGTCGATTGCCTGAGATTAAAAAAGCTCTGGACTACTAAAGCGTTTCCTAGGAAATTTGTGACGAGGTCGATGAATTATTTGTCTTTTTTTCCCTGATTGCAGCTTTTACATAATGTTTGTAAATTTTCAGGGACATTTGCTCCTCCTCGCGAAACGGGCACAATATGATCCACTTCCAACTCGACATTATGATTTGTTGAAGGATTTTGACCACATTTACGACATGAATAGTTATCCCTTTTCAGTACCATCCATCTCGTTTTCAACGGAACTGTATTCCGCCGGTATATGGTAACATCGCCTTGCATCAACTCCTCCCTAGATATTTTTCCTGCGTGATATCTTGCCAAAAATTCGCATGCACGCTTTACTCCACCCCAGATTTTTTTATAAGGGGATTCTGAAATCCTCAGCCCCATTTTGCTTATCTTTCTTTTACCCGGAGGATAACCTAACTGTTTCCAGATGCTTTCAAGATTTTGAATCAACTCTTCCGGCGCATATCTTCTTTCACGCCCACCATCTATTCCAAGAAGTTTTAGTGCCTTGTTCCACGATCCAAATCTAGAGCTAATTGTGCCAGAATAAGCTATCTTTTCGTTCCATTCATCATACTCAATCGTGGAAAAATATTTGCCATTTACTTTTTCCGAATATCTTTTTAATGATTCCAATAGGTCTGCAGTATCTATTCTAACTTTTTTTGCGCCTAAATCAAATTTAAAATCAGTCCCTATTTCTTTCATAAATACCCCTTTCTGATGCCGCAGCTCATACTGAAAATAAGTACGGTCACGGTAATATAATCTCTTTCGGCAGTTCCAAACGGGCTAGTATTCTGAGGTGCGGTTATGGCGCGGGCGGAGCGCATCCTTTGAAGGAATTTCCGAGGGATCAGGAACTTGCTAAGTTAGGAATCGTGTCTGCAATAGCAGTTCTGAAAGAGGTATACTCCGGATTGAAACGGCTAGAATCTGCTGATGCCGGTTAGCAGCTATCCTATTGGTAGACTAGATTGAGCGTGAATTCTGGGGAGAAAAACACGCTCAATCGCGTGGCCGAGTATTTATAGGAAATTGAGTGAAAATCCGTGCCAGATCGCTTGTCTTTCAAGTCCCTGAGGCGTTTTGGGCGTTTCGCTTGCGCTCAGAATTATGCCGCCTAAAAACCCGCGGTTTTGGCGTTGTTGCGCGAGAAATCGCAATCTTAGTTTCTCGCGCTAAATCGCGCCGGATATTTAAATGAAATGGCGCGAGAAATCACGCTAGAAACAGCTCTCCCTGAGAATGGATTACTGCAAGTTGTGCGCGTGTTTTCGGTCTCAGAATTAGCGCCGGTTTGTTGCGCTTGATTTTGCGCTAGGTTCGTCCGAGCCGCTGGCGGTTTTTTCTTTATATTTGGGCTGCGCTTGATTTGCGCTTGTTTTCAGCGTTTCCAGAATGGGCGATTTGTCGCTAGATGAACTGCAACAGTATCGGAATTGGTATTGCAGGGTGCTCGTCGCCCAATGCCAACTTGTCTTTGGTTGCTAGTATTCCTTTGCCGAACTTCTTTAGGTTGCGGTAGTCGGAGTTTGATATGGTTGATTGGTACTTCACTTCAACCGGCAGGAAACCCTCAGGCAGTCGCACTATGAAGTCTATAGTCTCCCCGGCGGCGTTCTTGACGTAGAAAACCGAGTTACTCTGGTCGAACAAGTCCGAAGGCTTGTGGTTGTACGCAAGGCGCGTCAAGTGGTCTCCCACCACGAACTCCGCCAACGCGGCCTTTCCCTCAGTTTGCAGCAAGTAAGCCTTCGCCTGCTGGAAGTAATCCCCCGCGGGGTTCTCTATATAGCCGCGGAACGCGTGGAAGAAGAACGGGTTGGGAATCTGGAGCTTCTTCTCTGAACGGTGCTTCGGCTGCTTCAAATTCTGGTCGAACGCACTATACACGTTAAGCACGAACAAATTCTGGAGCACATCCGCGTAGTTGTTGATAGTCACTACCGAAGGAACGCCAGTTTCCCTGGATATGGTCTGCCAGCCGACGTGCTGCTGCGGGTGCTTTAGAATGCTCGACAACACTTTTTTAGCCGTGCTCTCCTCGCGGTTAAGCCTAGCCAAATCCCCAAAAAACGTTTGCAGGTAAAGCTCGTACGTGTTGTTGAAAATCTCCTTCCGCGAGAAAAACTGGTTCGTCGCAGTCATTACCCCTCCAGTAATCAAGTACTCGTCAAACAACGCGTCAAGCTCCCCCGTAAAAGGCATGAGTGGATCGACCCACTTGCTAGCGCTCTCGCCGGTCAGCTCGGAAAACGCCTTGATGCGCGTCGCGTTGTCATCAAGCCCCAGCTTCTTAATCGCTTGGTGCACTGTCGAGCTACGGAGTTCCACGTACTCCGCGAACTTCAACGGCAAGAGAATCTTGTGGTTCTGCTCTCCAGTACTCTCACCCTTCCGGCCAGGCAGCCGCTCGACACCATGTTTGAGGTCCCACGACGACGAGCCGGTCAAGATGTACGTAATGTCCTTCAACGAACGCAAGTCAACAATCTGCTTGTAGGCGTTCTCCCAATCCTTTACGCGCGTAACTTCATCCAAGCAAACAAGCTTTCTTCCGTTGCTTTGCCTCTGCGACCAATCCAAAAACTGCTCAATAATGCTTTTCAGTTCCACCGGCCCGTTAATGAGGTCGCAAGTATAGTAGAAAATGTCAACTGGATTGCGTTTCTTAAGTTCATCCCGGATTAAAAGCTTGACGAAAGTAGTCTTGCCAACCTGCCGTGGCCCCCGCAGGCTGTAAAGTACGTCCTTCTGCAAATCAAGGTACTTGCGCATTCTCGGCAGCCACTTGACGGGAGCAGCCTCAAACTCCCTAATCTTAGGGTCTTGTTCAATAGCCGTAGAACTCTCCCACCACGGATTCTGCTTAACAAGCTCGGAAAAATCAACCATACAAACACCAGATAAGTATAGTTGGATAGAGTTATTTAAAGCTTTCTAATACCTTGCGCTATACTTATTACTGGGACTTTAGTATAACCTAATATACTAAATTGGTTCGGGGTGCAGGAATTAACCGCCCTTGAGAAGAAACATTAAATCAATCAGATCTAACGAGTTAATACAACTTAATACAAACTTGCAATTTCGTATTCCTCGTTTAATAGTTTAGTTGAAACACTTTACGATTAAACAATTCATAAAATTGGGTTTGTGGTAAACTTTCGGTTGGTCGGGCGTTCACCGAATTTTTCAGACCTGCGATTGCTTCTTTGGCCGTGGAACTGAGCCGTTGCCTCAGGATGCGGCGGCCGCACTCAACTCTAGGCTCAGTGCGCACCACGCGCGATAATGCCGATATACGTTTTTTTCGTTGCGCTTAGTACACTCTAGGAATCATTAACTAACTTTAAACGAACCGGTTTAGAGTAAGTTAAAGTAATTACGTTCGAAAGATGTGCCGGTTTGTGGCTATAGGTCGCGTCCAAGTGGTTTGCTTTAAGTAGGCGTTTTCTAGTTGTTCGTTACCGCGTACGTCGCGGCTTCGGTTCGCTCGTTTTCGGTGAGGATTTTGATGAAGATTTCGCCGAACTCGTCATCCTGCCACGCGTTGACCTTGCGGTCTTGTGCCAAGTGCAACACGGGTAGCAGGTAGTAGACGATTCTGTCGGCGGGTCCTTCGAAGTTTCGCACCATTACTTGCGTCGAGCCGTTTACTTCCATGTTGTGCTCGCGTTCGAGCTTGATTAGTTCGCTGAAGGTCAGCACGTTCTCGGCGTCTTTTAGTTCGTTGGCGTAGGAGTAGACTTTCGCCATTATCTCATCCATGTCCAGTTCGGGTAGTTCGATTGAGAGTTCTCGCGGCACCTGTGTGCGCAGTGTCTGTCGGGGTCCTTTCTTCATGACGTCGTCCACTGCGTCAAGTAATTCTTGGAGGGTGACTTTGCGCCGTCGGGCTCGGTTAGCGCGGTAGACTAGTTCGGGTATGTCTTCGTTGATTAGTTCGCGAGTTTCGCAATATTCTTCGGGTTCGTCGTTCGGTGCCTCTAGCGAGATGGTTTCTGCTTTGAATTTGAGCATGAGCGCGCAGGCGAGTATGACGTTGGCCGGCACGCGCAAGTCGAGGGCTTGCAGCTCGCGTACTTTTTCAAGATAAGCGTCGGCGACTTGTATTAAGTCAATGTCCCAAGGGTCCATTTGCCGCGAGGAAACTAGGTCTACTAGGAACTCCCTCCAAGTGGGCTTCACTACGACTGAGAGCAGGTCCATTTTGCGTTTCCTTCTGTGGGTGAAAAGAATACCGTTTTGGGGCTTATAAGCCTTTCTCACGCTTTTCGGGCACTCTTTTTTAAGCTGCGGGCAGTAATACTGGTTGCCGCATTTGCCGCGGTTACAGAGCGTTATCTAAATGAATCGGTTGCCGACTGGAATCCCGGGTTTTGACGAATTAATAGAAGGCGGTTTCCCAGAGGGTTCCTCCATATTGTTATCCGGCGGCGCTGGCACGGGCAAGAGCATTTTCGCTTTACAATACCTTTACTACGGCGCGAAAGAGCGCCGTGAGCCCTCAGTGTACATCACGCTCGAGGAGGGGCCGCACAACTTGTGGTGGAACATGCAGCGCTTCAAGTGGGACTTGCTGCCGTTAGAGAAGGAGAACTTGCTCAAGATTTACAAGTTCGAGCCGAGCACGGACAGCAAAATCAGTGCTGCCGAGCAAATCAAAAAGATTGTTGACAAGGCGCGCGACTTGAAGGCCAAGCGCATGGTCATCGACTCTATTACCGCGTTCAGCTACTGGTTCTCCGACCCCACAACCATTCGTTTGGGCCTTTACACGCTTGTGGAAGAGTTGCGCAAGCTCTCGTGCACAACTATTTTGACGAGCGAGGTCAGCGGTAAGAAGGACGAGTACTCGAGGTTCGGCGTGGAAGAATTCCTTTCCGACGGCCTTGTCATGCTTTACTTCTTTCCGCCCAACCGCTCGATTTTTGTGCGCAAGATGCGCGGAACCAAGCACAGTCCGACTGTTCACCCGATGGAAATAGGCGAGGAAGGGCTGAAAGTCAACGCCAACGAAGAAATCTTGTGGGAAGCCATAAAGGATTAGTACAACGGTTCTTTCGCTAACTCGTTTTTGAAGAGTTCTTCAGGTAGCCTTATTGTTCCACCGACTACCGTGTCCTCGCCGATTTCCACGAAGGGCCACGCGCGCGTTTTTGAGAGCATTTTCGATTTGGTGCCAAGCTTTGCTTTGAATCCTAGAATCGAGTACTCTTCCATGACTGCGCCGCTGCCCACGCTCGCACCGAGGTCTATTATCGCGTCGTTCACAAGCGCCTTAGAACCGATTTGCGCGTCCCTGAATACTATACTGTTCATGATTGCCGCGCCTTCGCCCACTTTAACGCCTTTCATTAGGTGCGCGCCGGGCCCTATTACTGCTCCGGCAGAGATTTCGCAGCCTGAGTCTATTATTGCCGGGCCGTGGATTATCGCGTCAGAACTGATTTTTGCGTCCGGCGAAATGGCTACCTTGCCGCCTTCGGTTACGGTGTAATCGCCGCCAAGCTCGTTTCCCACTAGATAGGTCATTGATGCCTTGTGGATATCGACGTAAGTCTCGGGCGTGTTCGTGTCGCCCCACGTGCCTGTGAAAGCGTGCCCGTACAATTCCGCCTTTTCTACGAAGTGTTGCCATAGCGTGCCAGGGCTGTCTGCCTTCTTTCCCACGATCTTTCTGTGCTTGATGAATTCCGGCAAGTGCTCTTCAAGAAAAGGGCGCCCGACGTGGTAGATGCCGACGCTCGCCAAGTTAGATACTGCTTCAGCTAGCTTGGGTTTTTCTTGGAAACGCATTATCCTGCCTTTTTCATCCACTTGCACCGCGCTGAACAGTTCGACTTCGCTCTTTTTCTCAAGCGTGTATAGTGCTAGGGTGGCGTGGCCTTTGTTGCCGGCGTGGGCGTGCTTTAGGCGCTTGAGGTCGAGGCCGTAAAAGATGTTGTCGCCGTTGAGAATAAGGCACTCTTCGGGCATGCCCGTCTTTTTCAGCGTGTACTCTATTGCACCGATTGCACCGAACTTGTCTTCGTCACTCATCGAGTCCTCGTAAACGTAAGTTATCTGCACGCCCCACTTGCTTCCGTCACCAAAATACTCTTCGATGACCTTCTGGTTGGAGTTGAGTGAGATGACGACGTCGTGGATTTCAGCGTTCTTGCACGCTTGCACTAGGTGCTCGAGGCCCGGTTTGCCTGCAACGGGAACCATGACTTTAGGTATGCGTAAGGAAAGCGGCATGAGCCGCGTAGCGTAGCCTCCAACGAGAATAACTGCCTTCAAGAATACCACCTATACCTATAAAAGTATGATTTAGTATGAACTATTCGCATTTATTAAACGGTGGGTTTTAGGGGGCGTTTTATTTGGATAAGAAGCTTTTCGAGGGTTACGACGTGCGCGGTATTTACGGCAAGGACCTTACCGAAGGCGACGCGGAGTCCATCGGCCGGGCTTTCGGGACGTTGTTCAAGCCTGGCGATAGCATAATCGTTGGCGGCGACGCCCGTACGCACACGCCCGCGCTCAAGGAAGCGTTTATTGCAGGCCTAGTTTCTTCCGGCCTCAACGTTGTCGATGTCGGCCTTGTCCCGACGCATGTTGTCACGTTCGAGGTCTTGCGGCGGGGGGCGAGTGGTGGTGCGGTAATCACTGCGAGCCACAACCCTGCTGAATATAATGGTATTAAGATGTACCTCGGCGACGTGCCTCTTTCCTCAAAGCAGATGGCTGTGGTTGGCGACGCGGCGTTGAACGGTAAATTCCGTTCCTCAGCTCAGGGCGCGGCGGTTGCAGAGGCTGTTGGTGAGTATTACGACGATGCGGTGGCGCAAGCCTGTAAGTTGGGTAAGACGCTCCGCGTAGTGATTGATTCCGGCAACGGCGCGTGCGGTCCGGACGCGCGCAAGATTTTTGCGCGATTGGATTGCAAATCCGAAGTGCTTTTTGAGGAGCCAGACGGGCGTTTTCCTAATCACGCCGCCGACCCGCACAAGGAAGCCACACTCGATGCACTCAAAAAACGCGTGGTCGAGTCGAAGGCCGATTTAGGCGTGGCTCTTGACGGTGACGGCGATCGTGTCGCTTTCATCGACGAGAATGGTGTTAAGGTCAGAAGTGATGATGCGTTAATCTTCCTCCTGCGCCATTACCTCTCGCAGGGTAAGGGGGGAAGCGTTGCCTATGATTTGCGCATGTCCAATGCCGTGCCAGATGAAATCAAGCGCCTTGGCGGAGTGCCCGTGCTTTCGGCGGCAGGCCGCACTAATGTTGGCGGGGCCGCGCGGGAGAACGGCGCGCTCGTTGCCGGCGAGCAGACTGGCCATACGTTCTTCGGCGATTTCTATTACCACGACGACGCCCTTTTTGCCGCGGCAAAATTCTGTCAAGTGCTCTCGCTTTCAAGCAAGACTCTTTCACAAGAGGTAGCATCCATTCCAAAGTACCTCGCTTCGCCAGAACTCCGCCTCAAGGTGCCTGCTGAAAAGAAACGGGAGATAGTTGCCGCAGTCGTCGCTTACATCAAGTCTGAGGCGCCAAAGCTTGGCGGCAAGGTTTCAGAGCTCGACGGGGTTCGCGCGGATTTCCCTGACGGCGCGTGGGGCTTGGTTCGCGTGTCAAACACCGAACCTGCGATAACGTGCCGTTTCGAAGCGCACGATAAAAAGGGTTTGCAGAATGTTTACGCGCTCTTCCGGGGCAAGCTCTCGGAGTTGGGTGTTGATGCGCCCGCGTCTTTCTAGCGCTTGTTGACGAACGGCAAGAGCGCGAAGCCAACTATTGCAGATAGGCCGAGCGTGAACAACCTCGCTATTAGCACGCCTCCAAATAACGCATCTATTCCGTAGCCCGTGCCTTTAATGAGAAAGAGGAAGATTGCCTCAGTACTTCCAAGGCCGCCGGGCAAGAACGTCACTATTCCAGCGAGTATGCTTGCTAAGAACGCGGTTGTAATGAAGAGGTAGTCCAGGTGGATGCCGATTGCGGCGAAAGCGAGCCACGCGCCGGCTGCGTCAAGCATCCACGCGGCGAGCGTGATGAGAAAAGACGCTAAAAGGGTGCGCTTGCGGAAGTTGTGTACCTCTAGTTTGGATATGCTTTTGCCTACCAACGGCAGGCGAGAAAATATTTTTACTACGCGGTCGAGGTGCCGGAAGCTCGCCAGCGCCGCGATTGCCACCGCGAGCATTACTGCGACGAGGCCGAGGCGCACGTTGTCGTCGAACGCTGGAAAGGCGAGGAACGCGAAGGTGAATAGAACGATTACGTCCATGACGCGCTCCCAGAATATTGAGAGTATGCCGTAGCTGTAGGACACGCCGCGCGCCTTTAGGGGTAGGACTTTGGCAGCTTCAAGTACCTTGCCGGGAGAAAAGTGGCTCACCGCCATGCCGCTGCACTGTATTATGTATAGGTCGCGCCACGAGACGCTTTCTTTCTCGCGCACGATTATTCCCCACCGCAGCGTGCGCAAGGACAGGCCGGTGAAGGTCAATATAAGCGCGACGGCAAGCAGTCCCAAGTCCGCGCTCTCAATGGTTTGTACTACCGTGTCAACGTCGACCGTGCGGAAGAGGAAAGCAAATAATGCGAGCGAGACGATGACTAGCGCTATCGTAGTCCACTTTGATTCGAGGAGCTTCATTTTTTCAGCTTGTAATACGCGAGTCCTGCCGCGCCAATCACGATGAACGTGCCAGCAACGATTGCGTAGTCATTGACTCTCACGCCGACGTGCTGCAGGCCCAACAATGCGAGCGCTGGCACGCCTACGCCGAGCAGCGCAGCGACCACGACGCGTTCCGGCAGTTCCGTGTTTCTGCCAAGCAATGCAAGCGAGAGCGCGTAGCCTGCGAAAGCGATGAGTGCCAGCCCTGCAACGAGTTGGAGAACCATTTCCAAACAGTTTCACCGCGAACGACTATTTAACCTTGCGGAAACACAATTTTTCGTGCTTAAAATACCGGATTGCGTTGTCGTTGGCGGGAGTTTTTCAGGCAGCGTTACTGCCAAGCACCTAGCCGGTAAAGGCGTGGGCGTTACCGTTCTCGAAGAGCATTCTTTGCCGGGAAAGTTCCACAAGTGTTCCGGAATATTCTCAAAAAAAGGTCTTGCCGCAACTGGTGTTGACTACACGAACACGGTGCTTAACGAGGTGCGGGGCGCTGTTTTTCATTCCGGCGGCCGCACTGCCCGCGTCGAGCGCTCTGAAACTGTTGCGCTAGTATGCAATCGTCAGGCTCTAGATGAACAAGCCGCGAAAGAGGCGCGTGAAGCGGGCGCTGCCTTCGATTTCAACCGCCACGTTTCGTCTTTGGGCCAGTCTGTCGACGCCGTCCACGTTACTGCCTCGGGCAACGATTATTCTTCGCGCGTGCTCGTTGGCTGTGATGGCGCGCAATCCGCCGTGGCCCGAAGCGCCGGCTTCCCCGTCATGCGCCCGCAAGACTTCGTTCTCGCCTTCGAAGCCGAGTATTCTGGGTGTGCTAGCCTAGATCGAAGGTTGGTTGAAGTGTTCTTCGAGCCGTGCTTCAAAGGTTTTTTCGGGTGGGTTATTCCAGTCAACGAGGAAACCGCGCGCATCGGCTTTGCGACTTCAGATTACGCTTCGCTGCAAAATGTTAAGCAAGAGTTCTTCGGTTTTCCGCGCATAACTGAGATGCTTGGGAAAAAGTGTGTTAATTGTCGCGAGTTCAGCCACCTCATTCCTGTGCGCGTGCGAGAAAAGACGCAGTTGGGACGGGTTTTGTTGGTGGGCGATGCAGCAGGGCAGGTCAAGGCCACTACTGGCGGCGGCATAGTGTTCAACAGCCAAGCCGCCCGCATTGCCGCCAAGTCAATCAAGCAGTTCTTGGACGGCGGGGAGCTTGACTACGAAACTGCGTGGAGGAAAGAGCTGGGCAAACCGCTCGCCGCACACCGCGCGCTGCGAAAGTTGTACAACGCTTTGCCATCGGCCGTGTTCCCGCCCGCGCTCGCCGTTTCAAGCGCGCTCGGGCTAACTGGTTTAGTTTCACGTTTCGGCGATATGGACTACGTCGTGGTCTAGTGGAAGAGCGCGAACCAGTCGTCTTCGTGTTCGAGTAGTTCCATGCTTATTGGCCAGAGCTTGAGTCGGTGCGCCACCGTCTCGGGATTGCTGGCTCCGAGCCTTTCCAGCGCCTCGTGGCGTTCGTACCATGCGCGCCCGTTAATACCGTGCTGTTCGAGCGCGTCGTCAAGGCGTTGGTATCTGTCGAGCATTTTCTGGTAGTTTGCATTTTGTTTAAATTGTGTTTGAGCGCTTTCGTACATTTCTTGGCTTCCGTAGTATTTTGGTCCGTCTGTTGGGTCGTACAGCCTGCGCGTTCTACCCCCTTGGACTATGCCGTGCAAGTTGTTCATGCAGTTGCTTATGACTAGGCGTATTATTCGTTGCCTTACAAGCCTGCCGCGTGTGTCTGTTATTCCTTGTAGTTGAGTTCTATAATGTATAGCGTCGTTCAAACGATTGTTTATTCCTTTAACAAGTTCTTCGGCGTGTCTGTCGGGTAGTTTGGCTTTGCCGATTCGCTCGATTTCCTCGCGCGTGACCGGCTTGAGCGTCATTTTCCGAATCGTCGCTCGGTCGAGTCGTAGTAAGCCAGCGCCGCAGCGAAGTCGGGTTGCGTGAACTCGGGCCAAAGTTTTGGGGAAAAGTAGTATTCCGAGTAAGCGGTTTGGAACGGTAAAAATCCGCTCAAGCGTTGCACGTTGCCGGTGCGTATCACTAGGTCGGGCGACGCGGTTGTGTAAAGGTATTGTGAATAGCTTTTTTCGTCCATTTCGGCGAGTTGTTTTTCGGTGATTTCGCCGCTTTTGAGTTTGAGCGCGATTTGTTTTGATGCGTTAATGAGCTCGTCTTGGCCGGAGTAGGCGAGGCCGATGTTGAGCTGGAAGTCGCTGTTACCGGAAGTGCTTTCTTCGAGTGCGTTTATTCGCGTTTGCAGGCTCTTAGGCAGAACGGTTTTCTTGCCGAAGAACGAGACGCGCGCGTTGGCGTTAGTGAACTCGTGGCTTTCAAGCGCCTCGTCGATGCGGCGGGCCATGGATTTGAAGATAATGTTGCGTTCGACCAGCGACCGGTGGGCGAAGTTTTCGAGCGAGAGTGCCCAGAAGCTCATTTCGCGTACGCCGCCGTCGCGTGCCCAGTCTAGCGCCTCACGGACTTTTGCGAATCCCGCCGAGTAGGCCTGCGGTAGTTGGAGGCCTGCTTTCACCGAGTAGCGTCGGTTGCCGTCCGGAATGATAGCGACGTTCTTAGGTGCCATACTTCTAATCCCACTTTACAGGTCAATAACCGTTCTAGGCAATAAAAACCTTATTATTAGTCTGGTGCGAGCGAATAGTAAAAGCTTCCGGAGAAAGGTTTCATGGCGGTTGTAAGTAGGCGCGGTAAAGTATTGTGGTCTGGTTGTAGGATAGCAGGCACGGCGTTCGAGCGCATGCGCGGCATAATGTTATCCCAAGAGCGTTTTCCGCCGTTGCTTATCCGTTTCAACGCGCCGGGCCTCAAGCGCAACGCCTTGCATTCGTTCTTTTGTCCGTCCTTCGACGCAGTATTCCTTGACTCGTCGGGCAGGGTAGTTGATGTTATGGCTCCGGCGCCAAGAAATTCCGCGTTCATCGTTCCACGGCAAGCGTACGAGTCGGTCATCGAGCTCTCCGCTGGCGAGGCCGAGCGTAAGGGCGTTGCAACGGGCGACGTGTTGGTGATTGGTTGACCGAGGCCGGGTGGACCATTCTTTCCGAGGGCGCGGATTACGCTGTGAATGCTGACATCGCGCTCTCGCCCGGCGAGTCGGATGTGCTTGAGGAGCTCTCGCAGGAATACTTGGAGTCCTCGCGTTTGTTGCCGGTCGCGGACCGTTTGCAGGCGAGGCAGCTCCTTGAACAGCTTTTGATGGGCGTGTGCCGCAAGAAGTATTTGCTCCTTGAATCGTCGCGGGCCGAACGCGTGCTGCGCGTCGCCGAAAGCAATCTCTCCGGCTTGGCCTTCTTTGATTTCTTGCTCGCCGACCCCGAACTCGAGGAGGTGAGCGTCATCGGGCCGAACAAACCCGTCTACGTCTTCCACCGTTCGCGCGGCTGGCTCAAGACCGCGTTTGCACTTACAAGCCAGGATTGCGCGGTTGACTTGGTGAACAAGATGGCGCGGCCCCTTGGCCGGCGTATCACGCTGCAGAACCCGCGGCTCGATGCGTTGTTGCCTGACGGAAGCCGTTTGCACGCCACGCTCGCCCCTGTTGCGGTCAATGGTTTCGAGATTACCTTGCGCAAGTTCCGAGAGAAACCGTTCACCGTGCCGGAACTCGTCTCTAACGGTACGCTCTCGCCCCGTATTGCCGCGGCGTTGTGGTTGATAATGCTCTCCGAGTCGTCGCTTGCCGTGGCCGGCAATACGGGCGGGGGAAAGACCACGCTCCTCAACGCGCTTTTCTCCTTCATTCCTTCTCGCGAACGCATTGTCGCCATAGAACAGACGCCAGAACTCTCGTTGCCGCAGCCGCACGTCGTCCGTTTAGTTGCCAGTGACGACTTGTCAGTCAGCTTGCATGCCCTAGTGAAGGATTCCTTGCGTATGCGGCCCGACCGCGTCGTAATCGGCGAAGTGCGTGACGCTGCTGAAGCGGGTGCGTTGTTTGACTCGCTGCTGGCGGGCCAGGCGCGCGGTACGTACTGTACCGTTCACGCCAATTCCGCCCAAGAGTGCCTCACGCGCTTGAAGCGCCTTGGGGCCGAACACGACGAGCTCTCGTCCCTATCATTCATCGCGGTGTGCAAGCGCGTGCTTGAACACGCTGGCCGCAGGCCAGTCGAACGCCGTCGCCTCACCGAATTGGCTGCAGTAGAGAATGGTTCGGCGTTAAAGCTCGCCGGTTTCGACCGGAAGGCAGGGCGTTTTACTGTATTCAACGACGCCGCATTGATTCGCGTGCTTGCGGGGGTAATGGCGTTGCCTCCGGAGGCCGTTCGTCAGCGGCTTGATGAGATGGAGCAGTACTTGGTGGGTTTGGATGGCGCGAGCTTCAATGATTGTGCCGAGGCTTTCGAGCGTTTCCTGGAATGACTTTCAAGCGCTTGGTTGGATTGTTCGAGCTTCGTGTGGCGCGAGACTTTGAGTCCCTGCCGCAACACGCTGACGCTGGTGCATACTTGTCCGGCGTGGCGCTTGCAACAGCATGCGCATCGTTTGCAGTGCTGGCCTTGTTCTATGCGTTCGGTGCGGGTGCAAGCGCGGTTGTTTATGCCGTTCTAACGGGCGCGTTAGTCTTTATTGTAGGTTTATACTATCCCACTCTTTTGCGCCAGCGCCATTCCGCGCTCTTGGAACGGGATTTCCCGCTCGCGGTGAAGACTATTGCCGCGCAAACAGCTGCGGGCGTGCCGTTCGAGCAAGCTTTTGCTTCGGCGTGCACCGGGTTCGGCGCGGCATCCGGAGAGCTCTCGCGAGTGTTGAGTCAATGGCGTGCGGGCACGCCCTTCCCTAAAGCCGTCTCTTCATTTGCTGCGCGCGCGCCTTCGCTGGCAGTCAAGCGCACCTGTATGCAGCTCTCTCTCGCTTACCGCCAGGGCGCAGGGTCGCAAGAACTCGAACAGCTTTCTTCCGAACTGGCTTCGCAGGCGCTGGCCTCGGCGCGGGCGTATAATTCGGATACCACGTTTTCGAGTCTCTTCTTCGTGGCGGTTAGCTGCGTCGTTCCCTGCCTCTTCGCAGCTTATGTCATACTCTCTTCGGTTCTCTTCGAGCCCGTCGCCTCTCCGCGGGATTTGGCGCTCATCTTCCTCGTGGTCTTTCCGTTGTTGAACGCGGCGTTGCTCGTACGGATGGCTCTGCGCGCGCCTCCTTCAATGGTTGGTTGAATGGATTTTTCACAAGCGTGGTTGCAGGCAATTGCTGTAGTTCTAGTCTTGGCAGTTATTGTTCTTGTTGGCGTGCGGGTTTGGCGTGAGTACGTTCGTTCCAAGCGCGTAGCATCAATTGACAGCGCTTTGCCCGCGGCGTTGTTGCAAGCGGCTTCGTTCGGTCCGCGTTTTCCGTTGGAAAAAGTTTTCGTTGAAATAGAGGGGGCAGGTTACGGTGCGTTGAGCGAAGAGTTCGGCCAAGCCCGTCGGCAGTGCGCTGCCGGCTTGCCCGTGCCCCGCGCGCTTGACGAGCTGTCGAAGCGCAACGCGTCCGTATTGTTGTCGCGTTCTTGTCGCTTGTTATCCGCGGCTTATTCGAGCGGCGTCGACCTCTCGCGTGCTTGTCGCGCGCTTGCAGGGGACGCGCAAGAGTTGCAGGCGATCTACCGCGAGCGGCAATCCGCGTTAATAGTTCAGAAGTACACCGTGATTGCGGCGTGCGTGCTCGTTCCCTTGATTCTAGGTACATTGTTGGCGGTGACGTCATCGTTGGATTCTGCTTCCGCGCTCACCGTTCGCCCGACGCGCGAGTTGGGGGATGTGCTTTACCTGTCAGCCGCAGGTTATTCGGTGCTTTTTGCTTTGACAGCCTCGGTTTACTCCGCGTTTTTGGAGTCGCGCAAAATCAAGGCGTTTCTTTACGCCGCCGTGCTCGTTCCCCTCTCTTTGGCCGCTTTCTACGCGGCGAGCAGCTTCCTTTAAATTGGTTGCCGCGGTTCTCTTGGTCAAGGAGTTGGTATTAATGAAAGTCGAAATTCGCATGGTTGAAAAGCTCAAGTTGAAGAACCCGATTATTATCGAAGGGTTTCCCGGCATCGGAATGATTGGTACTATTGGCGCTTCGTACTTGGCAGAGAAGCTTGACATGAAGCTCGTAGGCTACTTTGTTTCGGCAAAATTCCCGCCAATCGCAGCCATCCACAACTACAAGCCCGTTTCTCCCGCGCGCATCTACGCTTCCGAGAAACACAATCTCATCGTGCTCTTCAGCGAGTTCGTCATCCCGGCTGAGACTGTTTTCGCTCTCTCCCAAGAACTCCTCGCTTTCGCGAAAGCAAACAAGGCATCAATAATCTATTCTTTGGCCGGCGTTGCATCACAACAGCCCGACGACAAGTTTTACGGCATTGCAAGCACGCCTAAAGTCTCCGAGTCGCTCAAGAAGGGGGGTGTCGAGATGATTCGTGAGGGCGCCACGCAGGGCGTGAGCGGCGTGCTCATCGCCGAATGCGCGAGCGAATCATTCCCAGCTGCGAACATTATGGTACAAACCGCTGCCCCGCTCGACCCCAAGGGCGCGGCGCGCTTACTCGACAAGCTCTCGCAACTCGTCGCCTTGCAGGTGGATACTACTGAACTCACCGTGCGCGGGCAGCAAGTAGAGTCGCGCTTGAAGGACGCGCTCTCCAAGATGCAGGCGATGCACAAGGATTACAAGGGCCTTGAAGAAAATCCAATGTACGGCTAGCCCTTGTTGCCCATCAAGCGGTCTTTGAGCTTGCCGCGCTCGACGTAAATCTCATCTGGCACGCGCTCGCCGAGCTTTGAAAGGAATTCGGCTTGCGACTCGACTTCAGCGAGCCACTCCTGCGTATCTATCGCCAAGAGTTCTTCCACTGCATCCTCGGACAAGTCCAGTCCGCGCAAATCAAGGTCTTCCTTACGCGGCATTAGGCCTATGGGCGTCTTAACCGCGCTGATACGACCGTCACAGCGCTCGATTATCCATTTGAGCACGCGCAAATTCTCCCCATATCCGGGCCACAAGTATTTTCCGTCAGCGTTTCTTTTGAACCAGTTGACGTGGAAAATCTTTGGTGCGTTGCTTGCGGCGGCACCGCGTTCAAGCCAGTGCCTGAAGTAGTCGCCCACATTGTAGCCGATGAACGGCAACATGGCCATGGGGTCGCGCCGCACCACGCCGACTGCGCCGGTAGCCGCAGCAGTGGTTTCGCTCGCCATTGTCGCGCCAACAAAAGTGCCGTGCTGCCAGTTGAACGCTTCGAACACTAGTGGTGCAAGCTTTGCCCTGCGCCCGCCGAAGATTATTGCCGAGAGGGGCACTCCTTTTGGTGTCTCCCAGTCATCGTGGAGCGAAGGACATTGCGATAGTGGTGCGGTAAAGCGTGAGTTCGGGTGGCTGCCGGGACTGCCCTTCTCCGGCGTCCATTCCTCGCCCTTCCAATCAATTCCCTTTTCGGGTGCTTTGCTGTGGCCTTCCCACCAGAGCGAGCCGTCGTCGCGTTGGAGTACGTTGGTGAAAATCGTGTTCTTTGAAATGGTCTTCATTGCATTCGGGTTCGTTTTCTCGTTCGTGCCCGGAGCGACGCCGAAGAATCCCGCTTCCGGGTTGATTGCATAAAAGCGTCCGTCTTCGCCCACGCGAATCCACGCGATGTCGTCTCCGAGCGTTTGCACTTTCCACCCTTTCTCGGCGAAGTCTTTTGGCGGCACGAGCATGGATAGGTTGGTCTTTCCGCACGCGCTCGGGAACGCTGCAGCAACAAAGTGCGTCTTGCCCGCAGGGTTGGTTATTGCAGTGATAAGCATGTGTTCTGCCAGCCAGCCCTCTTTCTTGCCTTGCCAGCTTGCCAGCCGCAACGCCAAACACTTTTTGCCGAGTAAAGCGTTGCCGCCGTAACCCGAGCCGACGCTCCAAACCGCGTTGTCTTCCGGAAAGTGGCAGATAAACCTCCTCGACTCGTGCAAATCCGCTTTTCCGTGCAGGCACCGCGTGAAATCATCCGAATCGCCCAGCGCATCGAGTGCTTTGATGCCGACGCGCGTCATTATCATCATGCTTAACGCGACGTACGCACTGTCCGTGATTTCGACGCCTATCTTTCGAGCGGGCGAATCTATGGGGCCCATGGAAAACGGGATAACGTACATTGTGCGCCCGGCCATCGACCCGTCCAATATGGAGGATAGTTTAGGGTAAGCTTCGGATGGCGCCATCCAGTTGTTCGTCGGCCCGCAATCGCCTTCGTCCCGCGTACAAATAAACGTCAGTTTCTCGGTGCGCGCCACGTCGTTGTGCGCACTCCGGTGCAAATGGCAGCCCGGATGCTTCTCCGCGTTGACGGGCAAAAAGTCGCCCGTCTTGTAAGCCTCTTCGGTGAGCCGTTCCTTGTCCGCGTCGCTTCCGTCGAGCCACCACACGCGTTCGGGCTTGCACAACTTTACGCATTCCGCTATCCAGCCCAACAAGTGCTTGTTCTTCGTTATCCCTGTATTGATTTCATCCATATTCAAGACTCGTCTCCCGAAAACTAGTTAAACCCGGCGGGGCGCTTCGAAAAACGTACCGACCTTTTCTTCGTCGCGCTCGCCCCTAACAAAAGCCGCTGCTTTTGTGGGTGTCACAAACCGTTAGTTTGTTACACGACTCGTCGTGCGCGCCTGCGTCGCTCGCGCTCCTTGACACCGTTGGATCGTTGACCGACGGTGCGCGCAAAGCCGGCTGGCTTTGCTTGCGAAAGGTCGATCAAAAGGCTCGACCAAAAGCCTATTCAAACAATTCCTAGCAGAATATAGTATAGTAATGCAGGGGTGGCAGAGCTTGGCCAAATGCGTGGGGTTTAGGACCCCATCCCTTAGGGGTTCGAGGGTTCAAATCCCTCCCCCTGCACTTAGATTCGGTCTAGGGGTTCAAATACTGGGGTTGTTACTGCTTCTTTCTTCCGGTTTCCCCCCAACGCACCGCGTTGTCTGTTAAAATTACTGGTCCGGAATTTCGGGTTCCACAAGCTTTGCAAGCTGCATTAGAGACTCCTGCCAGCCCAAATAGCAGGCTTCAGGCGGGATGACTGCCGGAATGTTCTCCTGTACGATGCTGACCTCTGTTCCTACCGAGACTTTTTTGAGCGTGTAGGTGGTCTTCATTTCCCCCGGGAGATTAGGGTCATCGAAGACATCGGTTATGACGATGCGTTCCATCGGCTTAAGCTCGATATACTTACCCCCAAAGGATTGGCTTTTCCCGGTGGAGAAGTTCGTAAAAGGCATCTTGTATGTGCCGCCCACCTTGGCATCCAGTTTATGAACCGTGCAGGTGAAGCCGTACGGCGGAAGCCATTTGGAATTTGCAGCCGGGTCCAAAATTGCCTGGTATATCCGCTCAGGGGGCGCCCTTAAGACCCGGTGCAGCCGGATCGTGTTTGATGCAGTAGCCTGATTGGCGGTTTCATTTTCCATTGCGCTCACCTAATCCCTGACGTGGCTTGGGAATTTAATATGATATTAGACCTACTTACAAAGTCGTTGGTGTACCGCTAGCTAAAAAGTTCAGACTCTAGCAACTTCCTTGAGTTACTCCCCCTGCATTCCTGTTCTTCGGATAGTTAGGTGCGTAGGGCCGCGGCTGGGCGGTGAAAAAATGGGGGATCCGTTTTGGTAAACGGATTATCCGAAAGCTTATGGGAAAACGATTCTTAGAGCTTCTTCAAGTTCTTGGCGCGGGGTCCGCGTTCGCCTGCCTCGACATCGTACTCGACTGAGTCGCCGACTGCAAGGGTCGCACCGTCCGCTATGGCCGTGCTGTGAACGTAAACGTCCGTGCCGTCTTCGCCGGTCACGAAGCCGAAGCCGCGTTCCGTGTTGAACATCTTTACTTTTCCTTTCATGGTTACCAACTCTGCATATAGATATATCGCTGTTTTTCTGTAATTATTATTGAACCGCTAGGCTAATAATCCCCGACTATTTGGGGTCTTTTCAGCGGGTTAGCGGTTGAATGCTCCCCGTTCGGCAGCCTTAAATATCCGTAAGGGGCATAACGGGTTATGGACGTGCGTTCGGGTAGCCTGCATGCTTGCGAGGAATGCGGGCTCAAGTATGCGGATAAGGCCTTGGCCAGAAAATGCGCGGCTTGGTGTTCCGTCCACAAGTCGTGCAACCTCGAAATAATCCGGCACGCCGTCAACTGACACGTCGCACCTTTACCTTTTCAGTAACGCTTTTTAACCCCAGCGCCTTACTCGTTTGAAGGTGATGCGGTTTGGCTAAAAAGACGGTTGAGATAGTAAAAGTGAAGGCGGCGACGTACGCGGGCGCGGTAGTCGGGGCGACAATATCGCTATTGTGCGCAATCTTCGTCTTTGGTACGCCCGGGTACTCAATGATGGCGACTCAGTCGCTTTTCCACATGAACTGGTCGCTCGCGCCGATGGCTTTTTCGGCAACGGCAGTTGTCGTCGGCATAATAGCCGCGGCAGTAATAGGCGCGGTGACGGGATATCTAATCGCGGTCTCGTACAACTACTTCGCCAAGGACTAAACGCGTGTGTGACGTCAACCGGGGAAAGGGCGTTGCGAATATGCCCGACTGGTCTTAGTTTGGATGCATTGCGCCTTGCATGAGCGTGTACGTTACCGCCAGCACCGCGAGCCAGAACGCGTATTCCGCCAGCGGTCGCAACGCCTTGGACCCGGGAAGAGTTAATGACACGTCTTTCCGTTCCCCTCTTTTGACGACCAGCGTGCGAGTGCGAGGTGGGATCCGACGCAAAGCACTAAGGCGATTGCGTATGCAGGCGCGCCGCCGAGCCCGATAGCAGACATTGCCGCGATTGCGACAACGGGAAGCAGGCAGCACAACGCCATTTGCGCCAAATGGTTCTCCTTCAACGATTTTCTAAGCCAGTCAAGCAACTTACAATCATTCCTCCACAATCCTGCCAAAACGGTTAACTCCATTAAAGGCAAAGTTCTAGCGCCCGGCGCTACTTGCAGCAACCGCCTTTCTTTTTCTTTTCAGCCATATTGTCTTCACCCCTTTCTCCATCCTAGTTCTTGGCAAGCAGCGTCACGTTGAAGTACAGCGTCTTTCCGGCAAGCGGGCTGTTGAAGTCCACCGTGGCGTTCGCCGCGTCAAAATAAGTTATCCTGCCCGCCCCGCCCTGCGAGGTGTAAACCCAGGCGCCGGTTTCGACCGTCACGTTGGCGTCCTCGAGATTCTTGCGCGAGACGTTGACCAACAATTCGGGTGACCACTCGCCGTAAGCCTCTTCGGGCGCAAGGCGGATTGTTTTTTCCGCGCCCACCGCCATCAGGGCAACCGCGTCCTCGAAGCCCGGAATCATTTGTCCGGCGCCGAGCGTGAAGTTGAGCGGCTCGAACGGGCGCGTCAAGGATAGGTTGTTCTTTTCTGCCGCGCTGCGCACGTTGGTGTCGAACACCGTGCCGTTCTCGAAGAAGCCAACGTAGCTGACGGAAACCACTGGGCCACCCGCTGCGGCCGCCGACGCTGTTGTCGCGCCGGGCAGGAACTCCGCGAGAGTCTTGCCTGTGGCCTGCTTAAGGAAAGCGGGGTCTACCTTTTTGAGGCACTCCGCGTAACGGTCGGGGTGGTGGCCCAAGTGCTGGACGTTGGCCGTGTCGCGCAAGTCCCCGCAATCATCGTCGGAACCCGCGTTCAACGCGTCATAGTACTGCTGGTTGGCGGCGGAGAGTTCGAGCGCGCCCGCCGGGCCGGTTCTAGGCCCGGCCAGAAGTGAGTACGCGCTGAACGCCGCGACCGCCACGGCGAACGCCACCACCGCGTAAGCAAGATATTTTTCAGACATTTTACAAGACCTCCCTAAACTATAGCTTTTCAAGAAAACATTACGCCCGCGGCCACTCCAACAGTCAGGCCTGCTCCGGCAAACAGCGTCAGCTTCCACGCGGCCGACCAGTCCAGCGCCTTGGCGAAAGGTACGGCGGTATGGCTGCATTTCGACGCCGAGTCCATCAACCGCATGATGCCGACTGCGTTGGCGAGCAGGCCCAAGGCGATGAACGCCGGCTGGTACTCGTACACAAGCCCTGCCGCGAAAGCCGCTCCGGCGAGCGGAGCGAAGTCGGCGACGTGGTGCACACAACAGAGCGCCATCGCCGCGCCCGACGAGCCGGCAGACGCCCCCGCGATTGCGGCCGAAGCGTGAATCGTCGCGAGAATCCACGCCTGCGTCGCCATGCCGATTGCAAAGGCGAGAATCCACCAGTAATCGTCTCGGAACTGCGTCCACGCGTGGCCGGGCGAGTTGAGCAGACTCAAAAGCCCGAAGTAGAACGCCAAGACCGCGGCGAATCCGAGCAATGCGGCGAGCGTGGGATTGATGTGAGGCAGTTTCATCTTTCAGCCACCTATTGCACCGAACCATATCGCGGCGGCAAGCGCGAGCATGAACACGGCCATGCCCAGCTTGTACGCCCGCCTGTTCGACTTCTCTGCCGAGGCGAGCCTTTCAATAACTCCCTTGTTGGTCGCGGCCAGCAGTATGGCTACGAGTGGCAGCACGAACGCGATGTTGTACACTATCAGGTAGGCGAGGCTTGCGATGAAGTCGACGCGCGATGCCACCAAGCCTATTATTGCCACATAGATTCCGCCGGCGCACGGGAACGCGCACAAGCCGACGAGGAAGCCCGCAACCAACGCGGCGGGCAGCGTAGACTCTTCAATGGCTTTTTGCACCCACGGCGTCGAGAACGACGGCATGCGCAGCGTCGAGCGGCCGGTGAGCGCGTCGAAGACCGTGACCAACGCAATGAGCGTCAGAAGCCCTGCTCCGAGCTTGGCCATGAACATTGGGGGAAATACCGTCAGCGCCTGCATTATGCCCAAGCCGATGAGCAAGTACGCCAAAAACACTCCAAGTATGTACGCCGCGCCCATCCACAGTATGCCCTTACGGTCGCGGCTCACCGCGATAAGGAATGCGATGAAGAACAACAGCACGCCTATGCCGCAAGGGTGGATGCCGTCGAGAAAACCCGAAACGAGCACGGTGCCGAGCAGGCTCGAAGCCGAAGCCGCCAGCGCGCCGGCGCCTATTACGATCGCTAGAATGATGCGCTTGTCAATCATTTAACACACCGCCGAAGAACAGGAGCGCCAACGGAATCAGTACGATTAGCGCGGGGAGCGCGTAGCTGCCGTAACCCCCGGAAGGGCTGGCGGCACCGTCGGCCGAGCCAATCGGCTGGCCGATTGCGAACTCGCGGATTTGGCCGTCCACCATCATCAAGTAAGTCGGGGCTTCGTTCATGGAGTCCTGCGTCACCACTATGCCGTCGGGATAATCCTTGGCGCGCTGGGAAAGGAATTGCGTTACCAACTGCGTTGGCACGTGGCCTTCGAACAAGTACTTGCCGTCAACTGCCACCACCAGGTGGCCCTGCATTTCCAGCGGCACGCCCCGCGAGGCCTGCAGTTGCGAGAGCTCCGCGCGCACCGAAGCGTTGTTTATCAGGCGCCGCACCTCGAAATCGTTTATTCCGATTGATTCGAGCCCGTCCATCAGGCCCGCGATGTAGGGCTGGCAGTGGCCGCACGCCTCGTTGTTGTAGATTACCACGCGCGGCCCGGCCGCATTCGCAAGGCCGGAGAACGCGGCTAACGCCACTAACGCCAATATGATTTTGTTTGTATTCACTGGAAAGACCACCCATCCAAAGCTATCGCTGAAGACTGCAACTGCCCATGGCGTTTGCCTTAGCAGCCGCCGACCATTGATGGCAGGTTGTTCAATGATTCGAGCGTGCTGTCGCCGGAAGCCTGCGTGTTCGGGGCTGCAGCCGCTTGCTGCGCGGGCGCTTGCACGCTTGCCGACGCCGTTGTTATTGGCGCGGCTCGCTGCGTGGAAAGCGAGTTTAGTTCGACTGCCTGCAGCAGGCCCACAATGAGCACCATTGCCAGAACCACGTTCATCAGTATTCCTTTATCCATTTTTAACCACCTTGACCTTGCTCGTATCGAGCTTCATCCGCTTTGCGGTGCACTCGTTGCAGTAATCTTTTTCGATGCCGCAGCACGCCATGACCGGCTTGCTGCATTGTTTGCAGTACATTCCTAGCACCCTCCAACCATGTCCGGCAATGCCCCCAAGCCCGTTGGCGCTCCGGCGCTGCCCGTGGCGGGCGCCTTGAATCCGCGGTACTTGTTGCTTGCCAAGTCATTTATCGAGAGCGGCTTTCCGGCCTTCTCGAACTCGACCGCTTTCTGCAGTATTTGTTTCGGGAAGAACAAGGTCTTCCACTTGCTCAGCTCGTCCACGATTTGTTCGTCGGAGAACTCGGCACCGTGCTTCTCGAGAAGGTACTTGGCCAAGCCGCGCATCGCGTAGCTGTGCGCGCAGCCGCACGCGGCGTCACCGTTCTTGAACACTAAAGCGTCAGCGCCGCAGCAGTACTCGCACGAAATCATGTTTCCAATCTTGACGTAGCGGGCGTTGGCCGCCGGGTCCTTCATGCCTTTTCCGTCATCGAGCCTGCCGAGTTTCGTCATGCCGTTTACCGGGTCGTCGAACGACACGCCGAGTTCGGCGCCGTAAATCGCCGGAATCCCCTTCGGAATGACTTGCTCAGCAATCGCCTCCAAGTTTATCTGGCCGGTTGAAGCCTGTGCTGTCGCAGCGCCACCCACTGGTTGCGAAACCGCCGGCGCGGCAGCCAAAGGCACGGCCAAAGAGACGGACGCTGCCTGCAAAGACGAGATTTGGAGCTGGTTGAATGCGAGCACCGCGAAGGCGAGCACCACCAGAACATAAAAGAGTCGCGGCGAACCAAGGTTTGAACCTTTTGACGCCTTGTGGTGTCCGTGTCCCTCTGTGCCCGCTTCATTTTGATTTCCATCGTGCTTATCCATAACATCACCCGTAAGTCTTACAAATCATGTAACGCATGTAGTATTTATACCTTTACATTTCAAGTAATGCTTTTATATGTCGGGTCGTACAGTCTTACTATAATGGCTGAATTGGATGTTCTTAGCCTGCGTTTCCGCGAGGGCGGAAAGCACCCGTTGGATTCGGTGCTCGGTCCCCTAGAGCGCAGGGTGCTTGACGTATTGTGGGCGGCACCGGCTCCGTTGCGCGTCCGCGAGATTCACGCACGGCTCAAGGACGATTCGGCGCAGACGAGCATCGCAGTCATGCTTGACCGGCTCCACGACAAGGGCCTTGTCAAGCGTGTGGCGGCAACCGGGCGCGGCGGTACGCATTATACTTATTCGCCGGTGGCCTCGCGCGAGGAAACGGAGCGCAAGATAGTCGGGCGCGTCGTTGACCGGCTCATCAAGACGTTCGGTCCGTCCGCCGTGAGCTACTTTGACGAGCGGTTCAAGAAAAAAAGGTAGTGACTGGGCTTGTCTGAAATTATTATGCTGGGGCACGTGGTCGCCGGGCTGGAGGCTTTTGCCGCGGATCCCGTAAAGCTCGGCGCGTTCCTTGTTTCCTTGTGGCTCACCGTGGTGCTTTACGTTGCCGTTGTTGGGGAAAAGAACCTTGCGCGCAAGACTCTCCTGATGAAGCTCAATTTCTTCGTCGCCGCGTTCCCCTTCTCGCTTTTGGCGCTGAGCCTTGGCTGCTCGGTTGCACAGCTCGGGTGCGCGGTACTATTGACGCAGTCGTTGTTGCTTGCAGTGCCGTTATCGTTAGTGGTGGCGTTGTTATTGATTAGGTTGCTCGTTCCACGTCTTCAGTATTCGGGATGTCGCGCTCTTCCGCGGCATCACACACTCTCGCGGTTCGCTGTTAGGGAGGCCAAATTGCTTGGGCTTCCCAAACCAAAATTGTTGGTGCTTGAGCGGCAGGTGCCCGTGGCTTATTGCGGCGAGCGTGGGCGAGTAATAGCGATTTCAGTGGGCGTGCTTGAGTTGTTGGGTCGTCGCGAGCAGGAGGCCGTGGTATTGCAC